>CAZKLM010000004.1:0-155839 GCA_964553755.1 uncultured Acholeplasmataceae bacterium
CTTGAAGAAAGCCATCAAAAACTTCAAAACATCATTGAAGCCACACAAGCAGCGACGTGGGAATTTGACCTAAGAACAGGTCTATTTGAAATCAATCACCATTATGCACATCAACTTGGTTATCATTTGGAAGAACTGCTTCCGTTTACGCAAGCCAAATTTTTCAACTTGGTTCATCCGGATGATCACCCCGTTGTAAAAGAAAACATGGAAAAAATGGTTTCAGGGGATTTCATTCATTGTGAATCCAGCTATCGGATTCGACACAAGGACGGACACCCGTTGTGGATGATGGGCAAAGCCCGTGTTTCTTTGATTGTCGATCATCAACCGGTCTTGATCTCCGGAATGTCCATCGATATCACACAACGCATGCGGTATGAAGAGCGACTGGAGTTCTATAGCCATCATGATGCCTTGACAGGGTTAAAGAATAGACGGTATTATTCAACACGAATCATGGAGTTGGATCACCCGCAGTATTATCCATTAGGCATATTAATGATGGATTTAAATGGGCTTAAATTGCTAAACGATGCGTACGGTCATGACATGGGGGATCTTGCTTTGATGGAAGTTGCTCAATCCATAAATGAACACCTAAGGCAAGACGATGTAGCTTGCCGTATTGGTGGGGATGAGTTTGTTCTCATCATGCCCAATACGGAAAAAGCAGACATCGAAGCCATCAAGCAACGCATTATCGGATCGTGTGAAAAAAAGAAAATTAAACATATTCAAATCTCTGTATCAGCCGGGTTTGCGATAAAAACAAAAGAAGAAGAATCCATGCACGAGGTCGTCAAACGAGCCGAAAACAACATGTATAAAATCAAAATTTACGAAGGAAAGAGTGCTAGAGGAAAAGCGATTCACACCATTTTAAAAACACTAAACGATAAATACAGAGAAGAAGAAGTGCATTCCATCCGTGTCAGTAGGTTGTGTAAGCAGATGGGTATAGCCTTAAACATGCCAGAATATCAAATCAAAGAGCTTGAATTAGCTGGGCTTGTTCATGATATTGGTAAGATTTCCATACCCGATCATATTTTAAAGAAGAACGGGAAGTTGACCGATGAAGAATACTCCGTCATCAAAACTCATTCAGATAATGGGTATCAAATCTTAAGATCAGCCGATGAATATTCGTCTTTGGCGGATTCAGCCTTGTATCATCATGAGCGTTGGGATGGTAAAGGCTACCCTCATGGACTCAAAGGAGAAAATATTCCCTATTACGCCAGAATTATTGGGATATGCGATGCTTATGAGGCCATGACATCTGACCGAAGTTATCGAAAAGCACCGGGTAAAGATTACGCTATTGACCAACTCATCAAACACAAAGGCACACAATTTGATCCCACATTGACTGAAGTTTTTGTCAACTTAGTTGTTTCCAAGGAGGAGATTCAATGAAAATCAGCGATATTTTGTGGTTTGTAGCCGTTCTTGTCTTTAGTTTTTTTGTCGTGTTGCCAACCACTCACCGTCTATTTGTTTCGTTAACCGTGGCCTTTCCTTATGGCATGGGATTCATTAAAACGGCGTATTTAGCTACCCTTGGAGAGATGTTGGTTCATCGCTTTAAAACAGGCCAATACCGATCACAAGGCCTACATTTAAAGGCGCTACTCTGGGGTATTTTTGGCATGATCTTTGTTTTTATCTTCAAGATTTTTGCTGAAGGTGTCAACGCAGCCCAAACGTCTGGTTTGTTGCCGACCTTAAGGCATGATGCACTGGGACCCCTTTTGACTGCTCTTTTAATCAGCACCATCATGAACCTCTTTTTTGCTCCTTCATTTATGCTTTTTCATCGCATCACCGATCAATACATTGAACTGGGTCAAGGGCGCTTAAACCAAATGAAACTGGTCAAGATGTCAGCCGTTATTAACCATATTGATTTTCAAACGTTTGTCTCTTTTGTTATCTTCAAAACCATCCCATTTTTCTGGATTCCAGCCCACACCATTACTTTCCTTTTGCCTGAGCAATATCGCATCTTAATGGCTGCGTACCTATCGATTGCACTTGGAATTATCTTGACGATTCAAAAACAGATTAAATTAGGTCATATACGCACTGGATAATGAGCATCTGTTGATTTAAAATAAGCATGTAAACCGAATAGGGAGGTCACATACATGCAAACACCATCCACCATCATCCAACACGAAAAAATCAACCGAATCTTAGAACACTTTCAACAAAAAAACGTGCTCATTTCAGATATCGAAACACCCTCAAATGATCTTTATCAAGATTGGAAAGCTTTCTATCAAATCGATCGGCAGAAAAAAATCAAATCCTTGTCTGCATACATAAAAAGAAGTTCGTTTAAAGACATCATAAAAGGGGATAAAGCCATTCATGCATTTAAGGAGAATCCCAAAAACGAACTGAGGTTTCTCGCTATTCAAAACGATCAATGCGTTTTAAGTTTCACGATTTTAGATGCCAAACGGTTCACGTATAACGATGCGATATGGTTATCCATCCATGTGTTTCCCGAAGTGGTTCTCTTCAATCCGTATTCGTTAAAAACGTTCATTTGTAACCAAGACGGATATCACTTTTACGTTTAAGCGGTCTAACCGCTTTTTTTATGCAATAAACTTGAATGAGGCCTTTATACTTGATATAATAGACATACCGTCCGACCGTTCGGTCGGGGTTGAACATGGAGGTCATCATGAGTTCATATAGTGTAAGAAAACCCATTACCGTCTTAATGGGAATCTTGATTGTCATTGTGTTAGGGGTTTTTTCATTGACCCGATTGCCGTTGACGTTGTTTCCCGAAGTCAATCTCCCTTTTGTTGTCACCATTACGACATATGAAGGAAAAACCCCTGAAGAAGTGGAGGTTGAAGTTTCTAAACGAATCGAATCTGCTGTATCAACCATTGGCAACTTCAAAGAGGTTAGTTCGCGATCCAATGAAAATTTTGCAATCTCAATTATTACGTTTGCTGAGTCGTCCAATATGGACTCGATCATTGTTGAATTACGTGAATTATTAAACAACACCCGTTTTGCAGAAGGTGTGGGTTCTACTCGCATTCTTCGAATTTCACCGGATATGTTGCCGGTGATGACGGTGACCCTTTTTCGAGAATACGATGACGTTTTAACGGATGAAGAAATTCTTATTCGAAACACCGAATGGATTAATAAAGATTTACAAATCCTATTGCAAAGCATTCCCGGTGTTGCTGATATCAGTTTAACCGGTGAAGCCGATGTGGTCTTACAAGTGTTGCTCGATCCAGAACAGTTGAGTGCATTCGGTATCACCCATCAAGAGGTGCTTGACATTATTGAATCTCAAAACGTAGGCGGTTTGATAGGTGTTGCGTTAGATAACGGCGAATTAAGAATGCTTTATCTTGGCGATCGGATTAGCCGAATGGCCGATATTGAGGCATTACCGATTTTAACGCATCAAGGATCGGTTATATCCCTTTCCGATTTAATCTTACCCAATGGGCTAAACTACATCAACGCCTCAACCAACACGTATTCAAAAATCAACGGGGTTTTAGGTATTCAAGTTTCATTCCAAAAGCAATCCGACTACGCCATTACAACCGTTGTCGATCATATTATGGACCGATTAGATGAAATCATTGAAAACGATCCGAACGCCTCATACACGGTTTTGCTCAACCAAGGTGAATACATACAATCCTCAATCAATTCGGTTCTTAGCAACATCTTAATTGGTGGGGTTTTGGCTATTTTGATCTTGTTTTTCTTCTTAAAAGACATAAAGCCCACCTTAATCGTTGGATTAGCGATTCCGATTTCGGTAATTGCAACCTTTGTTTTCATGTACTTTGCTAACATCAGTTTAAACATCATTTCCATGGGAGGGCTCGCGTTAGCCATCGGGATGTTGGTGGACAATTCGATTGTGGTCATTGAAAACATCTATCGAATGATTCATGAAGGAAAAACGAAGATAGAAGCGGCCATTGAAGGGTCAAAGCAAGTGGCCTCAGCAATCACAGCATCCACCATTACAACCGCTGCTGTCTTTTTGCCAATTTTGTTTATCGAAGGGTTAGTCGCGGATGTGTTTATGGCCATGGCGTATACCATTGCTTTTGCACTGGGATCCAGTTTGCTTATCGCGTTAACCATGGTGCCTTCTATGGCATCCAAAATGCTTGATGATGCCAAACCCAAAAAAGAAGGGGCCATTTTAAGCAAAACAAAGTTCTTTTATGCCAAAGCCATTCGGTTCACATTAAAAAGAAAGTACCGTACACTCCTCTTGGTGGTTGGTCTTTTGCTGGTATCAGCTGTTCTTGTGATTGAAAAGGGGTTTATCTTCTTACCAAGTTCCGATGAAGGAACCATCAGGGTCAGTATTGAAACCAATCGGTTTGTCTCGTTTGATTCCAAAGCACAGTTTTCTGACCAATTGACGGAAGACATCATGCAACTAGACGATGTCGATACCATTTCCATCACGATAGGTGGAGGTGGATTTATGGGGTTTGGAGGGATGGCCAACACAGGAAATGTGATTTCCATGACGATTAACCTCAAAGATAACCGACAGCTATCGACACAAGAGGTTGCTTTAAAGATTCAAGACTTGATAGAATCCTTTGACTATACACGATTTGACGATTTCGCATTTGAGGATATCAATGAATGGTCGGTTAGTTCACAAGATAGTACATCCGGTTTTGGTCAACAAAGCGGGATTGTCATCAAAGTGAGCGGTTACAATTTATTGACCATGGAAACGATTGCCAATCAGATTGTCAGTATTATTTCAGAAGTTGAAGGCGTTGTTAAACCGGATAATGGCGTCAATCAAGGTGCTGATAACGTCAAGATAACCGTTGATAAAAACCAAGCGATGCTGCATGGTTTAACCACGGCAGACGTTCAAAAACAAGTGGGTTATTTGTTTTACGGTCTTCAAACATTAGGTGCTCAAAACCAAACAACCATGACGATTGATGGTGTTCGATACGGATTAGACATTCCTCAAGGAAACACCATCGGGTCCATATCCTTTGATGCTTTCGGGGATTATCTAACTTTCCTTAGTGGAATCATGTTATTCGATGCTCAAACAGCGAAACGCGTGGATGACTATATGGCATCTTCCAATCAAGGCATCTACGTCTTAAACATCATGCTGCCAAACTACGTTGAAGGAACACCCATCCAGTTTGTGTTAAACCCAGGGTTAGAAATCGTGGATGAGGTCATTGTTTTCAATCCAATGGTATTTCTTGGCATGATGCCAGCGGGTCCAAATGCACTCTCTAAACAAGTAGTAGCCCCTCTTTATTCTTCGGATTCGGATCAATCGGTTGCAACCATCGAAAAGATTACCGGTTTTGCAACCATCTTGACCGATGGTTCTTCGAGATACTTCAATGTGACAGCGCAAGTCGAACGTGGATACAACGTAACCTTGGTCACGCAAGAAGTTAATCGTTTGGTTGACCAGTACCTTTCAAGTGAAACCTTTCAAGCGTATGGCTCAGGATACTCCGTCACCTATCAAGGAGAAAACGAAGACATTATGCAAGCTATTAGTGAACTTTCGTTGGCCGCGATTGTTGCCATTTTACTGGTCTATATGGTGATGGCTATCCAGTTTCAATCTTTAATTTATCCCCTTATTATCTTAGGCACGATTCCACTTGCGTTTACAGGGGGCATGCTCGCTCTTTGGGTTGTTGATGCCCATTTAAGTATCGTTGCAGTCATGGGGCTCATCATCTTGATTGGTGTTGTCGTGAATAATGGCATTGTCTTGATTGACTACATCAACAAATTAAGGGAACAAGGAGTACCTATCGTTGATGCCATCATTGAAGCCGGGCAAACACGACTGAGACCAATATTGATGACCGCATTAACCACGATACTGGCCCTTCTCACCTTAGCTTTAGGGTTTGGTGAAGGTTCTGAGTTGCTTCAACCCATGGCCATCACTTCTATCGGAGGTCTTATTTACGGAACATTGTTGACGTTGATTGTTGTTCCAACACTTTATGCGCTTTTCAATCGAAAAGCCATTAAGAAAGAGAGTTCAAACGTATGACAACCAAAGAACGAATCCTAAACGTTATGGTTGAACACATCAAAGGCGGAACGGTTCATCAAGTCTCTTTAAGCCAAATTGCGCACGCTGTGGATATTGCTAAAAGCACTTTATATGAGTATTTCTCAAGTAAAGAAGAATTGATTGAAACCACCTATCGTGCCCTCTTTGACGAATACGAAGCACGGTTATTAGAACCTCTACGTGAAACATCGTATTATGGCATGTTCATCGAACAATTCACAAGAATCGTGGATATAACGTTAGAGGCTTCACAAATCATGGATGCGATTATGAGCAGCTCGAAAGTGGAGTGGATGAAAATGCCTTCTTGCATGCATGAGACCATGAAAAACATGCAAAACAAGATGGACGAACGATTTCACATGATTTTTATGAAAGGGATTGAAGAAAAGACACTTGTGATCCATAATCAAAGTCCGTACTTATCCAACTTGATTAAGGCGTTCACATCGGGTCTTTTGATGCAATTTGTCCATCGGCAAATGGATATGGATAAGCCAGAGTTTCTTGCCTTCCTTTTTAATCACATTCAGTGGCTTTTGACACAAAAAACCCCAGTTTAGGGGTTTTTTAATACCATCAACACGTTATTTCCAAAAGTCCAACAAGCGGGCTTTGAGGTGTTTAGGGTCTTTCATGACATCGACTTTGTGCCATTCCTTGGGATACAAAGCTCGGTAACGTTTTTCCAAAAAACGGTCATCAATTAAAACAGCAACCCCACGGTCTTGCGCACTTCGAATGACACGTCCCACAGCTTGAATCACTTTGTTCATTCCGGGATAAGTGTATGCATAGTCAAAACCATGATTGAACTTCTCTTGATAATAAGCCTTTAGCTGATCGTTGGCGGGATGAATCATCGGTAAACCGACTCCAACAACGATGACCCCATGCAACATATCCCCTAAATAATCTATGCCCTCACTAAACATGCCCCCCATGACAAACCCAGCCAGTTGACTTTTGTTGGTTTGCTTTTTGAACTGTGACATTATGTCATGGCGAACTTTGAGATCCATGTTGCTTTCTTGGATGATGAGATCAACATCTAAAGCATCAGGTAAGGCATTAAACACTTGATTTAAATACTGGTAAGAAGGGAAGAAGGCAATATAGTTCCCCTTTTTAGCCTCAACAACGCTAACAATGATAGCGACCACATCTTCAATGGATTTTGCGCGATCTGTGAAGCGGGTTGAGATGGCATCAAACATAATCAACTTTAAGTTATCCTTTGGAAAAGGTGAACGAATTTTCAAAGTTTCGCCATACCCTTGGGAAATCAAGGTCATATAATACTCAATCGGATAAAGGGTTGCACTAAAGAAGACGCTTCCTTTTGTTTTCTCTTTTAGTGTATCAAGGATAAACTGACTGGCATCTAAACATTGAAGCACCAACTTGACCGAATCATCGGTTTGCTCAAGATTGGTCACGTAGGTTGGTCCATAAAACTGCTTGATTTTCATAAAAGCAAGCATGTCTAAATACATTTCCATGATATCGGACTTTCTAGAGTAAGTAGGGTTTTCTCTCAGAGCATGTTCAATTTTTTTCATGAGGAACTCTATCTTTTCGATAAAGGTATCGTCTAATGTCGATATCTCTTGAAAAGGAGGTTGAAAAGGAACAAGAAGCGCATCAAAGGCATCCAAGACTTTTTTGATTCCATGACGAATCGAGGGCTTCAACTTGTTTGCTGCTTTTCTCAGTTCAATAAAATCTGCATAATGAAGGGAAGCTGAATACATGTCCCTTGAGCGAGAAACCATGTTGTGGGCTTCATCAACTAACAACTTGGGTTGAAAAGGTGTGTCATCAAAAAACCGAATGAGTCGCACCTTAGGATCGAAAACATAATTATAATCCAAGATGATGACATCAGCAAACAACGCGATATCTAAGCTGAATTCGAATGGACAAATTTGATGTTTCAACGCATAGGAAATCAAGACATCGCGTGAGATGAAGGTTTCATGATTCAAAAGATCAAATGTTGCTTCGTTAAGCCGGTCAAAGAATCCTTTTGCATAAAGACACTTTTCAGGATCGCATTCTCGTTTCGGCAAGAAACATAGAGTATCTTTTGAGGTAATCTCAATGGTTTTTGCTGCCAAGCCAGCTTCAACGAGCATGTTCATGCAATCCAAAGCGACTTGTTTACCTTGAGTCTTAGCCGTGAGATAAAACACTTTTTCTTGATCACGGTGAATCGATTTCAATGTTGAAAACAAAGCGGCCATGGTTTTTCCAATGCCGGTGGGTGCGATGGTGTAAAGAACCCCAGATTCCATCATGTTTTGGTAAACTGCGGACATCATCTCCCGCTGTCCACGACGGTATTGATCAAAGGGAAAAACCAATGTTTTTAACGTAGCATGAAAAGATTGGCGGTGATTTTCAATAAAAGCCATCCATTTTAGATAACCCTCGATTGAGGCTTCAAAAAAAGGTTTAAGCACGACTAGGTCAAAATCTTCATCAAACGATCGGGTGGTGCCATCATGGATTTGCACATAGGTCAGTCGTCCTTTAATATCTTCTTTATTATGGACAACCATGTAAAGATAGGCATAAAGTTTTAATTGGGCTTCGTGTTCTTTTTTTGGCTCAAAAAAGGGATCATAAATGTTTTTACGCGTGCTTTTGATTTCCTCAATTACCCAAGCGTTATTCCTGAAGAGAAGGCCATCTAACCGACCTGAAACAACCACATTGGAATCGCCATGGGTCCATAATCCGGACAAAAACACTTCCTTTTGGTCACGTTCAAGGTATTGACTTTGATGGATTTGGTGAGCTTTAGTGCCTTCAGGCATTTTGACATTTTGAAAAGTATCGGAGGTTAAATCACCCGAACGGTAGAGTAAAGATACCAAATCTGTAATAGCAACGGCATAGTTTTTCATGAGATACCTCAAGGGTATTATACCTTTTAGACGTCATATTGAAAAGACGAAAATCCAAAATATAGCGTACAATAGAAGGAGAAAGAGGAGGAATCTAAACCATGCAGCATCAACTCAGTAAAGGTCCATTGTTGGACCACAATGGCCACCTCATTGAAGCGGGTTATTCAACGCAGTTGGTCAAAGATTATCGTAGAAGTGACATCGCTGTTAAAGGGATGAGAATCAAAGAGTGGGATTATTATTACGTAGGAAATGCCTCCTATGGGTTCGCCTTGACGGTGGCGGATAACGACTATCTATGGTTAACATCGGCCACATTCTTTGATTTCGATCAAAAAAAAGAACAGACATCAACACAAATGGGTTTTTTTCCTAGGGGCAAACTCAATCTTCCGGAGTCCTCACAAAAAGGCGATGTTCGGGTCCATCTTAAAAACCATCAAATCGCGATAGAAATCAATCAAACAGAACGAAAGATCAAGGCCTTAATACAGTCCTTTCATCAAAAAGAAGCGATGCTTATCGATGTTATCTTAACACCTACTGTTCGTGACTCGATGGTTATTGCGACCCCATTTAACAAACCCACACATTTTTATTACAATCAAAAAATCAATTTACTAAAAGCGACAGGGCAGGTAAAAATAGGCGAAAAAACATACCAAATGGACAACAGTTACGGCGTATTGGACTGGGGAAGAGGGGTTTGGACCTATAAAAACACCTGGTATTGGTCTTCGCTAAGTGGGATTCAAAATGGGCAAAGGATTGGATTTAATTTAGGGTATGGTTTTGGGAACACACAAAAGGCAACTGAAAACATGCTTTTTGTCAATGATGAAACTTTTAAGTTTGAAGATGTTGTTTTTGATATTCCTCAAATAAAGGGTCGTGATGATTACATGTCTCCATGGCGGATTTATTCTCAATCGAAAACCATTGATCTTCAATTTGAACCCCTGCTTGATCGGCATTCCAAAGCGAGTTTCATTTTGCTTAAATCGATCCAACATCAAGTGTTTGGTTATTTCGATGGAACCTTTACGCTATCCGATGGTCGAAAAGTAACAATAAATCGCATGCTCGGGTTTGCAGAGAAAGTCACAAACCATTGGTAAAATTAAAAAAATTTACATGACGGCTGTAACAAGAAAAAGACTTGTTAAAGCCGTTTTTTGTTTATGCTTGATACTACGTATCAGAAATGCATGAATAAAGCTGGAATTTATTTATTGAATTCACATCAAAAAAGGTTTATAATACACATAACCATTGTGTGATAACGCACACATGGATCGAAAAAAATAAAGAGGTGGATAGTGTGTTTGTCGTAAAAAGAAATGGATCTAAAGAGCCTTTTGATATTCAAAAAATCGCCCATGCCATGCAAAAAGCGTATCAAAGCGTTTTCGTTAACATGAGCGATGAGGAATGCTTAAAGCAAGCCGAGGAAATCACAAAGCCATACCGCAAATCCGGTGAAATCAGCATTGAGACGATACAAGACGATGTTGAACTCTACTTGATGAAGAAAAAGCAATATGAGGCCGCTAAGTCGTATATCAAATACCGAGAAAAGCAAAAGAATGATCGTGAAAATCCTTGGTCGGATAACGATGAACGTCAAGATTTGATTTTGAGCAAATACCTATTGCCTAACGAAACTAAGCGAGGATTAATTAAACGCATTTCTTTAGGAAGATCGTCTTTAGAAAAGATTTTAAGACGAAAAGAAGCCATTTTCGGCGGTAGAAACCTCTACGCCATTGGACGCGATGGCAACATTACTGGAAGCAACTGCTACGTTGTTCAAGACCCTGAAGATAGTCTTGAATCGATTTATAAAGTTGATTATCAGATTGCACGAACCTATAGCTACGGTGGTGGACAAGGCATGAACTTATCCAAAATCCGTCCTAAAGGCGCAAAAGTGAACAACTCATCGAACACCACACCCGGTGTGATGGTTTTCGCAGAAAAATACTCACATACCACATTAAATACCCAACAAGATAACCGTAGGGGCGCCTTGATGCTCGTGCTTAACGTGGATCACCCTGATATCATCGATTTTGTTACGACTAAACTTGACTTAAGCAAAGTCAATGGAGCCAACATCTCGATTGCGATCACGGACGATTTCATGAACGCAGTTATGGATAATGCCTGGTGGACCATGCGCTTTGAAACCCCATATCAATTGGTTGAAAAGAAAATGAAAGCCCGTGACCTTCTTTCTTTGGTCGGTTATGCAGCGCATACCATGGGAGACCCAGGCATCATGTTTATTGACCACATGAACCATTACCATTTCCTCTCGGAATATCCAGAAGTTAAGTTTACCGCCACCAATCCATGCGGTGAACAACCGTTAATGCCCCATGGTTCATGTAACCTGGGTTCGGTCAATTTGAATGCTTTTGTTCGAAATGCTTTTACTGAAAATGCTTATTATGATTTTGATCGTTTCGATTTCGTCGTTACTGAAATGATTCATGCACTTGATGAGTTATTGACAATGCTAGGTGACCGTCATGCATTAGAAGAGCAACGCGAACACGTTAGACTATACCGTGAAGTGGGTCTGGGTGTCATGGGACTAGCCGATGTCGCCTTATCCATGCGTCTGCCTTATGGATCTAAACCGTTTTTAGATTTTTTAGACGGTTTGATGAGACGCATGATCAACACCGCTACTAAAGCCAGTGCACTTCGTGCAAAAGAACTCGGAGTATTCCCAAAATTCGACTATGAGAAGATTTCAAAATCAAGTTTCTATCAAACAGCCATTGACCCAGAAACCGATGAATGGGTCAAAGCTTATGGGATGCGTAACTCCCGTTTGCTATCGATTGCACCCACAGGCTCCATTTCCAATATTTTTGGTGTGAGCGGGGGCGTTGAGCCGTTTTTCCAGATTAATTATACGCGAAGAATTGTTTCCATTTTTGAAGACGAAAAAGTCATAACTGTTTGGGAAAAAACCCCTCTTGCATTGGCTAAGGCAATGGGTGTTGAACCTGAAAAATTGCCTGAATGGGCCCTTATCACTTCACAAAATATCGATTTCATGGATCGTGCATTGGTTCAAGCGACCATCCAAAAATACGTTGATACTGCCATCAGTTCAACCTTTAATTTACCGAATAGTGCCAGTGTTTCCGATGTGGAAAACATCTATGTGACCGCTTGGAAGTTGGGGTTCAAAGGAGCAACCGTTTTCCGAGATCGTTGTGCCAAAATTGGGATTTTAGCTGGAATTAATGAATCGACCGAAGACCTTAATCCAGCCACCCCACCGGTCATCACAATCGAAGAAAAATGGGTGGATAAAAACACCCAATCGGTTAAAGAATACGTGACCACTATCCATGTATCTAATACCGGGTATGTTCCTGAAAAAATCGCTAAAGAGTTGTGTCCGCTATGCGGAGATGTGCTTGTGAAAAAGCAAGGATGCATCCACTGCAACAACAACGAATGCGATTACGAGAAATGCGCGATTTAATTCCCATAGGACGAGCATATCGTCCTTTTTCTTTTCCTATGACTTGACCAAATGACCGTGTATGATTACAATGTATAGTGGAGGCGATAACATGGCAAAGAAACATTCATTTAAAACAGAATCCAAGAAACTATTGCATTTGATGACGCATTCGATTTATACCCAAAAAGAAATCTTTCTAAGAGAACTGATATCAAATGCCAGCGATGCGATTGATAAAAGACATTATCTATCCTTAACGCATCAAGAAATTCCAGCAGAGCATTACGAGATTTGGATTACACCTAATGCAAACGATCGAACGCTCATCATTGCGGATAATGGTATTGGATTCACAGAAAAAGAACTCATCGAAAATTTGGGAACCATTGCACAAAGCGGTTCCAAAGCCTTTATGGATCAAATTGAAAACAAAGACCTTTCCATTATTGGTCAGTTTGGTGTCGGATTTTACAGCGCGTTTATGGTTTCGAAAGAGGTTCGAGTAGAAACACGCTCTCCGTTTAGCGAAACGGGATACCGATGGATCTCACAAGGAGAGGACTCCTACACCATCGAACCAATCGAGCGGGATCGTTTAGGAACCACCATCATTTTACAATTGCGCGATGATGATCAAGAAAACGAAGAGGATTTTTCTAAGTTTGTTAACACCTATGAAATCCGTTCGTTAGTGAAAAAATACAGCAACTACGTTCGTTATCCGATTAACATGATCGTCGAAAAAATAGAAAACGATGAAAAGAAGAACGTGACGGAAACCATTAATCAAATGGTGCCTATCTGGAAACGCTCAAAAAACGACGTAAAACCCGAAGAGATGAATGATTTTTATAAACAACAGTTTCACGACTTTGAAGATCCAATTAAAGTCATTCACACCGAAGTTGAAGGAATGCTTACTTACCAAGCATTGTTGTTCATCCCGAAGAAAGCACCGTATGATTTTTACTCCGAAAAATACGAGAAAGGGCTTCAACTCTATTCTCGCGGGGTATTCATTCAAGATAAGAACAAAGACATGCTTCCCGATTATTTCAAGTTTGTCAAAGGGCTTGTGGATTCAGACGATATTTCACTTAACATCTCAAGAGAGATGCTTCAACAAGACCGTCAACTGAAAAAAATAGCATCCCATATTGAAAAGAAAATCAAAAGTGAACTTGAGCAAATGCTTATCCATGAAAGGGAGCAGTATGTCCTTTTTTACGATGCCTATAAAACATCCTTAAAATATGGCATTTATGAAATGTTTGGCATGAATAAAGAAAAGCTGCAAGATCTCATTCTTTATAAGACGAATAAGTCGGACGAATATATCACATTTAAAGAGTATCTCGAACGAAAGCCTGAAGAACAAAAAGCCATCTATTATGCGACAGGTAAATCCAAATCATCCATCATGATGTTGCCACAAATGGATATCATGAAAAAACGCAATTACGAAGTGTTATTGCTCACAGAAGAGATTGATGAATTCATGATTCAAGTGTTGCAAAATTATCAGGATGTTCCCTTTAAATCCATCCAGCAAGGCGAAACGGATTTAGTAGGTGAAGATCAGAAGAAAGAACTTAAAGCCAAAGAAAAGGAAAACAAAGATTTGCTAAAAGCGCTTAAAAAAGCGCTAAAAGATAAAGTGAAGGACATTCGACTTACGGGTCGTCTTGAGGAATCACCTGTATGCTTGGTATCCGAAGAAGGGCTGAGTCTTGAAATGGAGAAAGTTCTCAAATCACTTCCTCAAGGTCAAGATGTCAAAGCCGAAAGAATCTTGGAAATCAACCCAGAGCATCCCTTATTCTCAGCTTTAAAAAAGACCTATGATAAAGAACCGAAAGGCATTGCCGACTACGCAACGTTGTTGTATCATCAAGCGTTGTTGATTGAGGGGTTGCCGATTGAAAACCCCAACGAGTTTGTTTCCAAATTGACTGAACTGATGATTAAAGCCAGTCAGTAAAAATAAGAAAGGAACAGGAGACCCCCATGAAAATGATTGTCACAGAGCAAGCACCAAAAGCGGTTGGTGCGTATAGCCAAGGCGTTTTAGTCAATAAAACCCTCTATGTTTCAGGTCAACTGCCATTTGATCCAAAGACCATGACTTTAACATCGAATCGTATTGGTGATCAAACCCGTCAATGCCTAACCAACATTTTAGCCATTGTAGAAGCGGCGGGGTTAAAAAAAGAAAACATTGTCCGCTGTGGTGTCTTCATGACAGATTTAACGCAATTTTCTGAGATGAACGAAGCCTACCAAACATTCTTTGGTGATCACAAACCCGCACGTGCTGCGATTGGGGTTTCAAGACTTCCCAAAGATGTTGATATCGAAATTGACGCAATAGCTGTCGAGTTCTAGTCACAAATGAAGCATGTTGAATGCTTCATTTTTGTTATTAACCAACATAAATGCTATAATTAAATAGAATATTGAATGAATCGTTATTAATAAGAAAGCGGTGAATCCACGGTTATGGACAAACTAACACTTCGAAACACATTGCTTTACACAGCCACACTTCTTGTTTTAGTCGTATTGGCCATTTCTTTTTTTGGCATGAATGTTTTCGTGCTTCTCTTGGTCTCTTTTTTAGGCGCACTTCCTTTTGAGTTCCTCTTTTCAAAAATCAGAAAAAAACCTCTTGATTATGCTTGGATGGTTCATCCACTATTAATCGTGTTGCTCTTGCCGCCTAACGCACCTTGGTGGCTTGCTTTAATCGCATCCGCATTTGGTGTTGTTTTTGGAAAACTTATCTTCGGGGGATCAGGAAAGTATATCTTTCCTCCATCATTGGTAGGGATTTTGTTTGCATACATTTCTTTCCCTTCGTTTATTACAGCCATCCAATGGCCGATTCCTTCGTCTGATTTAGTGACTGGGGCTACACCGTTGATGCAGTTAAATCGAGGGCAAACATTGGATGTCTCATGGCAACAATTGCTCTTAGGAGGAGCTCCAGGGACCCTTGGTGAAACGTTCCGATTGGGAATTCTCCTTTTAGGTTCATTTTTGTTTATCATGCGTGTGATTGATTGGAAAGCCCCTGTGACTTATATCGGTTCTGTCTTTGTGTTTACAGGGATTGGTCATCTGGTTTGGCCAGACACATTTAGAGATCCAATCCTCTCTTTGTTGGTGGGAGGTCTACTGTTTGGAGCAATTTTCATCGCCGGAGATTCTGCTATCATCCCCAAATCCAATCGTGCGAAATTCATTTATGGAATCGGTTTAGGCTTCCTAACCGTCCTTATTCGTCATTTTGCTACCTTTCCTGAAGGTGTCACCTTCAGTATCATTATTATGAGTGCGATTTCACCGCTCCTCGATTTAGATAAAGCCATAGAAGTTAAGGAGGTAACCCATGAATAGATCCATTAAAATGATTGTTTTTGTCATCGTTTTGGGGTTATTGACATCCATTGCTCTCATCGGGATGGATGTGCTGACCAAAGATCGTATTTCAGCCAATGAACAAGCGTTACTGAAATCCAGTATTTTAGAAGGGTTTGACATTCCGTATACATTCAACAACATCCATGATGTTTTCGCTGAAAGTGTCACCTTAATTCAGACACCAGATGGGCTAACCTTCTACATCGATAAAGGAACTGATCGTGTTGCCTTTGAGTTTTTGGGCGATGGTGTCTGGGGTCCTATTCGGGGAGTGATCACTCTTGAAAATGATTTTAAAACCATTAGACGCATCACCATCTTAGAACAACAAGAAACACCTGGATTAGGCGGTGTGGTTGCCGAGCGAAACTATCTAAACAAGTTCGTAGGAAAATGGATGGCAATTGTCATTACCAAAACGCCTCAAGATCCCAATCGTGATGTGGACACCATAACGGGTGGAACTCGAACATCGGAACGATTCCAAATCTTGCTAAACAATGCGTATGAGCAGCATTGGGATGCATGGCAAAACATGAGGGAGGATTAGACGATGAACATTGTTCGCTTGCGTTATAAGAAATGGTTTAATATTCTCAAAGACGGTATTTCTAAAAACAATCCTATCGTGATAGCGGTTTTAGGCATTTGCTCCGCATTAGCGGTTACCAATCGTGTTGAAAACGCCATTGCCATGGGATTAGGTGTTACCTTTGTCATCATGGCTTCCTCGGCCGTTATTTCTAGTATTAGACGGTTTGTCCCATCCAAGCTTAGAATGGTCACTTACATGGTGGTAATCTCAACGTTCGTCATCATGGTCCAAATGTTTTTACAAGCATATTTTCCTTCACTGGCCTCTCAGTTAGGTGCGTATGTGGGGTTAATCATCACCAACTGCATTGTCATGGGACGTGCTGAAGCTTTCGCTGTAAAAAATCCGGTTAAGTATTCGTTAGTGGATGGGTTTGCTGCAGGCATGGGATACACGTTTGTCTTGGTGACCATCTCAATCATTCGTGAGCTGTTGGCTTTCGGTTCCATCTTGAACATGCCAATCATGCCAGACACCTTCCCAAGGTGGGTGGTCATGACCATGGCACCAGGAGGCTTCTTCGTACTGGGCTTGTTTATTTGGGCCTTTAGGGAATGGTCTAGATATTATGAGGAAGAAGGGGTAACATCATGAGTCAATTGTTAGAATTGCTATTAGCTTCCATCCTAAACCATAATATTGCTTTGGTTTATATCCTTGGGATGTGCCCATTGATTGCCATTTCAACCAGTGTCAAAAACGCAAAAGGAATGGGGTTAGCGGTCATTTTAGTGGTCACGGTAACGGCCATCATCAACTGGCCCATTTACCAACTGCTTGTTGCAACCCAAACCCAAAATATTGCAATCTTAATCTTTATCATTACCATTGCAGCAACCGTTCAGATTTTGGAGATTTTCATTGAGAAATTTTTCCCTAAATTGTATAATGCATTTGGCATTTTTCTTCCCCTGATTACCGTTAACTGTGTGGTTTTGGCGGTTTCGTTGTTCTTTGTTAACCGCAACTATAATTTTGGACAAACCACCGTTTTTGCCTTCGGTTCATCCGTTGGGTGGGCTTTAGCCATCGTGTTGCTGTCTGCCATTCGTGAAAAAATGGTTAAACACAGCGATGTGCCAAGAGGGTTGAGAGGAAAAGGGATTGTTTTCATCATTTTAGGAATCCTTGCTTTAGCCTTCATGGGATTCACCGGCATCGCGAACATTTAACTTAAGGAGGATCTATCATGAACTATTTTTTAATCCTCATTTTAATCGGTGTCTTATTGATGATTGCCTTAATCCTTATTTTGGTTGAACACCTCTTAGGCGGAGCCAAAGAAAAACAAATCATCATCAACGATGAACAAGTGATTCCTGTTACCTCAGATGATTCCTTATTGAATGTTTTATCGGAACATAAGATTTTCATTCCTTCGGCTTGCGGCGGGAAAGCAACGTGTGGGTTTTGCAAATTTAAACTGATTGAGGGAGGACCTGAGATTCGTCCGACTGAACTCCCCTTCTTAAGTCCACAAGAACAAAGAGATGGCATTCGCTTATCGTGTCAAGTTAAGGTCAAAGACAATCTAAGGATTGCGATTCCCAAAGACTTACTTTCCGCACAAGAGTTTAAAGCCCAAGTTGTTTCGATTGAAACGCTGACTTACGATATCAAATTGGTGCGATTCAAGTTAATTGAGCCAGAGACTATGCCGTTTAAACCCGGTCAATACGCCCAAATTAAAGTTCCTGGAATCGATATTATTCGAGCGTATTCCATTGCTTCGCATCCGAAAAACGCAAGCGAACTTGAGTTTATTATCCGGTTAGTTCCAAACGGTCAAGCAACGACTTTCGTTCACAAAGCGATGCGCCTGAAAGATAAAATCGTCATTACCGGTCCTTACGGCGACTTTTATCTTCAGGAAAACTCGGATCGGGATATTGTTTGTATTGCTGGGGGTTCAGGAAAAGCGCCGATTCGCTCCATCTTATATGTCTTAAAAGATATGGGCATGCCCAGAAAGGTTAAATACTTTTTTGGAGCCAAATCAAAAAAAGACCTCTACTACACAGAGGAGTTTAGAGCATTAGAAAAGGAGTTTCCTAATTTTCAGTATATTCCTGCATTGAGTGAACCACTACCTGAAGATCAGTGGGACGGTGAGGTCGGTTTAATAACGGATGTTGTTGACCGTCATTCGGGTGATTTATCCGAAGCAGAAGCTTACCTATGCGGTTCACCCGGTATGATTAATGCCTGCATCAAAGTGTTGTATAAACATCAGATGAAACAACCCAATATTTTCTTTGACTCGTTTAGTTAACAATAAAAAAGAGAAGGATAGAAATCAAACTTTATCTATCCTCCCTCTTTTTTTTATGGGTGAGTCTTCGGATGGTTTTCTTCTAAAGCCTTTAGATACACCGCGGCAGCTACTGCTTGATGTACCTGTTTGTCAAGCGCTTTAGGGATAACGATTCCTTGTTCCAGTTCATCTTTTTGAACACATGAAGCAATCGCTTGTGCAGCTGCAAACATCATGGGTTTGGAGATGGCTTTGGAATGGCTATCCAATGTTCCTCTGAATACCCCAGGAAACGCAAGCACATTGTTAATCTGATTGGGATATCGAGAACTGCCGGTCCCAACGATGACCGCACCCGCAGCATAAGCTTCTTCAGGCAATATTTCAGGAATCGGATTGGCTAAAGCGAAAACAATCGGTTGATGATTCATGACTTCAATCATGTTTGGATGGAATGCTCCTTCAGCAGATACCCCAATTAAAACATCTGCCCCTTTGCAGGCGTTCAATAACGATCCTTTTAAATCCCTTGGGTTTGTTTTTAGGGCCAACGCATGATGACTCATAGACAAGGAGGGGTCATTTGCATTCAAGATGCCAAACCGGTCACAAACCGTCACATCATGGACACCAATCTCAAGCAAAAACGTGGTTATTGCTGTTCCAGCAGCTCCAGCCCCATTAACAACGATTTTAAGCGTATCCATTGTTTTGTTGACCCGCTTTATGCTGTTGATTAAAGCAGCAGTGACCACAATTGCGGTCCCATGTTGGTCATCATGGAAAATCGGAATTCCACACGTTTCTTTAAGTCTTTTTTCAATTTCAAAACAGCGTGGTGCGCTGATATCTTCTAGATTGATTCCACCAAAACTGTTTTCTAAAAGTTTAATCGTATGGACAATTTCATCCACACTTTTTGAGGCAATCGAAAGAGGAAATGCGTCCACATCAGCCAATCTTTTGAATAAAATGGCCTTCCCTTCCATGACTGGCATCGCTGCAAGCGGTCCAATATCACCCAGACCCAAGACAGCCGTGCCATCTGTGATAACCGCTATTAAGTTATGGCGTCTTGTATATTGGTAACTTAAGTCTGGATTCTTATGGATTTCAAGACAAGGAGAAGCGACACCGGGAGAATATAGCAACGCTAAATCCTCTTGTGTGGTTAACGATCCTCTAGAAACCACTTCAATTTTTCCTTTGAGTTTAGTATGCAGACTTAACGCTTTTTCCTTTATATCCATGATTCATCTCCTCGAATTTCATCGTTACTTTCATTGTAACATGAGATAGGATTTAAGAGGATTTGGAAAAAACTAAAAAAGCGCTTACATTTAGGGTTTATTTTTTCCAATCTATTATGTATAATAGAAGTATCTTAACGCTGGAGGCACACAATGAGCAAATCCTACATGGCTGAACCCTTTCGTATTAAAATGGTTGAGCCGATTAGACAGACCACCAAAGAACAACGCGTAACCTATTTAAAAAATGCTGGGTTTAACCCTTTTTCTTTGAAAAGCGACGATGTCTATATTGATTTATTAACCGATTCTGGAACCGGTGCGATGAGTCAAGAACAATGGGCAGCGATGATGATTGGAGACGAAGCCTATGCTGGCAGTAAAAGTTTTTATCGGCTAGAAGCTGCTGTCAAAACCATCACCCGTTATGCGTATTTCATTCCGGTTCATCAAGGAAGAGGCGCTGAAAAAGTGGTCTTGCCGCAACTTGTCAAAAAACCCGGCATGTTTTTTATTTCCAACATCCACTTTGATACCACACGAGCTCACGTCGAATTGGCAGGTGCTCGAGCCATTGATTGTGTGGTTGAATCCTGTTTTGATATTGAGTCTGAAGACCCTTTCAAAGGGAATTTTGATGTAAAAAAACTAGAAGCCATTATTTTGGAAAAAGGCAAAGAAAACATTGCGGGTATCATCATGACGATTACCAACAATTCAGCGGGAGGTCAACCGGTGAGCATGGAAAACATGCGCGCTGTTAAAAAAATTGCTGAAACCTACGGCATCCCGAAAATTATCGATGGAGCCCGATACGCTGAGAATGCGTTCTTTGTTAAGCAAAGAGAACCCGGCTACGCCACGATGGATATCCTAGATATTGCTAGAGAAGCGTTCAGTTACGCCGATATCTTTTTGATGAGTTCCAAAAAAGACGGATTAGTGAATATGGGCGGGATTATTGCGATTAAAGACGATGAAGCCCTTTATAACCGATGCCGGACATACGTTGTCCCCTATGAAGGGTTTCCTACTTATGGTGGACTTTCTGGACGCGATATGGATGCCTTGGCTGTAGGACTCATGGAAGGATTGGATGAACATTACTTAGCCTATCGAATCGATCAAGTCCGTTATTTGGGCATGCGTTTGAAGGAAGCCGGAGTCCCTATCCAGTATCCCATTGGAGGGCATGCGGTATTTGTGGAGTGCAAACGGTTTGCTCCGCACATTCCCTATGATCAGTTTCCTGCTTTAGCGGTGACCAATGAACTCTATTTAGAAGCAGGGGTACGCGCCGTTGAAATTGGATCACTCTTGCTTGGTCGAGACCCAGATACCAACCAAAACATGGAAAGCCCACATGAGTTTATGCGTTTGACCATTCCAAGAAGAACCTATACTTATCGTCACATGGATGTGATCGCGGATGCTGTGATTGCGGTTTATCAGCGAAAAGACCAGTTAAAAGGCTATGTCTTTGATTATGAATCCCCTATTTTGCGTCATTTCACCTCCACATTTAAACCCGTCGGTTAATTTCTAAGAAAGAGAGAAAATACATGTCTTATCTCATTTTATCCATCAATCCAGGTTCCACCTCCACCAAAATCGCCGTTTTCAAGGATGAAACTTTGGTCTATAAAACAAATGTGAAACACGATGCGGCTGAAATTGCTCAATTTGATCAAATTTTTGATCAATATGAGTTTAGAAAACAAGCCATTCTAAACGCCATGGAAGAAGCAAATATTCCAATGGATCAACTAAGTGCAGTCGTTGGCAGAGGTGGCATGCTTGCACCGATTCCCAGTGGGACTTATCGGGTTAATGATGCCATGATTGCTTACATTAAAAAAGCCCCAAGGGGACAACATGCTTCCAATTTAGGATGTGTGATTGCCAAGGAAATAGCAGATACCTATGCCATTCCTTCTTTTATTGTGGATCCTGTTGCGGTCGATGAGATGGAAGATATTGCACGTTACACAGGAATGCCTGAAATCAAACGGGACTCGTTGTTTCACGCCTTAAATCAAAAAGCGGTGGCCCTAAAGGCGGCTAAAGACTTAAACAAACCATACGATTCATTAAACATGATCATTGCCCATTTAGGGGGCGGTATTAGTGTCGGAGTACATCGAAATGGTCGTGTTATCGATGTGAACAATGCGTTAGATGGTGATGGACCGATGTCACCTGAGCGAAGCGGCTCTGTTCCCATGGGCCCTCTATATAAGATGGCATTGTCTGGAAAATACACGTTAAAGGAAATCCAGAAGAAGAATTACGGTCAAGGGGGTCTAGTGGCTTATTTAGGCACCAACGATGGCCAAGAAATCATGAGCCGAATCAATAAAGGGGACACACACGCGAAGTTTATTTTTGACGTGATGTGCTATCAAATTTCCAAAGAAATTGGAAGTGGCGCTGCTGTTCTAAAAGGACGCGTGGATGCGATCATTTTAACGGGAGGCTTAGCCTACAATGACTATTTGGTCGATTACATCAAAGATCATGTCGCTTTCATTGCTCAGGTCATTGTCTATCCTGGAGAAGATGAAATGGAAGCTTTAACATTTGGAGCGCTTCGTGTATTAAGAAATGAAGAGACGTACAAAGAGTATCATTGGGAGGATAAATCATGATTAAGAGCATGCAAGAACTGGTTCTAAAAGCGCAGAAACTGGAAACAAAACGCCTTGTTGTCGCCGTTGCTAATGACGAACCGGTTTTAGAAGCGGTCATCATGGCCAAAGATGAGAATCTCATTCATCCAATCTTAGTTGGTGATGCCCACTTGATCAAAGAAACCTTCAAAACCATCGGGTATTCCCATCAAGGCTTTGACATCATTGATGTTAGCGATCCTTTTTTAGCCTGTGAAACAGCGGTTAAACTGGTCAGTAGTGGTCAAGCGGATATCCTAATGAAGGGATACGTTGATACCGCCGTTATATTAAGAGCAGCTTTGGACCGTGAGTATGGTTTAAGAACCCCCAATCGCCTATCCCATGCCAGCCTAATGGAAATACCCACGTATCATAAGTTATTGATGATGAGCGATGGCGCGATGAACATCGATCCAGATGTCGACATCAAACAAGAAATCATTGAAAATGGCATTGAAATTCTACACGCGATTGGTATTGAAACACCTCAAGTGGGGTGCATTGCCGCTATTGAGAAAGTCAATCCCAAGATGCAAGCGACCTTGGATGCACAAGAGCTAATTTTGAGAAATCAGCACCAGCAACTGAAAAACTGTGTTGTTGGAGGACCATTCGCCTTAGATAATGCCATCAACAAAGAAGCTGCTCATCATAAGGGAATCAACGATCCCATGGCTGGAGATGTTGACTTCATACTGATGCCTCAAATTGAATCGGGCAATGTCTTTTATAAGTCCATGATGTTTTTGGCGCAGGCTAAAAGCGCATCGGTCATTGCAGGCGCGAAACGTCCAATTGTCTTAACCTCTCGTGCCGATACGAAAGAAAGCAAATTTTATTCGATTGCTCTAGCGGTCATGGTCGCAGAGTTCAAATCCTAAACCTGAATAAGGGGAAACCATGGTTTTCCCTTTTTACATGAACCATGAAACGGAGAACACTATGATTTATCTGAATGGAAACGATTTAACGCTTAAACAATTGGTGGATGTCGCCCGGCATCATGAACGTATTGATATTGATCCTGAAAGTAAAAAGAGAGTCGAGGAGTCCAGCCACTTTTTAAAAAAAATGACAGCGCTGGAAGATCCTGTCTATGGCATCAATACTGGATTTGGCCATTTATCATGTGTCAAAATTGATAAAGAGGATATCAACCAACTGCAAATCAATTTATTGAAAAGCCATGCGTGTGGAGTGGGAGATCCCTTGCCAATCGAAACCGTACGGGCGATGATGGTGCTTAGGATAAACGCGCTTGTCAAAGGATACAGTGGCATTCGTCTATCGACGGTTCAAAAACTTGTTGAACTGTTAAACGAAAACATTATTCCCGTTGTATATGAAAAAGGGAGTTTAGGAGCCAGTGGTGATTTGGCCCTCCTTTCGCATATGAGTTTACCTTTAGTCGGTCTTGGCCATGTTTATTATCAAGGAGAGATACTCGAAACAAATCGTGCGTTTGAGAAAGCCAAGGTCACACCAATTGATCACCTCAAAGCCAAAGAAGGATTAAGTTTGATTAATGGAACACAAGGCATGTGTGCCATAGGGGCTTTGGTATTGCACGATGCTTTAAATCTTCTCACTTTAGCTAACTTAGCCTTGTCACTATCCATGGAAGCGTTGGGTGGGATTGTTTCTGCTTTTCAACCGGAAGTGCATGAAATCAGAAATCAAATTGGTCAAATGTTGGTCGCCGAAGAAGTTCTCGCTCATTTAGAAGGAAGCGAATCAGCCTTAGAGAATCATCCATCTCGTGTTCAAGACGCCTATAGCATTCGATGTGCTCCCCAAGTTCATGGCGCATCCTTGGATGCTTTTGAGCATATTTATGATATTGTTGAGCGTGAAATGAACGCAGTAACCGACAACCCACTTGTTTTCCATGAAAACGAACGCATCATTTCTGCAGGCAATTTTCATGGACAACCTTTAGCGCTTGCCTTTGATTACATGGGGATTGCCATTAGTGAATTGGGTAACATTTCAGAACGCCGGATTGAACGGATGGTTAACCCTCATTTATCCAATGGCTTGCCGCCTTTTCTTGTTAAAAAACCAGGAATTAATTCAGGGTTCATGATTGTTCAATACACCGCAGCTTCATTGGTTTCAGAAAACAAAGTTCTGTCTCATCCAGCTTCTGTTGACTCCATTCCTTCATCGGCCAATCAAGAAGACCATGTCTCAATGGGATCCATCTCAGCAAGAAAAGCCAGAACCATTTTATCCAATGTTCAAAAGATCATCAGCATGGAAATGATGACGGCTTTGCAAGCGATTGATTTAAGAAAGATTACAAAATTAGGGAAAAATACATCTCAGATTTATCGGATTCTAAGAAAACGAATTCCGTTCGTAGAAGAAGATGTTATCATGTATCCGATGATGCATGAAATCGAAAGAATCATCACAGAACCCGATTTTTTAGATCGTGTTTTTGACGGAGAATAGCCATGAATTCATCCATTCATTTAGGACATTTGTTTCCAACGTTACCCCAAATGCCAGCCTTTGACCCATCCATCCGAAGAGCCCCTAAAAGAACAGCAGAATTAAGCGATAACGATGTTAAACTCGCCATTCGAAACGCGCTTCGTTACATCCCAAACGAATGGCACGAAACATTAGGCCATGAGTTTTATCAAGAGTTAATGGAGCACGGTAGGATTTATGGGTATCGGTTTCGACCAGAGGGCCTTATCAAGGGCCAACCTGTTGATCAATATGAAGGGCAAACATTGGAAGGGAAAGCCTTTCAAACCATGATTGATAACAATTTGGATTTTGATGTTGCACTCTATCCTTATGAACTGGTCACCTATGGTGAAACAGGCCAAGTTTTTCAAAATTGGATGCAATACCATCTCGTGAAATATTACCTAAAGATGATGAAAGACAATCAAACTTTGGTCATTTTATCGGGTCATCCGTTGGGGTTGTTTTATTCGAATGCGAATGCACCACGCGTGATGCTGACCAATGGGCTGATGGTTGGAACCTATGACCACCCGAATCATTTTGCGCGTGCAGCCGCTTTGGGGGTCGCTAATTATGGCCAGATGACAGCAGGCGGATGGATGTACATTGGTCCACAAGGGATTGTTCACGGAACCTATTCAACCCTTTTAAACGCAGGACGATTAAAACTGGGACTTGGACATCAAGATAACCTTAAGGGTAAATTGTTTGTTTCATCTGGATTAGGCGGAATGAGTGGCGCTCAAGGCAAAGCTTGCGAGATTGCTGGCGGGGTTGCTATCATCGCTGAAGTGGATTTCTCACGCATTCAAACCAGGCATCAACAAGGATGGGTTTCGATGGCAACCGCATCCTTAAAAGAAGCCTTTGATTGCGCGAAACAAAGCCAAAAAGAACATAAACCGATGGCCATCGCTTATCACGGGAACATTGTCGATGTTCTTGAATACGCGATTGCTGAACATATTCATATTGATTTGTTATCGGATCAAACATCGTGTCACGCGGTTTATGAAGGCGGTTATTGCCCGGCTGACATGGATTTTGAAGAACGGACACGGTTATTAAAAAACCATCCTGATGTGTTTAAAGGAAAGGTCGATAAGACCTTGAAAAGGCATTATCAAGGCATTCTCACGTTAAGAGATCGAGGCACTTATTTCTTTGATTATGGAAATGCTTTTTTGAAGTCCGTCTATGATGCGGGTGAGGTAAGTGTATGCAAAAACAAAACAAATGATCTTGAAGGGTTCATTTTTCCTTCGTATGTCGAAGACATCATGGGACCCCTTCTTTTCGATTATGGGTATGGTCCCTTCCGATGGGTTTGTTTATCCAATAATCCCCTTGATTTGGATAAAACCGATCAGGCAGCGATGGAAGAAATTGATCCCTCACGACGGTTTCAAGATTATGATAACTACATGTGGATTAAAGATGCCAAAAAGAATCAGTTGGTGGTAGGCACGTTGGCTAGAATCCTTTATCAAGATGCGTTTGGACGCCTTAAAATCGCGAAACGATTCAATCATATGGTGAGAAATCAAGAGATTGGCCCCATCATGTTGGGACGCGATCACCATGACACCGGTGGAACCGACAGCCCCTTCAGGGAGACATCAAACATTAAAGATGGTTCCAATATTATGGCTGAAATGGCGACTCACGTTGCCATGGGAAATGCAGCACGTGGCATGAGTTTAGTTGCGCTCCACAACGGCGGAGGTGTCGGGATTGGCAAATCCATTAATGGCGGCTACGGCATGCTTTTGGATGGTTCAAAACGCGTGGATGCTATTTTGGATCAAGCCATGTTATTTGATGTGATGACCGGTGTATCTCGACGGGCTTGGGCAACCAATCAACATGCGATTGAGACCGTCCATCAGTATCATCAAGAGGTTGAACATTCCAACATCACTGTCCCTTTTCTAGCTCAAGAGGAATTAATTGAATCGATCATCAAAAAAAAATAAGGAGAGTCTATGCCAAAAATTGTTCAATGCGTACCGAACATATCCGAAGGTCGCGATCTTAAAAAAATTGAATCCATCATTCAACCGCTTAAAAACAAATCGGGTTTTACCCTGGTTTCCTATGAGCCCGATTACGATTACAATCGGACCGTTATCACGTTGTTAGGGGATCCTCATCAAATGATTGTTCCTTTAATTGAATTCTTTGAGAAAGCCATTCATTTAATTGATATGAATCTTCACCAAGGAGAGCATCCCAGAATGGGGGCTGTTGATGTGGTCCCATTCATTCCTATTTCCGATATAAAAATGGAAGAGTGCATTCACTATGCTGAGCAGTTGGCCATTCACGTAAGTGACATGTATCATGTTCCCGTTTTCTTATATGCTGAAGCGGCTAAACAAGAAAACCGAGTGAAATTGCCTTCCATTCGAAAAGGTGAGTTTGAAGGGATGAAAGAAAAAATCAAGGAAGCTGAGTGGCATCCCGATTACGGACAACCAAGCATTCATCCAACCTTTGGGGCTGTTGCTATTGGTGCCCGTATGCCCCTAGTTGCTTATAACATTGACTTAGGAACCCACGATGAAAAAGTGGCTAAAGAAATCGCTAAAACCATCCGTCAATCGTCAGGTGGGTTTCAGTATGTCCAAGCGGGTCCAGCGACTTTGCAGGAGCGCGGGCATGTCCAAGTGACCATGAACATTCTTGATTATAAGAAAAATCCACTTTACCGGATTTATGAAACCGTGGCGATGGAATCCAGACGATTTGGCGTTTCGGTTTTATCAAGTGAAGTGATTGGGTTGATTCCTAAAGATGCACTCATGGATTCATTAAAATACTATACCAGTGTTCAGGGTCTTCCAGTGCAAAAAAATCCTTCTTTAGATGAGTTGACAAAGGCGATTATCCCCTATCTGAAATTAAGAGATTTTTCACAGGAAAAAATCATCGAAGCCCATATTAAGGAGTGATGGAATGAAAGCCACCACAATCATTCACACCATCAAAACCATGTACACCCCCTTTCATCAACCTCCAGTCAAAGGCAGTAATATGACGGAGATTCGTCAGATTGAAGAAGCGTACATTGCGATTAAAGATGATCGAATTTTAGCCGTTGGCCAAGGCTCTTATGCCCATTTAATGACCTCAGATACAAAACTTTATGATGCACAAGGTGCCATCGCTATCCCTGGACTTATTGATCCTCATACCCATTTGGTTCATGCCGGTTCACGCGAACATGAAGTGGAAGATCTTCATAAAGGCGTTCCTTATTTGGAGATTCTAAATCAGGGAGGAGGCATATTGGGCACTGTACAAAAAACAAAGAGTGCCGATGAAAAAGAACTCTATGACCAAGCCACCCGTTCATTAGATTTGCTCATGGAGCAAGGGGTCACCGCGATTGAAGCGAAAAGCGGCTATGGGCTTGATTTAGAAAGCGAGTTAAAGCAGTTGCGCGTTGCAAAAGCGCTTCAAGAAACGCATCCGATTCATCTTACATCCACCTACATGGGAGCCCATGCTATTCCGCCATTTTTTAAAGATCGTCCTGATGCGTTTGTGGATCAAATCATTTTGGACCTTAACACCATCAAAAGCCAAGGTTTGGCCAACGCTGTTGATGTTTTCTGTGAAACGGGTGTCTTTTCCATTGAACAAACCCAACGCATTTTAACCGAGGCTAAAAAACTCGGATTTTTCATCAAACTTCATGCCGATGAGATTCATCCACTTGGAGGCGCAGGACTGGGTGTTCAATTAGGGGCTGTTTCGGCTGATCATTTGATGGCAATCTCTGATCAGGACATCGCAGCTTTAGCCTCAAGTGATACGGTTGCTACGGTATTGCCAGGTACATCATTTTTCCTTCGTAAAGGGTATGCCCCGGCTCGAAAAATGCTGAATCAAGGGTGTGCCTTGTCCATTTCTACCGATTATAACCCAGGCAGTTCTCCTTCAGAGGCCTTTCAGTTAATGATGCAAATCGCGTTTACCCAACTTCTCATGACGCCTGAGGAAATTCTTCATGCTTCGACCATCAACCCGGCTTATCAACTGAGGTTGCATCATGAGATGGGTTCACTCGATGTCGGTAAAAAAGCGAATATTGTCTTAATGAATGCGCCTAACTTAACCTATGTCATGTATCATTACGGTATCAACCACACCCAAGACGTTTTCATCGACGGAAAACACGTCATTCAATCCAAACATTGCAGGAGATTATCATGAAACTTATGGATAGGAAAGTCATTGATTTTATCGAACAAGTTAGTTCCAAATCGCCCGCTCCAGGAGGAGGATCCGTTTCAGCGTTATCCGGCGCATTAGGGGTCTCTTTAGCCTTGATGGTTGGGCACCTGACCATTGGGAAAAAGAAGTTTTTAGAGAAAGATATCGCGATTCAAAACATGTTCCAAAAAACAGTCGAGGACCTTAAAGAAATCGAAACAGCACTGATGCCACTTGTTGATCAAGACACAGAAGCGTTCGATCACATTATGCAAGCTTACCGATTACCCAAAGCATCGGAAGAGGAGTTAAACGTAAGAAAAAAGGCAATTGTAAAGGCCACCCTTGAGGCCATTCATGTTCCCCAACGCGTCGCTTCATTGTCTCTTGAAGCATTGAAAAAATTAAGCATTATGATCGAGCACGGAAACACATCAGCCATTTCTGATTTAGGGGTTTCTATCCTTCATTTAGTCACAGCAATTGAAGGCGCTTCGATGAACATAAAAATCAACACGCCATCACTCGAAGATGACCATCAGAAACAAGCCTTTATCGCATGGGCCAATCAGGCCACCCTTGAAGCCCATCAAATCAAACAAGAAGAACTTCCAAAAATTTATTCAAAAATAGGATAAACACTTGTATTGTCAAAGGCATAGGAATAAAATGACGGTAAAGAGGTGATTTCGATGGCAAAAAATGATGTACTTCAACTTGCCAAGGAATTAAAGATTACCGATCAAAGAGAACTTTTCACAAAAGTTGTTGTTTCATTTTCTACTATGTCCAAAGCGCTCAATGTTGCTTTTGGGAACACACAAGGGGCAGGTACGGATGGCTTTTTGGGCGTCTATCAAGACGAACTGGTTTGTTTTGATGCAAACCTTTTGGGAACAAAACCCAATAAAGAACGGTTTCGAATTTCTTTCGAATTCATCCGTTTTCACGCCATTAAAAAGGGCTTTTTAGGAATCAAGCTTGAGTTTATTGTAAAAACCGATCATGATCATTTCAAATTTTATGTGAGTAAAAAGCAGTTGTCCATCCTAGAGGAGATCGCCCGATTGCTACCACAAACGTAATCTTCAATCTTCTAAGCCAAAACGAATGAACCTTTGTTTTGGTTTTTTTTGTGTGATACGTGTTGGACATTATACTCGCTTTTCGATATAATGATGTTATACATCAGGCAAATCACTTGGGAGGTCGTTTTATGTCTAAACACTTAGGGAAAGGATTCGTTTTGGCTTTTTGGATCATATTAGCTACTGTGCTTTTAGCCTGCCAGAAAACAGTTAATGTTTCGGTCACGTTTGACTCCAATGGAGGATCCGAAGTACCGATGATGATCTATGATACTCAGTTTCAAATCCATTTTCCAGAGGCACCTACCAAAACCGGCTACACGTTTGCTGGTTGGTTTTTGGATAACCAAACCTTCCTTAGTCCGATTAATGAAGCAGATATTAAGGCGTTTAAAAAATCGGAGCAAATTACCGTTTACGCCAAATGGACGGTTCGAGTCTTTAGTTTAAGCTTCTTGGATCACCAAGGGATTGTGCTTCATACCGAACAAATCGCTTATAACGATGACCTCTCAACCTCATCGGTTCCATTGGCCCCTACTCGGTTAGGGCATACCTTTATTGGCTGGGACATTCCATTTCCAGAAAAAATGCCAGCTAATGACTTGATTTTACAGGCTCAATATGAAAAAAACCGTTATACCATCACCTACCATACGATGGGTGGTGATCCAATCCAGGCATCATTGATCCTTTTTGAAGACATCCTCAATCTTGTCGTTCCGACTAAAGAGGAGCATCACTTTCAAGGATGGTTTTTAGATCAAGCGTACACAATACCGATGACAGAAACACAGATGCCAGCTCAAGATTTAGTGCTTTATGCTAAATGGGAAATCATAACCTATCCCCTGATTTTTGTCGTGGATTCCGTACCGATCCTCACTTTTCATTTTCCAAAAGGAAGTTCTTTGGATCACGTGCATTGGCCTTCCTATCCTGCCAGTAAACGCGGGCATACCTTCATCGGATGGAGTCAACCCGTTCCCGCTGTGATGCCCAACTCGGTGGTTCGAATTGAAGCTTTATTTGAAAAAAACGTGTATCAGATTGATTTTGATAGCCAAGGTGGGTCATGGATTGACCCCCATTCCTTCTTGTTTGATGACGTGTTGGTGTTACCCATCCCTTCATTAGAACACTACGACTTTATGGGCTGGTATTTAGATCCAGAAGGCAAAGAGGCTTTTGAAGACGTTCAGATGCCCGATAAAGATATTCTTCTTTATGCTAAGTGGAGCATGACCCATTATCCCATCACGTACCATTTGGATGAAGGCACCAATCATCCGGATAACCGGATGACCTACACGTATCAAACCGATAATTTCCTTCTAAAAAGCCCTGAAAGAATCGGATACACCTTCTTAGGCTGGTTTGCTACACCTGATTTTTCAGGACAAAAACTCACCTTTGTAGCGAAAGGAACCTCCGGGCACCTTGAATTTTATGCCCAATGGGACATCAATCCCTATGAGATTGAATATCATGTTTATCCTTATCAACCGTCTCCTGTGCTTCAGATGCTTCCTTATGAACACATCTTAAAACTCACAACCGGTGAGTCTCATGGGTTTATTTTGACCACCCATTACCGATTGCTCGCTTTTGGGAACAACGCCAACGGTCGTTTAGGTGATGGCACCACAACACAGCGCGTAATCCCCATAGATATACGGTCTTCTTTTGTTTTGAATCCTCAAGAACACATAATCTCTGTTTTTGCAGGCAAAGAGCACTCTTTTGCTTTAACCAATCAGAATCGTCTCTTTGCATGGGGAAGAAATCATGTGGGTCAATTGGGGGATGGCACCCTTACCCAAAGGGTTTTGCCTGTGGATATCACGCACCAGTTTTCTTTAGGACAAAACGAGACGATTGTTGAGATTTCTTTGGGCTATGAACATACGTTAGTGGTTACATCACTCGGTCGTGTTTTCACTTGGGGAAGAAATAATTACAACCAACTGGGGGATGGAAGCATCACGACACGACAAAGTCCAATCGAGATAACGTCTGCTTTTAATTTATCGGCTGGTGATCGAATCATTTCTGTTTCTGCTGGAGATAGCCATAGCCTAGCCCGATCTTTATTTGGACGTGTTTTTGCATGGGGCAGAAATAATGCGGGACAACTTGGATTAGGCCATACGGTTCAACAAACGACACCTACTGAAATGACGGCTAATTTCAGTCTCTTGAATCAAGAAAAGATTGTTTCGATCAAGTTGGGTGAACTGTTTTCCATCGCTTTGACCAATCAAGGCCGGGTATTCACCTTTGGAAACAATACCAGCGGACGACTTGGAGATGGTTTAACGCTTTCTAGAAGCCATCCTTTTAACATTACTCCATTTTTTGAACTAAGCCACCAGGAACGAATCGTTCAGATTGAGACCTATAAAGACCATAGTTTTGCTAAAACAAATCTAGGAAGGTTGTTTGCATGGGGCAACAACAGTTATGGCAAACTTGGCGATCAAGGAACAACCCAACAAACTAAACCCGTTTTCATCGAATTAGGAGCCATCAGCACCATGGTTGTTGGCGATTCCCATTCAATGGTCTTAGACATAGAGGGTCGTCTGTGGGTATGGGGCAGAAATAACCTCGCTCAGTTGGGATTAGGGCACCTTGATGATCAACACAACCCGATTGAGATGATCAAGAGTTATCCCGAACTCATTTTTAAAACCGTATTGGATTTCAATGCACCGATTGAAGCTTATAATCCCGAACTAAGAGGGTTTAGTCTCAAGGCGTGGTATGAAGAACTGCCGTTAGTAACCCCTATTATTTATGAACAGATGCCGGCGAAACGGTTAATTTTGCTCGGGCTTTGGGACATCAATCACTATCCAATTATCTATCATTTGGATGGCGGGACGAATCCGATTTCGCATCCCAACACGTACACCGTTTTGGATCCCACCTTATCTCTATTAGAAGCAACTAAACCAGGATACACGTTTTTAGGATGGAGCATACGCGAAAATGAAACCTACCTTCCCATCACCGAGATTCCAAGTGGCTCGATAGGAGAAATTGAACTTTTTGCCCAGTTTGTCATCAATGAATACACGATTTCGTTTGATTCCACTGGCGGAACACCCGTTCATGCTATGACGCAAGAGTATATGTCTTCCTTAGTTGCTCCAACGCATCCAACAAAAAAAGGATACCAGTTTGCAGGTTGGTACCTTAGTGAGGACTATTTAACGCCATTTGTGTTTGATGTGATGCCGAAAGAAAACATCACGCTTTATGCCAAATGGGTTCCAAATGTCTATATAGTCACGTTTGTCTATAACAATGGTCAACCCGATCAAGTGATGGCAAACTACGCGGGTTATCCAATTCCCACCCCCACACGTCCCGATTACCGATTCAGTGGGTGGTATTATGATTCCCAATTAACCATGCCACATGGTGATGAAACTTTTCCGACTGAAAACACAACCCTTTATGCCAAATGGCTCGAACTTTACACCATCAGTTATGTCCTTGACGGTGGAACCAATCACCCCAATCATCCAACAACAGTGACCCTAGCCGATGCCTTTGAGTTGCTTACTCCAACCAAAGAGGGGCATTCCTTTTTGGGTTGGTATCTCGATCAAGAGGGTCTTGAACCCATATCAAGCATCGATTCTCTCCAAGGCGATTTAACGCTTTATGCGTTATGGGTAATTAACCAGTATACGCTATCTTATTACACCCATGATCCAGATGAAGCCCACATGGCCCATTTAAAACTCGATGAAACGATGCTTTGGATTAGCACGGGAATGGCTCAAAGTTTCGCTGTCACGAGTGATTATCGCGTCTTCGCGTGGGGAAGAAACCAACAGGGTCAATTAGGCGATGGCACACAAATCAATCGTCTGGTGCCGACAGAAATTACCGATAATTTCCCTCTTTTAAATCAAGAGCATGTTGTGCTTATTGCCAGTGGCGATGTTCATAGCTTTGCGATTACCAATCTCAATCGCGTCTTCGCGTGGGGGAACAACACGTATGCGAAATTAGGAACGGGGAACACCACCGCTTTCATATCCCCCATTGAAATAACCTCCCAGTTTAGTTTAAGACCAGGAGAACTCATTGTGGATATCCAGGCGGGCATTGATTTTTCCATGGCCCTTACCAATCAAGGCAGAGTCTTTACGTGGGGTCGCAACACATATGGGCAAATCGGTGATGGATCGACGACGCAACGAAACATTCCTACTGATATTACAACAGGTTTCCTGCTGGGTCAAAACGAAAAGGTGATTCAAATAAGTGCCGGCCATGATCACGCCATGGCCCTTACCAATCAAGGAAATCTTTATGCATGGGGTCGAAACACATACGGGCAAATTGGGAACAACAGCATGGTTCAGCAAGCCACCCCACTTAAGGTGACTTCTTTTGTTCCACTGGGTCTAAACGATGCCATCATCTACATTCAAGCCTCCAAAGAACACAGCGGTGTCTTATCATCAAATGGGCAACTCTTCGTTTGGGGACGCAACCAATTGGGTCAAATTGGCAATGGAACCACTCAAACCAGTTTATTACCAATCAATATTATGAGTTCGTTTTTATTGCGGGATCAAGAGAAAATCACGCTATTTTCAATGGGGGCCGATCACATGGTTGCCATGACCAACCAGGAGCGCATATTCACCTGGGGATCTAACGCCACAGGTCAACTTGGAATCGGTAACACCCAAACCATGATGAGCCCGATTGAAATCACGCATTTAATCAAGGGTCAGTTTGATCGTAAAGTGTATCTCATTCGCGCATCAGGCAACCACACCGTCATAGCGAATCAGCAAGATGCATTAATGGTTTGGGGACAAAACAATGTAGGTCAATTAGGTCTTAACAACACCCAAAACCAACTGACACCTCAAAGAGGTGGCTTCATCTACCCTGAGCCCATAACTGAAATCCAATACACGTTTGGTGCTTTCATCAGTCCTTTTACCCCATTTAGGTATGGCTATGTTTTTGACGGGTGGTATACGGATATAAATCATCTGCAACCGGCACAGTTTGAACACATGCCTGCAGTTGATGTGAAGCTTTACGCAAAATGGGTGAAACCCCCACAAAATTAACCGATGAACCTCTCAACGCGAGAGGTTTTTTTATGAAAAAACCAGCATGTTTTTACCGAAATCCATTGATTATCACGTGGAGTTATACTATAATGAAAGTAACTTAAATTGATGTATCGGTGTTCATTGAACATAACAGGGAATTTTGTGTCGATTCAAAAGCTGTCCCAGCAACCGTGATACTGACGAAATGCGAGAGCCACTGCGAAAGCGGGAAGGCGCAGAGTAGGATGAAGTTAAGCCGGGAGACCTACCGAACATCCATGAAAGTCATCTTCTGGGGTATAAGAAGGACGAGACTCTTTTTCGTTATTTCCATGCCCCAGGCATGGATTTTTTAATTTCATAAGGAGAAGAACATGAGAAAATGGATTTTAGCAGTACTCCTGGTGTTTTTGTGGATTGGGCTTGCTGGATGTCAAGTTCCAACAGAGGATACACCAACACCTCTAGGTGATTCGTTTTTGTTTGAGGCCTATCGTCTTGATCAGACCTTAATCGTATCCAAACAAATCCCTTTTAATGAAGAGGATGATCAGACGCTTTTAGAAGCGATAATTGAAGAAATAGAGATGGATATCACCTACAGTCAATGGGGGGCGTTCATTAACGGCATCGAAGGGCATTATCCGAAAGAGTATGGAGTAACCTACAATTATAACTTCATGCTTTATGTCAACCACGAGATGGCTTCAACCGGCATCGGGGATATCCTCTATCAAGAAGGACTCATCATTACATTCAAAGAAGAGTTTTCTAGTTGGTTGGATCAAACCGATTATTGGGTGGATCAAGTCATCTATCAGTTCATTGAAGACCAGTTATCTGAATTTTTGAACACTGAATCCATGGATTATCATGTGTTTTCAGCCCTCCGTTTGATGCAACTTAAAGGGTATCCAGTACCCGATGTTATCCAAACTATTCCCATGCCAGAGGCTGATTTAAGCCATCTGGGAGGTCTGTTTCGATCAACCCTTTATCAGACAGGTTATGGCATGAATGACCCCCATTTAGAATCCTTATTGGGACAATGGGCGATTGATCATCCGTGGTCAGCGGTGAATGTTTTAACCGCTTTATCCCTACTGAATCCAGAACATGAACGCATCAATGCACTAATCGATCATGTCGCACAAGTGATTGACTTCATGGACCCTGATTATGTGGGTATGGCTTTATTGGCCCTGAGCAAACATCAAGAACACCCAAAAACCCAAGCTGTCTTAGCGGATTGGTTGGCGTTTGTTCAACACGCTCAAACTAAAAATGGCATCGAATCATGGGGAACAACGAATTCAGCATCAACCGCCACGGTTATTTTAGGTTTAGTGTCGTTTGGGATTAATCCAAGAAGCGAGGCTTACACCGTAGAAGGCGTTGACTTGATTGAAGCCCTAAGGGCGTATCATGTGGAGGGGGGCTTTAAGTGGCAGATCTCCGATCAAGAAGCCAATCTTGCGTTTGCAACACCCCAAGTGTTTGCTGCGCTAGTGGCTTACAAATTATCGCGAGACATTTGGGGGAACCCTCCAATTTATCTTTTTGATCTTCGTTAAGGAGGGTTGACATGAGAAAGATTGCGTACAAGTTCATCATTAGCATCATGGCTCTTGCTGTGGTTTTTGTCGCCATCCGTCTCTTAAATACCCCCAAAAAAACCGATGAAACTGGAATCATTGGATTAGTTATTGAAAATGAAACAGGCGATCTCATTTATGAAGGAGAGCTTTCTTTTACCCCCAATGACACGTTATTTTCTGTGTTATCGCTCGAATTCACCCTTGTTTGTGCGAATCGTTTTTACCAAGAAGATTCGACATGTTCCCATATTTTTAACGTCATGGGAGTCAAAAATCGTGTTTTACTCGGCATCAAAGGCCAAGACTTCACGCTAATGACCGATTGGAACACGATGTTTATTCGAATAGACATCCTGCAAGAAGGAAATTACGTTCCAGCCACACAAGGCGTGGATCAAATCGCCTTATCACCGGGAATGCAAATCCGCCTAAAGGCGATTAAAGCGTGGTCATGATGGGTCAAAAGAATAAGGCCATTAAAGATGCCGCTCTCATTGCCGTCTGTGCCGCTATCTTATTCGTTCAACAGTATGCATTATCGTTTCTTCCTAATGTTCAAGCGACTGTTTTACTGTTGGTTATCTATACGAAAATGTTAGGGTTTAAAAAGTCCGTCTTCATCATTGTCATCCACGTCATTGTCTATAACATCCTTGCCCCTTTTGGACCGGTCTTGCCCTTGCATTTGGTCTCCATGACATTTGGGTATCTCTTGATTCCACTTTTACTTTCGACCCTCTTTAAGCGTGTCAACAGCGTGCTTGGACTTGCTCTTTTTGGGTTTTTCCACGGGTTTTTATATGGATGGTCGTTTATCCCCATCACGCTTTTTGTTTTAGATATTCCTTTTTTTGAGTATTTCCTCTTGGACTTGCCGTATGAGTTTATTATGGCAATTAGCAGTTTCTTGACCATTTTCTGGCTTTATGATCCTTTGATGCGTTTGTTTAAAGATCAATTAAACCATTATTATGGAACAAAGCAACTCCCTTAAGGGCGACCTCTAATGGATAACCTAATCATTCCATAATTAGTATAATTAAGTTGATTCATTGATACAGATATTTAGATTTGAGATTGACAGCGCTTACATGAATCGATTATAATAAAACTACAGAGGCGCGGAAAGCTGGGTACCACACAAGGAAAGATGGGACAATCGTTTTGATGTGGGAAGGGGTTTACCGCCGAAAGACCAGAGATTGTCCATATCTGGTTCTTGATGATTCGAGAAACACTCGGGTCATTGCCATTTTTTGAGAAAATGGAGAGCTGTCACCACAGCTCTCTTTTTGTTTATGAGGAGGAACACGATGATTAGGTCCATGAATATTGGAGATTTTAGGGAATTTTTTAAGCGCATTTCGAAAACTGATGTTGAAACATTCGGCCGATTGACCGGGGACATGAACAAAGCCCATTTTGACGAAGCCTATTGTGAGCAAACGGTGTTCAAAAAACCGATTGTGCATGGCATGTTATTAGGCTCCCTTTTTAGCACCATTTTTGGCACAGATTATCCGGGTGAGGGAACGATTTATTGCAGTCAAACATTGAAATTCATCAAACCCGTCTATTTAGACACCTTGTTAAAAATCAAAGTGACAGTCAAAGAAATAATTCTTGAAAAGAATCGGGTTATTTTCACAACCGAAATTTTTGATGAAGACGAACAACTCATGTTAACAGGTGAAGCGATGCTTATGCCCAGAAAGGAGAGCACGCATGAATAAATGGATTGATAAAAAAACGTTTATGTCAATGATTCAAGAAGGATCATCCTTGATGATAGGGGGCTTTTTGACATGCGGAACGCCAGAGGTCTTTATCGATTGGCTCGTAGAATCAAACGTCAAACATTTAACGATTATCGCAAACGATGCCGGTTATCCTGAACAAGGCATTGGGAAACTGATTAAAAACAATCAAGTTGATAAAATTATCGCAACCCATATTGGAACAAATCCAGAAGCCGGAAAAAGGATGAGTGAAGGATCACTTAGGGTTGAACTGGTGCCACAAGGAACCTTAGTTGAGCAAATTCGAGCACAAGGTGCTGGATTAGGCGGAGTATTGACACCAACAGGACTGCATACCCCTGCTCAAGATGGAAAACGCATCATTGAAGTCGATGGGAAACCCTATATTTTGGCTGAACCGATTCAAGCAGATTTTGCTCTCATATTGGCCAATCATTCAGACGAGTTAGGCAATTTGACCTATTTATCGTCTTCGAGAAATTTTAATCCGATGATGGCTACCGCTGCAAAAGTGACCATTGCGTACGCCATGAATCCGGTTTTAGCGATTGACCCAGAACATGTGATTACCCCTCATATATTTGTTGATTATCTCGTTGGAGGAAAAAACCATGGATCCTAAACATATCATAGCCAAACGGATTGCCAGTGAACTTAAAGATGGGGATGTGGTGAATCTAGGCATTGGCATTCCGACTTTAGTTGCTGACTATATCAAACCAGGCATGCGTGTGTTCATGCAAGGGGAAAATGGCATTATAGGTCTTGGCCCCTTGGCTCAGCCTCATGAAATTAATCCTTATTTAACAAACCCATCGGGACAACACGCAACAATCACCTCCCACGCGGCCTATATCGATACGTCCACCTCATTTATGATCATTCGAGGTGGCCATATCGATTACACCGTACTAGGTGCTCTTGAAGTGGATCAGGAAGGTTCGCTTGCCTCATGGATTATTCCGGGCAAACTGGTTCCGGGTATGGGAGGATCAATGGATTTGGTCACCGGTGCCAAAACCGTGATTATTGCGACCACGCATACAACAGCCAAAGGAGAGCCCAAAATCAAGAAAATCTGCTCGCTGCCCTTGACGGCTTATAAAAAGGTTAACTTAATTGTTACTGAGTTAGCGGTACTAAAAGTGGAAGTCGATGGACTCCACTTAATAGAAAAACACCCAGACGTAAGCCTTGATGAAATTGTGGCAAAAACAGATGCCAATCTGATCATCAACCGTGTCAAAAATATGGAGGTATAACATGACTAAAGTTGTTCACAAAAGACGATTATCCCAAGCAGATGCCCATTATGGGGGTCATTTGGTCGATGGAGCCAAGGTTCTTGAATTTTTCGGAGATGTCGCGACCGAGTTATTGATTATTCATGATGGCGATGAAGGGTTGTTCCGGGCGTATCAAAGCATCGATTTTTTAGCCCCGTTATACGCAGGAGATTTCATCGAAATTGTCGGAACGCTAACAGACGTTGGAAATACATCCCGTAAAATGCATTTTCAATGTTATAAAGTTATAGAAGCCAGACCCGATATTTCATCTTCAGCCGCCGATGTTCTTTTAGAAAAACTGTTGGTCACTGAAGCGAAAGGAACGTGCATTACCTTAAAAGATCGGCAGCGTGTCCATCATGGATAAACTCATCATCACCTGTGCAATTTCGGGAGCAGAAGTGACAAAGACAGACAATCCCTATGTCCCTTATACCGTTTCAGAAATGGCAGAGGAAGCCTATCTAGCCCATCAGGCTGGTGCAGCAATCATCCACTTACATGTTCGAAACGATGATGGAACACCCACCCAATCCAAACACCGTTATCAAGAAACCATCGATGCCATACGAAAACGATGTCCAGATGTCATCATCCAACCGTCCACAGGAGGAGCGGTCGGCATGTCACGAAACCAACGCCTTGAGCCGACAGAGTTGGACATAGAAATGGCCACTTTGGATTGTGGAACCCTCAATTTTGGAGGAGATGACATTTTTGTTAACACAGAAAATGACATCATTTACTTTGCAAAAACGCTGAAAGAGAGAAACATCTTTCCTGAACTTGAATGTTTTGAAAAAGGACACATCGATTCAGTTTTGAGACTTCACAAAAAGGGATTCATCCACGCACCCCTTCATTTCAGTTTTGTTTTAGGCGTCAATGGAGGGATGGCAGGAGAAGAAAGAGATTTCCATTTTTTAAGAGAAAGCATTCCAAAAGATGCCACATACAGTGTGGCAGGCATTGGTCGATATGAGTTTCCTTTAGCTGAACTTTCCATCCTTCATGGAGGACACGTCCGTGTCGGACTCGAAGATAACATCTTCATTGAAAAAGGAAAGCTGGCAGAAGGAAATCAAGCGTTAGTCAAAAAGGTGGTCGAGTTGGCTCAAAAACATGGCCGTCCAATTGCAACCCCTGATGAAGCAAGAGTTTTATTACGATTTAAGGAGATGAGATGATGAAATTATGCGACTATGGTACCCATCGAGTGATTGAACCTCAAGGGGTTTTACCTCAAGCTGCTCTAAAACTAAATGCCAAGCCCTTTTGTTACGACAATGAAATCTTAATTGATGTGGATATCCTTAACATCGATTCAGCCTCTTTCCATCAAATTAAAACGGTCTGTGGCCATGACGAGAAAGCGATGAAAGCGATGATCATGGATATCGTTTCTCGTCAAGGGAAAATGCAAAATCCGGTGACCAAAAGCGGCGGTATGCTGATCGGCACGGTAATCGAAGTCGGTCGAGACTTCCATGATCAGACCATTCAGCCAGGGACCCAAATTGCTACGTTGGTCTCGTTATCGTTAACCCCACTTACCATTGAAGAAATCCTTTCCATCAATCTTGAAAATGATCAAGTTAAAATCAAAGGGAAAGCCATTCTCTTTAATTCTGGGATTTTTGCAGCTATCCCAAAAGACTTACATGAAAAACTCGTTCTAGCTGCATTAGATGTCGCTGGAGCTCCTGCTCAAGTTCAAAAACTAGCAAGACCCAATGACACGGTATTTATCATTGGAGCAGCCGGAAAGAGTGGTATTCTTTGTGGTTATCAAGCCAAAAAGATGATAGGTAAGCATGGGAAACTGATTGGTTTAGTCAATGAACCCCAACAAAAGGAATTGTTGGAGTCTTTGAACATCTATGATCATATCATTTTAGCCAATGCTTTAGACAGCATTTTGGTGCATCAACACGTTCATGCGTTGACACAAGGTGAATTGGCAGATCTCACCATCAATGTGGTCAATGTTGAATACACAGAAATGACCTCTATTTTGGCAACCAAAAACGGAGGGACAGTATACTTCTTTAGCATGGCAACCTCTTTCGCTCGAGCAGCACTAGGTGCTGAAGGGGTTGGAAAAGACGTGACTATGATGATTGGAAACGGCTACACCAAAGGCCACGCAGAGGTGACACTGGATATCTTAAGAGAAAGCAAGGCCATTAAGGAATTGTTTATCAAACGGTACCAATAAGGGAGAAAAATCATGAAACTAGTACTTAACGATGCTTATCTTGCACGCAAAAACACCTATTTTAAAACCATTTCAGAAAGCGATTGGACGAATTGGAAGTGGCAAACCGCGCACCGAATTACCAACGCTGATCAACTTAAAACGTACATGGATTTAACCGCAGATGAAGAACAAACGATTAAAAACGTTTTGGGTAAATTTCGCATGGCGATTACCCCGTATTATTTATCTTTGATAGATCCATTGAATCCGAATTGCCCCATTCGAAAACAAGCCATTCCATTGGTTAATGAAATGGTTATGGGAAAAAACGACCTTTTAGATCCGTTAGCAGAAGATCACGATTCACCGGTTCCCGGATTGACCCATCGCTACCCCGATCGTGTTTTATTGTTGTTGACCGACATGTGCTCCATGTACTGTAGACACTGCACACGAAGACGATTTGCGGGACAAAAAGACGATGACATGAAACTTTCAAACATCGATTTAGCCATCGAGTACATTAAAAACCATCCCCGTGTAAACGATGTCGTTTTGTCGGGTGGTGATGCCTTTATGGTTAGCGATGAACGCATCGAATATGTGCTTCAAAAACTAAGAGAAATCGATCACGTTCAAGTGATTCGTTTTGGAACAAGAACCCCTGTTGTTATGCCTCAACGCATTACTCCAAAGTTGGTTGGCATTCTTCAAAAGTATCATCCGGTTTGGGTCAACACTCACTTTAATCATCCAGATGAAATCACTTCAGAGTCCAAACAAGCCATTGATCGTTTAGCCAATGCTGGGATTCCCATAGGCAATCAAAGCGTCTTATTGAGAGGTGTTAATGACTGTGTTAGCACGATGCGACAACTGGTTAAAAAACTGATTGCTATCCGCGTTAGACCGTATTATATTTATCAATGCGACTTATCAACCGGTATCGAGCATTTTAGAACAACGGTGAGTAAAGGAATCGAAATTATGGAAGGATTAAGAGGTCATGTCAGTGGTTTAGCCATTCCAACCTTTGTTGTGGATGCCCCAGGTGGAGGCGGTAAAATACCTGTCATGCCCAATTACATGATCTCCCAAGCACCAGGTAAAGTGGTTTTAAGAAATTTTGAAGGCGTCATCACAACCTACAGTGAACCGATTGATTACGTAGCCAACTGTGATCAAGAAGACGACCATCTGATTCCAAGACAAGGGATTTCTGGTCTTTTGCAAGGAAATAGGATTTCCATTGAACCTGAGTCTTATGAACGAAAAGAACGGATTAATCGTGAGAAAAGTCATTGATTCATACCGAACCATAGGCGTGATGGGGTTAGCAAAAAACACAGGGAAAACCACTACGTTGAACGCGATTATTAATCTTTACCCAAAGAAAACAATCGGTTTGACATCGATTGGTTTAGACGGAGAATCGCTTGATCAAGTCAATTTCCTGCCCAAGCCACGTATTTATGTTCGTCCAGGTATGGTGGTAGCAACCGCTGATAGTTGTTTACAAAACTCAACTGTCATATATGAAGAGCTTTTTAAAACAGGTTATCATACGGCAATCGGAGAGATTATATTGGCTAAGATTCTTTCTGAAGGTCATTTAATCGTTGCTGGAACCACAACCAACCGTGAACTAGCTTTGTTGATTGACCTCATGAAACGTCACACCGATTTCATTTTAATCGATGGTGCATTCAACCGGATGACATTTGCCAACATCCATAACATGGAAGCTTTAATCTTAGCCACCGGGGCTTCATACCACCCATCCATGGAGCAAACACTGTTACAAACACAATTCATAACGGAAGTTTTCGCTTCAAAGAAAACGGATTTCCCTTATCAAAACACCCCTATGACCATTGAAACAACGTCTGATTTTGTCATGTTTAATGATAAGAAAACGATAACGGTCATGGACTGGTTTACGCATCATGATGAACCCATCAAGCGCATATGGATTAAAGGTGCATTGACCGCTAAACTCATGGATACCTTTATGATGCAGGACGTGAAAAACATCACCTTGGTTTTAGAAGACCCAACCAAATGTTTGCTCAAACACACGTATCGGACGTACTTGGTGCAACGAAACATTCAAATCGAAGTCATAAAACCGTGTGAAATCATCTTAGTCAGCCTCAACCCGTGGAGCCCTAGCGGTCACCATTATGATGCGCACACGTTTTATGAGACCATGAAACACACCTTAAACATTCCCGTTATTGATGTGTGTCAAAAAAGGAGTAGTTATGTCTAAATTAAACTTAAATCCAGCCATTATTCATGCCTGTAGAGAGGATGCTAAAGCCATTGCTGACCACATTCAAACCTTTATTGATGGACACTCAACGGTTTCTGTTGAGCGATCCATTCTTCGAATATTAGGGGTTGATGGCATCAATGATATCGCAGTCCCTTTAGCAAATGTGGTTATCGATCAACTGCAAAGGAAAGCGGATATTTCAAAAGGCGTTTGTCACTATTTGAGTTATGCCTTGCACGATCATCACCTTACTCCCTATGAAATTGCAAAAGCTGTGTCCAATGGGAATCTCGATCTTTCAATCTATAAGGATAGGGAAGCCAGTCCATACCAGCATTTGCTCATCCCTTATATTCACCAAACTTTAGAAAAAATTAATCACCAAACCGAAACACGAAAAGCAAAGATCAAACAAACCCCTCAAAAAGACACCCCGAAAAAATATGTCATTGTGGCAACTGGAAACATTTATGAAGACATTAAACAAGCCATTTCTGCAGCCAAAAAAGGGGCCGATATCATCGCGGTCATTCGAAGCACGGGGCAATCGTTACTAGACTATGTCCCCTATGGAGCCACCACAGAGGGCTTTGGAGGAACATACGCAACCCAAGAAAACTTTCGACTGATGCGTCAAGCATTAGATGAGGTTTCCCTCGAAATGAATCGGTATGTGAAACTGGTCAATTATGCTTCGGGTTTATGCATGCCAGAAATCGCAACCATTGGTGCCATCGAACGGCTGGATATGATGCTTAATGATTCACTTTACGGCATCATCTTTCGGGATATTAACATGAAACGAACATTTGTCGACCAGTATTTTTCTCGTGTTTTGAGCAGTTATGCTGAAATCATTATCAACACAGGAGAAGATAATTACTTGACGACATCCGATGCTTATGAGCATGCCCATACCGTTTTAGCATCCCAGTTCATCAATGAGCAATTTGCAAAAAAAGCCAATATGCCGGAACATTTAATGGGATTGGGACATGCCTATGAAATCAATCCAGACATGGAAAACAGTTTCTTATACGAGTTAGCTCAAGCTTTAATGTCTCGAGAAATATTCCCAAATGCACCGCTTAAGTACATGCCCCCAACCAAACACATGACTGGCGATATATTCAAAGGAACCCTTCAGAATGCTCTTTTCAACATCACGGCTGTGACAACCAAACAAGAGATTCATTTGCTCGGGATGATGACAGAAGCCATTCATACACCGTTTATCAGTGATCGTGCGATCGCATTAGATAATGCGAGTTACATCGAAAAAGCCTTTAAGGACTTTGGAAATGAAATCGTGTTTAAACCCGATGGAATCATTGTCAAACGGGCTCACCATGTGCTTGATCAAGCCAAAGCGTTGTTGGATGAGATTCGTCAGGAAGGCATGTTTGAAACCTTGAAAAAAGGGACGTTTGCAGGCATATCCCGAGGAGAAAATAGCGGTAAAGGGTTATCCGGTGTGTTTGCAAAACATGCGTATTATCGAAATCCGGTTTTAGACATCCTTCTTAAACAGTTGAAAGGAGAATCCAAATGAAACCCACATGGATACGTCCTTATGGCGACACCTTAAACGATGGGAAAATTCAAGTCTCGTTTACATTACCCATCCCCTGCAATGCTTTGGGTGAAGAAGCCGCTAAAGCCTTAGCGATTCAAATGGGATTGCATCAACCCGCTGTGGTTCATAGTTCCCCTTTATCTTCTGAGTTTTCATTGTATATCATCTATGGTACAATAGAGCATCAAGTGGATTTAGCCACGGTGAAAACCATTGAAGTTGAATCCAGCGCTATGTCCAAAGAGGAAATCGAAGATTTTATTGAGCACCATTTTGAATCCCCATTGGTTTTTGTGGGAGCCTCCACGGGAACCGATGCACATACTGTGGGTATTGATGCTATTATGAACATGAAAGGTTATAATGGGCAATACGGTCTTGAACGGTATAAGGGAATCAAAGCGTATAATTTAGGCGGACAAGTAGAAAACGAAGTGCTGCTAGAAAAAGCGATTGAGTACGATGCGGACGTCATCTTAATCAGTCAAACCGTCACACAAAAAGACGTTCATATTCAAAATCTTACCGCATTTATCGAACTGCTAGAAGCTGAAAACATAAGAGACCGCTTCATTGTGATTGTCGGGGGTCCTCGTATCCATCATGCGCTAGCCAAAGAACTAGGCTACGATGCTGGATTTGGCCCAAAGAAATACGCATTTGATGTCGCGAGTTTCGCGGTGGATGCCTTAATGAAAAAAGGAAAGAAACGTAAACAGGAGTGAACTTATGAAAATTTATACAAAACGAGGCGACAAAGGACAAACCGATTTGATGCAACAAAGGGTCAGTAAAGCAGACTTAAGAATAGCCGTGATTGGAGCATTCGATGAAGCCATGGCCTTCATTCTCGTTTCCAAACATTATATTCGGTTATCTGAAGTGCATGCCATCTTAGATCGAGCCCATCAGATCTTGTTTGATATCAATCATGAAGTCGCATTGGATAATCCAGCTAAATGTAAAACAACAACAGACGACGTCGTTTGGATGGAATCTCAAATTGACCACTTCAATCAATTTCTAGCTCCCTTGACCCGTTTCATTAAACTCGATCAAACCAAAGCAGCATCGTTCTTAAATTTGGCTCGCGTGACGACAAGAAGAGCGGAACGTGAACTGATTAGATTGGATCAACAACACCCTGTTAATCTATTCACGCTTCAGTTTATCAATCGATTATCCGATTTTCTATTCACGTTGGCGCGTTATTTTGATGAAGTTGAATAAGGAAGCCTTTGAAGACGTAAACCGCATCAAAGCATAAGAATAGTTCTATTTACGGGTGTAAAAAAAGAGGCTAATGGCTTTTGGCGATTAGCTTCTTTATGTTTATTGTCAATTGTTTCACTTTTTCTCGGTTTGATGAACAACCACTTGAGGGAATGGAATTTCTATTCCATTGTCATCTAAGATTTCCTTTATCCGTTGTCTCATGGCGCGTTCAACCCCATAATGTTGCTCATTGGCTGTTTTGGCGATGGCTCGAATATTGACGCTAGAAGAATCTAAATTAATGACACCCAAGACCTTAGGGTCCTCGATGATTTCTGGAAACATCTCTCTAAGTTTAAGAAGTTCGCTGTTGAGTAACTCAATAACCGCTTGAGCTTTTTCTTTATAAGCGATACCAAATTCGACGACAGCCACGGATGGGTTTTTTGAAAAATTGATGAATGTGGTAAGTTCACCGTTGTTCAACGTCATGACTTCACCCTTCCAGTTTTTGAGTTTGGTGGTCTTTAGACCAATGTCAATCACCTCACCCTTAAACCCCTTTACTTCGATTTTGTCACCGACATCAAAATGGTTTTCAAATATGATGAAAAAACCGCTAATTAAATCGTTAATGAAACGTTGTGCGCCTAAACCGATGACCAGTCCCATGATGCCTAATCCAGCCAATGCTGGAGCCACATTGATACCCCAAATCGATAAAATAATCAAAATCGCAGCGAGTTTGATGGTGTATTTGGTAAAACTTCGAATTAACCGAGCAATGGTGCGCTTTCGTTTTTGATTAGGGCCTGGCTTAAGTCCGATGTTCTTTAACGTAAGCTTTGATACCGTTAATAAAAACTGGGCAACAAACAAGACAATGACGGAGTTGATGATACGGGGTATCTCTATGACGAGCAAGTCGGATACAGTTTTTAGAAACTGCCCCATCATGGACATAAGATCCAATCCCCAAAACCATAGAATGAGTAATGTGGCCAATCCTAATAAAATTAAAGAAGAACCATAGATTGCAAACAAGGCCCATCGCGATAATCGATCTTCGTACTTTTTGATCATTTTTGCTTCAAAAATATAAACCAAGATGACGATGGCGATCACCAACACGGTTGGAATCAAATTCATTAGGGAAGTCATTATAAGAAACATGGGAAATCACCTCTCATTTCTTTCATTATAGCGTAATCCTACAAAAATCACAAACGAAGCCAAAGAGAAAATGATTTTTCTCTTTAAAATGATCAGGTTTAATGATACTATATTCTTGAGGTGACGAACGATGAAAACATACGATTTAATCATACTGGGAGGCGGACCCGGTGGCTATGTCGCTGCCCTTCGGGCTGCACAATCCAACCTAAAGGTTGCACTCATTGAAAAAGAGGCGATTGGTGGGGTCTGTTTAAACCATGGATGCATTCCAACGAAGACCCTTTTAAAAAACATCAAAGTCTTAGAATCCATCAAAAAAGCTTCGGATTTCGGTATTCGAATTGAAGGTGTTTTTTATCCTGAACTGGATAAAATGATCAAACGAAAAAACACCGTGGTTAAACGTTTGACCACCGGAATTTCTGGCTTAATTAAACAGCATGGGATTGATTTTTATCAAGGGATAGGTGTTGTTCAAAGCAGCACCCAAGTTGAAGTTAATCAAGAAATACTTAAGACGCGTTATCTCATCATCGCAACCGGAGCGTCCCCCATCATCCCCCCCATTTCAGGTATTCAAGAAGGGTTAGACCAAAAATGGATCATGACCTCTAAAGAACTCCTAAATTTAATGGAAATTCCTAAAAAAATGATTGTTTTAGGTGGTGGCGTCATTGGTGTTGAATTTGCTTCTATTTTTGCTGCATTAGGAACCGAAGTCACCATTTTAGAAAAACAAAGCACATTGTTGCCTTTGTTAGATCATGAAGTGGTCGATGTTTTTTCAAAACACTTAAAGAAAATGGGCATTACCATCTTAACGGATGCCACTATAAGTGCAATTGAAAACCGAGCAGTTATCTACGCAGTAGACGATACTGACCATCGATTAGAAACCGATATCATGTTGCTTTCTGTTGGCATGAGACCCAATTCAAATGGCTTCGATCATCTAGGCCTACGGTTTATAAACCGAGCCATTGAAACCGATCAGCATTTGTGCACTAACGTGAAAAACGTTTACGCCATCGGCGATGTCAACGGAAAATACATGCTCGCGCATGTGGCGTCACATGAAGGATTGGTTGCAGTCGACCATTTATTAGGGAAATCCACAAAAATGCAATATGACTACATTCCCAATGTGGTCTATGGCTCGCTTGAAATAGCATCCATTGGCATGACCGAAAAAGAAGTTCAACAAAAAGGTTTGGTGCATCACGTGGTCAAATACCCTGTCATGGCCTTAGGTAAAGCGTTGGCGGATCATGAAAAAGAAGGGTTTATCAAGTTGATCACCCATCCTGAATCCCATCATATCTATGGGGTCCACATTGTATCTTATCAAGCTTCAGAGCTTATTGCAGAAATCGGATCAGTCATTGAGTTAGGGGGAACAGCATACCATTTGGCACACGCCATCCATCCGCATCCAACCCTCTCTGAATTAATCTTTGAAGGGGCAAATTTAGCCATTGGAACCCCTATCCATTTGTGATGCTAGCCATTGAAATGGTATAATAGCCATGAGGGTAATATGAATATACTGCTTTTATACAATCCCATGAGTGGGAGAACCAATTTCAAAAAACATATCAGACAAATTATTCGTTTTTTCCAAAAAACGAACCATCTATTAGACGTTTATGAGTCCAAAAAACCGGGCGATTTAAAAGAGTATAGCGCCCAAATGGCAGCCTCATACGATGTCTTTTTGGTTGCTGGCGGCGACGGAACGGTCAATGAAGTGGTCAATGGGATGATGAAAACAGACCATCGCCCTGTCTTAGGCATTTTACCGGCTGGAACAGCGAATGATACCGCCGCTATTTTAGGCATCAACAAACACATTCATCGTTCATTAAAACTGTTTCTAAGCGAAGAACCCGTCTGGATGGATGTTAACACGGTAAACGATCAGTATTTTCTTTATACCGTGTCTTCCGGCATGCTCACCAAAATCAGTTATGCCGTTTCGAGAAGGCACATCAAAAAATACGGGTACTTAGCCTATGTGATTGAGGCCATGAAAGACATTTCGGTGGATTATAATTACCCCATTTCTATTACGTATGACCACGATCGTCTCGACTTAGATTGTGTGATGATTTTAGGCTTATCTACCAATCGGGTTGGGGGAATGCGTCTTTATAATTTCTCGCATGCCAAATTGAATGATGGAAAACTTGAATTGCGCGTCTTTAGACGTGCGAAATCGTTATGGCGGTTTCGCGTCTTTTCCTCGTTTATTCGAGGTGGGAAGAAATTGAGAGAAGACTTGCATTTATCAGCATCCTATTACAAAATTCAAACCCGAGACGATGTCAATTGGAACGCCGATGGCGAATATTCGACCAGTGGTTCAGTTGAGATTAAAACCCATAAAGAAGCCATTCGGGTGTTTGCTTCAACTAAATCTAAAAAGCATTTTTTCACTTCATCATGACCAAACGCATGTTTTTACCGTTTCTCTTAGTTATCTTTTTGCTCCCCATTTTATCGCATCCAGATTACCGTTTGGTTGCTCATACCACCAGCCAACTTGGAGGCCAACAAATGCCTTATGCTTGGGTCATGAATCTCACCTTTTTTTCAATGGGTGCCGCTGTTCTTGTTGATGCTTTCATGACCAAGAAATGGCCTTTAAGCCTTAGATTCTTATTAACCGCGTTTGGTCTTTCGTTTTTCATGACTGGGGTTTTTCAATCGCGATCCATTGATTCCTTCATGGCATACGATCCTCTATCCGATACGCTCCATTCTGTTTTTGCTACGGCAACAGGGGTTTCATTTGCACTTTTTGCATCCAGTGTTTTTGTAATTGCACAAAAAAAGCAACAAAAAATTGTCGCTTTTCTTTTACTCGTGATTTCAATAGCTATTCCCTTTTTGATGCAGTTTTCGGATTACTCTGGAATCCTTCAACGGATCATGATGATTCTCTCGTTTAGTTGGATGATCGTTCTTCTTCAAAAACCAGAACGCCTATGACCCTAACTGGGGTCATTTTTTTTCATCTCCATCATGATCTCCAATATGGTTCGATTGGTGTCCTTCATGCCCTCTGTTGCCAGTTTGCCAATCGCTTTGATGGTCTCGTCCACATCTTTACGAATGAGTCCTGTATAAGGAAGGTAACTCTTGTTATCCATGCTGATGAAATGCCCCATAATAGCCGCTTCTAATCCGGTTGCAATTTTACATCCACACGATGCTTTAGCGCCATCACAAACGATACCGGGTGAATCCGCTAATACGTTAATGACGGTCATTTTGATTTGATCACGTGTCCCCTTTTCTAAGTAAGTGAGTGCTGCACCACTGGAACAACACGCCACAATGGCACCACAAAACGCCGATAGGCGACCAATGGAGCCTTTTTGATAAATGGTGAGGAGATTGGATAAAGCCAAAGCACGAAACATCCGCTCATCTTCAATCTCTTTTTCTCGGCAATACATGATCACCGGAATCGAAGAAGCGAGGCCTTGATTGCCACTTCCTGAGTTTGTGACTACCGGCAGGTCACAGCCACACATTCTTGCTTCTGAGGCGGCAGCCGTGTAGGCTTTTAGTTTGCTGTATAACGTGGGTTGATTTTTCAATATTACGTTACCAATAGATACCCCATATCCCCCGTTTAACCCTTCCAAAGCAATGGCCATATTATAATCAATTTGCGTCATTAACAAGGGTTTTAAAGCATCAATCGAAACGGAATCAGTAAAATCCAAAATCCTGTCAAAGGTTAAAAGTTCATGATGGTCTGCCACACCCTGATACCAGTCATCTTTTATGTCATCTTTATGTAGAATATGCTTTCCATCCAAGGTCATTCTGACCGTGTTGGTGTGCATGTGCTTAACTTCTATTTCGACCCAATGGTTTTGACTTTCTAAACGAATAACAAAATGAAGATTGTAAGGGGTGTCTAAAAACACAACCTGCACCGTGTTGTTGTCTAAATGCCATCGTATCTGATCCAAGTGATCGCGAGTCAACGACTCGATGACGCGCAACTCTTTTTCGGGTTGTCCACCAATCACACCCGCTAAAACACTGGCCTCAACCCCGCTTAACTGACCCGTGTTAGGAACAACAGCGCACTTGATGTTTTTAAAGAGGCTTCCACTGCAAGCCATCGTGATGGTTTCAAAATCTTCATTTAATAAAGCTCTGGCCTTTGCTCCTGCCAAGGCCACTGAAATAGGTTCAGTACACCCTATTGCAGGGACCAATTCATCTTTTAAGATGGACAAAAACTCTTTCTCATAGGCAAACGACATCTAAAGCTCCTTATTTGGCCTATCTTTTAATAAAAGATAAGGCTTGCTGAGTTCATGATATCACAGGGGTTCAGTTAAGTCAATGATACAAAAAATAGGCACATTCAACCTTAAAGAAGGATGAATGACATTAAGTAAACGTTTTTATTGACATCTTTGTTTTCAAAACACCAAATGTTGTGTATAATGAAAGTGGTTAAAACATAGGCAAAACTAAATAAGGAGTGAAAATATGCCATACATTAGCGATATTTATGCACGCGAAGTCCTTGACTCTCGTGGCAACCCAACCATTGAAGTAGAAGTCTTTACCGATTCTGGTGCTTTTGGTCGCGCAATCGTTCCATCCGGTGCATCCACAGGTGAACACGAAGCGGTTGAACTAAGAGACGGAGACAAGAAAAGATATTTAGGAAAAGGCGTTTTGACAGCTGTTCACAACGTCAATGAGATTATTGCTCAAGAATTGATAGGAATCGATGTAACCGATCAAGTTCGTATTGACCAAATCATGATTAACTTGGACGGAACCAAGAACAAATCAAAACTTGGAGCGAATGCCATTTTAGGGGTATCCATGGCCGCAGCACGCGCTGCTGCAGATTTCCTCGGCTTAGAAATGTATCAATATCTAGGTGGGTTTAACACCAAAACCTTGCCGATTCCGATGATGAACATCATTAACGGGGGATCGCATGCGGATAACAATGTTGACTTCCAAGAGTTCATGATTTTGCCAGTCGGTGCTAAGACATTCAAAGAAGCCATCCGCATGGGTGCTGAAGTGTTTCATCATTTAAAGAGTGTTTTAAAATCAAAAGGATACAACACCGGTGTCGGGGATGAAGGAGGGTTTGCTCCTAATCTTGGATCCAACGAAGAAGCGCTGATGGTCATCATGGAAGCCATCGCAAAAGCCGGTTATGTGGCAGGTAAAGATATTTATTTGGCCATGGATGTGGCTTCATCTGAGTTTTTCAACAAACAAACCAAAACATATGTCTTAGCCGGTGAAGGCGGCAAAGAAATGACCAGCAAAGAATTGGCTCATTTTTATGAATCTTTGGTTCAAAAGTATCCAATTATTTCCATCGAAGATGGACTGGATGAAAACGATTGGGAAGGTTGGCAATACTTATCAGACCTATTGGGTAAAAAAATCCAGTTGGTTGGAGACGATTTATTTGTAACCAATACCGAAAAACTTTCTTTGGGTATTTCAAAAGGAATCGCCAACTCAATTTTGATTAAAGTCAATCAAATTGGAACACTAACAGAAACGTTTGATGCGATTGAAATGGCTAAACGTGCTGGGTATACCGCTGTCATCTCCCACCGCTCAGGAGAAACCGAAGATACCACGATTGCGGATATCGCTGTAGCCACCAATTCGGGTCAAATCAAAACCGGAAGTGCCTCACGTACCGATCGGATTGCCAAATACAATCAGTTGCTAAGAATTGAAGATCAACTGGGAGATACCGCTCAATATTTAGGACTCAAAACGTTCTACAACTTGAAAGGGTAACAAACGATGATTTCAAGGAGCATTCACCATGCTCCTTTTTTTATTCCCTCCCTATCCTTTTGAATCAAAAACAAAAAAAGAGTATACTATTCTTAGGAGGGAGTTATGTTTAATACGTTAAAAACCGTCTCAAGAAGCCTAACTTATAACTTTAAACAGCTGATCGGGTTCGAAGTCATCTATCGGCTTTTAGGTCTTGCTGTTATTTTTCCTGTTTCGCGGTTTTTATTTGATACCTCTATTCGGTTATCCGGATTATCCTATATAACAAACAGTTCTCTCGTGAGTTATCTATTCAAACCTACGACCATCGGTTTGATGCTGCTTTTACTGGTTATCTTTGCTTTATATGTCACGATTGAATTGGTTTTTTTATCCGTTATCTTTGATTACGGATACAATGAGCGTGATTTGAGCGTTCGGGTCTTGTTTCATGTTGGCATCAAAAAAACCGTCGATGTTCTAAGAACATACCATGTCAATGTTATGATTCCTGCGCTCATTTTTTTCCTTGTCGTTGAATTAATGCATGTTGTTGGGATTGCGCAAACCGTGAATGTGCCCGATATTGTGATTCAACAAATCCAATCCTATCAGTCGTTAATGTGGATGTTTGTTGCGTTAATCGTCATCTTAGTTCTATTCTTCATGGAATCGATATTTACTGTCCCTTTACTCACGATTGACCAAGTTCCCAAAACAACCAGATGGAAACAACATCGCATCTTGCTTAAAAAAAGAAGGGTTCGTATCGTAGGAGAGTTGGCTATTGTCAACGCAATAGTGAATGGAGTCTTGTATTTTTTGTACATAGCTATCCTCTTTGGAACCGGTCTATTTGTTCGATGGATCAAAGGGGAAGATTATGTTGTTAGTTTTGTTTTAACCATCTTTTATTCGCTTTATAGCGTTATTGCGTTTGTATCAACGATTACACTCATTCCGATCAATTATGCGTTTGTCATGTCGTGGTATTACGAAAGACAAAGAAACATTCGCGAGCATCCCAGACATTCCTTCATGCAGGTTCTTAGACAACCACTCATCGCGTCAACATTTATAAAACGTGCCATCCTATTAACTTTGTTTGTCATTTTTTCCTTAAATCTCGCTCAAATTGCTTTTCGTCTACAAGGCGATCCTCCTGTAGAAATTTTAAACTACCCGCTGATTGCTGCCCATCGAGGAGCCTCATGGGATGCCCCTGAAAACACGCTGGCTGCTATTGAACTGGCCATTGAAGCGAAAGCGGATTTCGTAGAAATTGATGTTCGAAGTTCGAAAGATGGGATACCTGTTTTGATCCATGATCGGACCACGGGACGGACCACCAACGATGCTTTAAACCGAAATGTGCACGATTTGACATTGGCCGAGTTGAAACAACTTGATGCGGGATCTTGGTTTTCAAATGAGTTTATGGGCGAAACGATACCCACACTTGAGGAAGCGTTAGTCATCACCCAAGGACGCATCAATATCTTTTTAGATTTAAAAGTGAGCACCTTGGCGTTTGAAAAAGAAGTGATGGCGATTGTCCAACAGTACAATATGGCCCAAGATGTGACCCTATTAAGTTTTAATAATCTACAGTTAAAACGGTTTAAAGACATGAATGAAGAGGTGCAAACACTGCTTTTGATTACCTCATTCTTCGGTGATATGGAGCGGCTAGCTGCCTACTCTTACATTGACATGTTTGGACTACATGAATCGCTATTTAAAAACAACCCCCAGTACCGAGACATCATTCAAAATCAGCGGAAAAAGGTTTTTGTTTATACCGTTAACGGCGAACGAAGATTAAAAGATGTTGTCAATTTGAATGCAGATGGGATTATCACCGATCAACCGATACTCGCTCGTCAAGCAGCATTAAGCAAAAACACAAGAGATGAACTGATTGAACTCATGAATGCGCTCTTTCGCAGAGGGTAACCCTAAAAAGATGACAACATGATATAATAAACAAGAGGTAAACACATGAAATCACTTTACATGCAGTTTTATGAATCCCAAACACGTAAGATACCCATTGAAAAAGTTGAACATCAATCGGATTTAAACAGTCCCTTTACGCATCTTGATGAAGATTTTGTTCACTTAGACTCCAATATCCTGATTGGCCGAATTGATCATAAGAAGCAATTTGGTTTTTTAAGACAAGAACTAAGGGACCTTTATTTAGACGGAAAAGACTTGTTTGATGCCATGCACGACGACATTGTGTTGGTTAAAGAAGGGGTTGAACCGAAAGTCGTCTTTATCGTTGAACGTGCATTAAAGTCGTTTATCGCTACGCTAAGACAAACGAAAAAGGGTTTGATTGCTGAACCCGATTCCTTTATCGACCGTCGTGTAGAAGTCGATGGGTATAACGGGTATGTCCATGGACATGTTGTCATGATGGATGTGGATGCAATCGATCAAAACTGCGTTTATGCGAAAATTAGAAAATTGATTGGGCATATCAACGACCCTGATATTAATACCATGAAAATCGTGGAAAGCTATGAATGGCCCACTCGGTTTTCAGAGGAGTTGCTTGCAGAAATTAACGCCATGACGATTGATATCGAACTTGAGAAGACCTTAAGAAAGGACCTTTCAGATCAATTGATTGTCACCATTGATGGAAAAGATGCCAAGGATTTGGATGATGCCATCAGTTTAATTAAATCGAATGATCACTACCATTTAGGGGTTCATATTGCGGATGTTAGCCACTATGTAAGAAATGGATCGCTTCTAGACCAAGAAGCGTATCGTCGATCCACTTCATCCTATTTAGCCGATCGCGTGATTCCGATGTTGCCGCATAAACTTTCTAACGACTGGTGTTCACTGAATCCAAATGAGCCAAAACTGACGCTATCTTGTCACATGGTTTTGGATAAAGAAGCTCGCTTGGTGTCATACGACATTCAAAAAACCATCATTACCAGTCACCGACGATTGACCTACGATGAAGTGAACCAATGGTTAAACCACGGTAAATCGCTTAAAGACGACTCACTTGATGCCATGTTAGTTCACATGAATGAGTTGTCACAAAAACTTAAAAAGATTCGGCATTCGCGTGGCGAAATTGAGTTTGAGTCCAGTGAACTCGGGTTTGTCGTCAATGAAAAAGGCGTTGTCCTTGATGTCTATGAACGAAAAACCGATCAAGCCGAAGAACTCATCGAATCCTTGATGCTAATTGCGAATGAAACCGTTGCTCAGCACATGCATTTCAATGAGCTTCCTGCAATATATCGGGTTCATGATGAACCGGATCCGATTAAACTAAAAACAGCCCTACAACTGGTTGCAAAACTAGGATTACCGGTTAACATGAAGCAACTTGGATCCTTTAAACCGCTACAGATTTTAACAGAGAAAGCGGCCAATACACCGTATCAATCGATTGTCCATATGGCACTTCTTAGAGCGATGCAAAAAGCGGTCTATTCTGAGAAGTCAGGCATTCATTACGGGCTTGGAGCACGCTATTATTCCCATTTTACATCGCCCATTAGACGGTATCCTGATTTAATCTTACATCGAATGATTCATCTATTTGTCTTTGGTGAAACACCGCATTATCAGAAGGATTATCATTCATTCGATGCCAGAATGCCAGAAATTGCCATGCACACATCGACACAAGAAAGAAAAGCGATTCAAATGGAACGTGATGTATCTAAATTAAAAAGTTGTGAGTTTATGGCCAATAAAATAGGCCATGCTTTCAAAGCGACCCTCACACAAATGATGCCCAGTGGAATGTTTATCAAACTTTCCAATGGCATTGAAGGGTTTGTTCCTCTAAGATTATTGAACGATTACTTTATGTTTGATGAAAACCAGTTGACGTATGTCGGAAGCAAAGGCAAGCGGTACCGTTTAGGCGATACCCTCAAAGTGGAATTGGTCGAAGTGGATTTAATCACCCGGAAAATGGATTATGTCATCGTAGATAAACCGAAAAAGAAGAGGAATTCCCATGAAAATCATCGCCGTAAATAAAAAAGCCTATCATGATTATTTTGTTTTAGAAACCTTTGAAGCAGGCATGCAACTCTTGGGTTCTGAAATCAAATCGATCCGACTCGGTAAAGTATCGTTTAACGATGCTTACATCACATTTAAAGAAAAAGAAGCCTATGTTAGCCAAATGCATATTGCCAAGTATCCTTTTTCCAACCGGTTCAATCATGATGAAACTAGGCAACGCAAACTGTTGTTGCATAAGAAAGAAATCATCAAGTTGTTTTCAAAAATCAAAGAACAAGGCATGACGGTCATCCCTCTCAAAATGTATCTAAAAGAAGGATTATGCAAGTTAGAAATTGGGCTAGCCAAAGGGAAGAAAGATTTTGATAAGCGGGAAACCCTTAAAGAAAAAGACCAAAACATGCGTGTGAAAAAAATCATGAAAAAGACGTTTAAATCATAAGGCTGGAGGACAAAAATGGAATTAGACATTGTCAAAGGGTTTCAAAACCTAAGAAATCCATTATTCGATGGGTTGTTCTACGGAGTAACACAACTGGGCGATCAAATCTTTTTCATTTTGATTGCTGTGATTGTGTACTGGACAATCCATAAAAAGTATGCGTTTTATTTTGTGTTTATCTTTATGATTTCCGCCATTTTGAATGCGGGGCTAAAACTTGTTTTTCAACGACCAAGACCCTATACCTTGCCGGGTGTGATTTCTTTAGAGCGTTGGACCACAGCGGGGTATTCTTTTCCTTCTGGACATGCTCAAGCCGCTGGGGTTTTGGGATACTTTAGTTTAGATGGTGCGAAAACATTTAAAATAAAAGCCTTAAAATGGATTGGTATTTTTATCTTAATCATGGTCCCACTATCTAGAATTTATTTGGGTCAGCACTACCTTTCTGATGTTATCGTTGGGTCTTTGTTGGCGTTTGGTGTTGCCACATTACTCCACCCTTTATTGAAAAAGGTAAAGGATCAGGAACATAAACTTGCGCTTCTTATGGTTCCGTTGATGCTTGGGCTTTTTATTTGGTCTCCTACCCATGATTTAGCGGTTGCCTGCGGGGCATTCATTGGGTTTGCTGTCGGGTACGCGATGGAGAAAAGATGGGTGGGTTATCAAGTCAAAACCCGTTTGAGTACACAAATCTTTAAAATAATTTTCGGACTGATCGTTTTGTTTGCGCTTAAAGAAGGCTTAAAAGTGATTTTCATTGATCATGTTTGGTTTGATTTTTTGAGGTATTTAATGATTGGTTTATGGGCTGCTTTGGGGGCTCCATGGGTGTTTAAACATGCGTTTAAGTAAGCGGTTTGACGAACTCACCACGCAAGAACTCTATCAACTTTTGGATATCCGAAACACTGTTTTTGTCAAAGAACAGCAAATCATTTATGTAGACACGGATGACAAAGATTTTTATTCGAAACACTATTTTTGGTTAGAAGATGGAAAAATCGTCACGTATTTGCGCGTGATTGATCCTGGACATAAGTATGTTGAACACGCGATTTCTCGTGTTGCCACACGAAAGGAATACCGAAACCAAGGCTATGCAAGTCAGTTAATTCGGCAAGCCATGGACGACTTAAAAGGAAATCCGATTCGCATTTCTGCTCAAGCCTACTTGGAAGACTATTATCAAAAACTGGGTTTTCTTAAAGTCAGTGAGCCCTATCTTGAAGAAGGAATCTTGCACATTCAAATGGTGGCTAAAAATACAGATTGAACCCATCTGGCTTTACATTTCTTATGGAATGTGCTAAACTAAATACGCAATGAACAAAAGGAGTAATAAGCCCTTCATTGATAGAGACCTTGCGGTTGGTGAAAGCAAGGATGAAGCCTTATGAATGCTGTTTGGGAGCAACCGGTATGTCGGCCGTAACGACATGAGAGTGCCAATGCGATCATCGCTTTGGAACTAAGGTGGTACCGCGTATTTATACGTCCTTAGAATGTCTAAGGGCGTTTATTTTTTATGAACAATGGGAGGTTACCTATGAAACACATGACTGCTGCACAAATCAGACAAACCTGGCTATCGTTTTTCGAATCCAAAGGTCACAAAGTAGAAGCATCCGCTTCGCTAATTCCTCAAAATGATCCAACCTTATTGTGGATTAATGCTGGGGTTGCTCCTTTGAAGAAATATTTTGATGGCACAGAGACACCCCTAAATCCACGGATTGCCAATGTCCAAAAATGCATTCGCACCAACGACATTGATAATGTTGGGAAAACCGCTAGACATCATACGTTCTTTGAGATGTTGGGCAATTTTTCGATTGGGGATTATTTTAAAGATCAAGCGATTGAATGGGGATTAGAAATCTTAACAGACCCCAAATGGTTTGGCTTTCCAAAAGAAAAGCTTTACATGACCTATTATCCGGATGACATCGAAGCCAAGCAAAAATGGATCGATTTGGGCATCGATCCCTCGCATATCATTCCACGCGATGATAATTTCTGGGAGATTGGTCCAGGACCCTGCGGACCAGATACTGAAATCTATTTTGACCGTGGTGAGGCGTTTGATCAACGAGGAGTTGAACTTCTTATAAACGACCTTGAAAATGAGCGATACATCGAAATTTGGAACATCGTTTTCTCACAATTTAATGCAAAATCCGGTCTAAACCGTTCGGATTACCCTGAACTTCCTAACAAAAACATTGATACCGGTGCTGGGCTCGAACGGTTTGCTTGCGTGATCCAACAAACCGAAACCAATTTTGAAACCGATTTGTTTTTTCCAACCATCCAACATTTGGTGACCATGACCCAGATTCCCTATCAAGGCCAAATGGCGTATAAAGTCATTGCGGATCACATCAAGGCGTTGACGTTTGCCATCTCGGATGGTGCGCTTTTGTCGAATGAGGGTCGTGGGTATGTTCTTAGAAGACTGTTAAGAAGAGCGGTTAAATACGGACGTAAACTCGGATTGATGACGCCCTTTTTGCACCTTCTTGTGGACGATGTCGTTTCAGTGATGGGTGTCTTTTATAAACAGCTGAATGAAACCAAAGACATCGTCTCTAGAATCATTTTAAAAGAAGAAGAAAAGTTTTTAGAAACCATTGCCGATGGAGAAAAGCATTTGCTTGAAGCAATCGAAAAAGAAGGCGACCTCTTAAGTGGGTTAACGGCCTTTAAATTGTATGATACTTACGGCTTTCCCATCGAACTCACCATGGAGATGGCAGAAGAACACGGCATCAACGTTGATTTAAATGCTTTTCATCAAGCCCTTTTGGAACAAAAGGATCGGTCAAGAAATGCACGGTTAGATTCAAGTTCCATGAAAGCCCAACAAGAAGAATACCTTCACTTTTTTGAACCGTCAGAGTTTATTGGCTATGACACGTTACAAAGCGAAGCGAAAGTCATTAAGGTGTTTGAAGAAGGCATTGTGTTGGATCAAACCCCATTTTATGCCACATCAGGCGGGCAAGTGGCCGATCAAGGAACCATCAATGGGTTACACGTAAAAGATGTCATTAAACTGCCCCATGGACAATTTCTTCACGTGATTGAAAATGCGTTTCAAGAAGGGGATGAGGTGTTAGCGATTGTGGACCAACAAACCCGATTAAAAACCATCAAAAACCATACCGCCACCCATCTGCTTCATCAAGCGTTGAAAGAACAATTTGGCAAGCACTGTAACCAGCAAGGATCGCAGGTTGCTCCAAAGAGCCTTCGCTTTGATTTTAATCATTTTGAAACCGAATCGGATGACAAGATTTTAGAAATTGAAAGACGGGTTAATTATTTTATTCAACAAGAACCTTTAGACGTTTCCATCAAGCAAATGACCCTTGATGAAGCGAAAGCCATGGGTGCCATGGCCTTGTTTGGGGAAAAATACGGGGACACCGTTCGCGTCATTGACATGGATTGGAGCAAAGAACTGTGTGGAGGAACCCACGTTCATAACACTGAAGAGATTGAACGGTTTGCGATTGTCTCTTATGAGTCCATTGGTTCAGGAATCTATCGAATTGAAGCCGTAACAGGAGAAGATATCACGACCCAAATGAAACCGTATCTGAGTTCTTTGTTTCAAGAATTGGATGCGTTAAAAGAAAAGATGAAGCGAATCAATCCGATTGCTCTCATACCTGTCATGCCGATCCCTGAAGGATCGTACCAAGACATCATCCGATTAAGAGAACATCTCGCTGAATTCAAAGAGATGATTAAACTCCAAGATAAAGAGATGAACCGATTGAAAAATCAGGACGTTTTGAAACGGTTGGATGACTTTCTTCCACCAAACCCCTCGTCTCGAGAACTCATCGTTCTCCAAGACATCGATTCGAAAGTTTTAAAACAACTGATGGACGCGCTCTATGATAAAATAAAGGCAGAGACATTGTTTCTCATTAATGTTTCATCCGATAAAGCGACGTTTATCTGCAAAAGCCGCATTGACCAAGCGGAAGATTTAGTAAAGTTGGCTGCTCAACTTACGTTAGGCTCTGGTGGAGGAAAACCGCAGATGGCCCAAGGCGGAACGCAACATTTAATCCATTTGCCAAAAGCCATTGAAGCGATAAAGAAACAGTTATGAGTTATTTAGGTTTAGATCTTGGAAGCAAGACACTAGGCGTTGCGATTAGCGCATCCGGTATTATCGCAAGCCCTTTAGAAACCTTTCGGTTTATCGAAAATCACTACGATCTCGCAGTTGCTCATGTCGGGCATTTGGTCCATACCCATGGCATCAAAACCGTTGTTTTAGGGCTACCCAAACACATGAACAACGATTTAGGCGTTCGTGGGAAAATTAGCGAAACGTTTAAAGAGATGATTGAAAACGCGTGTGATGTTGACGTCATCCTTTGGGATGAACGCCTTTCAACTCAAACCGCCCTCAGGGCGCTCATTAAGGGCTCACAAAGCCGTAGCACACAAAAACAAAAAAAAGATGAACTGGCAGCTGTTGTCATTTTACAAAACTATTTAGATTATCAAGGGAGAAAGTAAATGAACGAAAATCAAATGATTGTTACCACAGACACAGGAGAAGAACTCATTTGTGAGATTCTTTTCACCCATGAACATAACGGAAAAAACTACGTTGTCTTCGAATTCGTTGACAACCAAGAAATCAGTGCCGCGATCTATGTTCCAGGGGAAACCGAAGACGAAGGAACATTCCAAGACATCGAGACCGATGAAGAATGGGATATGATTGACGGTGTTCTTCAGGAATATTTAGATGCACTTGAAGACGAAGAAGACGATGAGGAAGAGAATCAATAAATGGATTTAAAAAGACTGAAGGAATATGCCGTAGCACACCATGTTCCTATTGTCACAGACGAAGGTCTTTCGTTCTTAAAAGAAACGATTCAAAAGAATCGGATTGTTCATGTTTTAGAAATCGGCACAGCCATAGGCTATAGCGCTTTAGCTATGGCCTCTTATGGCTGTTTGGTCGATACCTTTGAAAAAGATGAGATCATGATTGAACTGGCACAGCGCCACTTTGATCGCTTTGATTTGCATCAGCAAATTCGATTACTTCCTTTTGATGCACTTGATTATGAAGGCGAACTCAAGACGTATGATCTGATCTTTATCGATGCAGCCAAAGCCCAATACCAACGGTTCTTTGAGAAATTTGCGCCTTTGCTTAACCCAAGGGGGCTTTTGATATGCGACAACCTGCGGTTTCACGACTTAAATCCTGATCACGTCAATCGGCACACCAAGCAACTGCTTCGAAAGATTGAAACGTTCAAAACGTTTTTGAAAAATCATCCTGCCTTCGATACCGAGTTTTTTATGTTGGGCGATGGGATGAGCATCAGTCAAAGGAAAAACAAATGAAGCTTCTTACACAACTTTTTGATCGGAACAACCTTGATAGGTTAAGTGAATATGCTGATGGGTTTATCCTAGGCAACGATCAGTTTGGGACACGGCTTGCCCATAGTTTTTCGCTTGAGGAACTAACGTTGTTGATTTCTTTAATCAAATCCAAAGGCAAACAGGTGTTCTTGATGTGCAATCAATTGTTTACCGATGACCAATTGGAGCGATTAGAACCGTTTCTAAGTCAATGCCCACAATCAAGTCTTGACGGCATTATCATCGGCGATATTGGAGCACTCGCCATTCTTGATCGTCTCAACATGAAGCATTTAGCAGTCTACCATCCTGAAACCTTGTTGACCCATGTTCATGACTTCAATTTTTTCAGTGAAGAAGGCCTTTTAGGGGCGTTTGTTGCTAAAGAAATCACATTAGATGCTATTCTTGCGATAGGAATGAACAAATCGTATAAGCTATTCATGATGGGTCATGGGCACTTGAATATGTTTTACTCAAAAAGACATTTGATTGACAATTTTGCCCGCTATGTCCATTTGGATGCCCACTTTGAATCGAGACAAGACTTGCGGATTATTGAAGAGATGAGACCGAATGAAGCGTATCCCATATTAGAAGATCACGCAGGAACCCATGTCTTTCGTTCGTCCGTGATGGCATCCATCAAACACATGGAACCCCTTAAAAAAACAGTGGACTATATGGTAATCGATAGCTTGTTTAAAGATGACCTCTATGCGTATAAGATGCTTTTCATGTATCAAAACGGATACGATATAGCCCTTCAAACATGGGCTGAAGAAACCTACAAGGAACGTTGGGATGAAGGATTTTTGTTCACCCCTACGATATATAAACAAAAGAAGGAATGACATGATTGAATTGCTAGCCCCTGCTGGGGATTTAGAAAAACTGAAGATTGCCTTGCTTTATGGGGCAGATGCTTGTTTCATTGGTGGGGCGGATTTTTCTCTTCGTGCACGCGCATCTAATTTTTCATTAGAAGACATCAAAAAGGCCACGGAGTTTGCCCACGAAAGAAAAAAGCGTGTCTATGTGACCACCAACATCATTCCCCATCAAACGGATGTAGAAGGCGTAATCGATTATTTGAAAGCGTTGGAACACTGTCAGGTTGATGCGGTCATTGCAGCTTCTCCTTACATCGCTCAAATGGCACTTAAGCACACCAATATGGACGTTCATCTTTCCACACAACAATCGGTTCTTAATCGGTATGCCGTGGATTTTTGGCATCAAAAAGGCGTTAAACGAATCGTGTTAGCACGCGAGTTGGATAAACATCAAATCAGAAACTTGATCCAAGTGTCCAAACCTGAGATTGAAGTGTTCATCCACGGGGGCATGTGCATGTCTTATTCGGGACGTTGCAGTTTGTCTAATACCATGACAGGGCGCGATGCCAATCGTGGGGGATGTGCCCATTCATGTCGATGGAACTATGACCTCACGTCTCAAGGAAAAAGTCTTCATGAAACCTCTTTTTCCATGTCTTCCAAAGACTTAGAAGCATTGGAACAGATTCCTTTTTTAATCGATTCTGGTGTATCGTCACTCAAGATTGAAGGCCGCATGAAAAGCCTTCATTATATTGCGACAGTGGTAGGCACCTATCGAAAACTGATGGATGATTACATGATTAAGAAGAAAATCATCGACTTTTCACCGTATTTAAAGGAGCTTGAAAAGGCCGAAAATCGATTGGCTTCTCATGGATACTTAGAAGGGATACCCGGTTTATCGGAGCAGCTCTTCAACACCAGAACGGAAACACCTAACCAGTTGTTTATCGGATTGGTTTTGGCTTATGATTCCCTTTCTCAAGTGGCGACGATCGAACAACGAAACTACTTTGAAAAAGGAATCCTTATGGAAGCCTTTATGCCCAATGGAGAGTTAAAGACTTTTTATGTCGACGACATGATCAATGACCAAAATGAACCGATTGATGTCGCTAGACACCCGCGTCAAATCCTTCGTCTTCGCGTCCCTTTTGCCTTAGAACCGTACACGCTTTTGAGGAGGGCAGGATGAAAGAAATCATCAAAGGAGATCGGAGATTGCCTGTTCGCATCCTTCGAAAAAATAATAAAAATACGTATGTTCGCGTTCGGCATGATCACGTAGAAATCACCACCCATCACCACACCAAACTTGAAGGAATCGAAGCGTATCTTTTAGACCGTTTTGATGCTTTAGAGGTCAAAATCCAAAAAAGACAAAGCGAAGAGACCAAAGAGACGATTCAACTTTGGGGGAAAACGTATTCGCTTTTGATTCATCAAGGCCGTTTTAGATACGAATTGATCGATGATTGTGTCATAGCCCATTATCCTAAACAAGATGAGGGTGCCTTAAAAAAGGCCATCTACATGGACCAACTTAAAAAGAAGATGACCTATATGGATGATGTTCAAGATCACTTAAACCAACTCGGTTTTAAACGAGCGACCTATCGGTTTCGGTATCTTAAATCAAAATATGGCAGTTATCATCGGTTAAAAAATGAAATCACGCTAAATACCTATCTTGCTCGATTAGATGCGCGTTTTCTGACTTATGTCCTTTACCATGAGTATGTTCATCAAAAAGAGTTTAACCATTCAAAGGCGTTTTACTGGCTTTTAGCAACCCTCATGCCCGATTACAAGACCTACCAAAAACATTTGAAAAACATAGCAATTCATTGAAAAATAAGGTATAATAAATTAGAAATTTAAGGAGGACTCCCATGGCGGTCAAACCCACGTATCAATTGACACAAGAAGGTGTCGATAAACTCAAGAACGAACTGGCGTATTTAAAAGATGTCAAACGAGGCGAAAACCTCGAAGCCCTAAAAGAAGCACGTGCTCAAGGTGACCTATCAGAAAATGCCGATTACGATGCTGCTCGCAACGAGCAAGCCCGTATCGAAGCTCGGATAGCTGAAATTGAAGTCATTTTAAAAAATGTCAAAATCATTAAAACCACATCTGAAGATGTGGTGAATATCGGAAAAACGGTAACAGTACGCTACTTAGAAACCAATGATGTTAAAGATTTTTATTTGGTGGGTAGCATTGAAGCTGATCCAAGAACTCGTAAAATCTCCATTGAGTCCCCTATTGGTAAAGCCATGATGAACAAAGAGAAAAATGAAGTGGTTGAAGTCAAAACTGAGACAGGCAAGATTTTTAAAATCGAGATTGTGGACATTCGCTAATGGCTTGGTATGTAAAATGCATTCCTAACGCTTACGTTCAATCGATTGAAGAGATTCCATACAAAACGTTAAAAGAGCAGGGTTACACTACCTTGTTTTTTGACTTGGACAACACGATTATTGGATACGACGAACAACGCGTGTCGGATTCGCATCACGCTCTTTTTAAACGATTGGCCCAAGATTTTAAACTTGTTATCATCTCCAACAGTCACTATAAACGTGTGTATGAGGCAGTGAAAGACCTCAATCTTCCTTTTGTCTGGCATGCGAAAAAACCGCTAAAGTTTGGGTTTAAGAAGGCACTAAAACTGGTGTCTAGTTCTACCGATAAGACCGTCTTAATTGGCGATCAACTGATGACCGATGTTTTGGGCGGAAACCGCATGAGGTTTTATACCGTGTTGGTGCGTTCAGTCAAGCGTTCATCGGATCGTAAAATTACCCAATTTAACCGCAAACTTGAGCAACACGTCTTACGATCTATCCAAAAGAATAAGCCAGAACTTTACCAAGAAAGGCTTTATGACTATGTCAACGATCACGACATGTAAAGGGTGTGGTGCCCCTTTTCAAACAGAAAATCGTGAAAAACCAGGGTATGTCTTATCGATGGAACACCCCTTTTGTCAAGCCTGTTTTCGCTTGATGCATTATGGGGAGTCACACGATCATTTTCATCCTGAGGATCTACCAGAACTGCCCAAAGATGCTTTGATTATCATGATGTCATCGGTTTTGCATCTAGATTGTCTTTTTCATTACCCAGTTTATCGTTATCAACCCGAAGCAACCTTTCTTTACATTATTAATCAAATCGATTTGTTACCAAAACAAACCAACACTGAACATCTGCTAAAATCCATTATGGACCGAGCTAAATCGTTAAAAGTACCCTTGGTTGATGCGATTCTCATGTCAAGTAGAAACCCCTTTGATTTGGAGCATTTTAAGACCTATTTGAATACGTTTGCTCACCAACATGTGTATTTGATTGGTGTTCAAAACAGCGGGAAGACCACCCTCTTTAAAGCGCTTACAGAGAATTCAAACGCGTTATCGTATAAAAAAGCGGCTTTAACACAGTCTCCTCTTCTTGGAAGATACCAAAATAAAACAGTTGTTGACTTGCCAGGACTATATCAAAAAGGATACCTTCACGAGTTTCTAGCCTACTCTGTTTATAAAAACCTGATTCCTGATCACGAAATCAAACCGAAGATTTACCCTTTAAAAATGAATCAAACCGTATGGATAGAAGGGCTTTTCATCATCACATTGCTCAGTTCGGATCGGTCACTTGTTTTTTATCTCGATTCAAATGTCCGTCTCCATCGGACACAAAAAGACGCTTTACCCAAACTGTTTGCTGGTGATTTTTTTCAAAACACCATTCATGCCACGCCCATGGAAACCCGTGTGTTTGCTCTTCCCTTAGGTAAACAACAACTCACACTTGCCGATATGGGATTCGTTCATGTTGAAGGACCTGCCAAACTTTCCATAACGGCGCCCAAAAACATCCATATGACGGTGACGGAGGCGCTCTTCAAATGATCGATGCTGTGATAGAAAAAGCAAAAGAACGTTTGAAAGGGCATGCCAAACGATTCAAACACACCGAAGGTGTGGCTCAAACCGCATACGCACTAGCTGTTTGCCATGACGTAGATCCAATTAAAGCCATGATGGCGGGATACTATCATGATGTTGCAAAATACGATTCAATTGAGGATCAAACGCGTTTTTTAGATCCCATATGGGTTGAGACCTATCAAGCCTATCCGGTCCTTTATCATGCGTTTGCTGCAGCTTGCTATTTGCAGTTAGACTTTCAGGTATCCGATCCAGAAATCCTCGATGCCATTCGCTACCACGTATGGGGACGACCACAGATGAGCGTCCTTGAAAAAATCATTTTCGTAAGCGATTCCTGTGAACCCAACCGAGGATTTGATGAATGTCCATCTATCTTTGAACTTGCCAAGATTGATTTGGATCAAGCCGTTGAGATTTGTATGAAAATTTCTATTGATGTCTTGATTCAAAAAAACAAAAAGCCGAGTCAAGAACAACTCGAAGCCTATCTGTATTATAAGGAGGAAAACCGTGCAAAAAATAAACACCATCATTGAAACATTGGATAACCTTAAAGTGAAAGACATGACGGTCTATGACTTTGAACAATCATCCCCATTTTATGATTATTTTGTCATCGCAACCGTTAATGAAAGGCAAGCAAACGCAGCGACCAATTATTTAAAAAAAGCGTTGATGGCCGATGAAATCAAACACATTGAAGGCAAAGGCGGGACATGGACTCTTGTGGATTGCCACGATGTCATCATTCATCTTTTCAGAGAAGAAGAGCGCAAATATTATGCGTTTGATGAACGTTTGATGGGCATTAAACGGATTCGATAGCGATGTTTCAACGCCTTTATAATGACATGATGGCGGATATCGATTATTCGCGGATCATGGAGTGGATGCGTCCTTATCTTCATTTAAGCGATGTCGTCGTTGATGCCGGTTGTGGCCCTGGGTATGTCATGCTTGAGTTAATCCAATCAGGTTATCACGTGATTGGGCTCGATATCGATGGCGCAATGTTAGCCATTGCCAAAGACAAACTTGAGTCTTATGGGCATCATGGAGTGCTCTATGAACACGATTTAAGAACGCCAATGCGTGTCAAAGTGGATGTCATATATGCGCTTTTTGATGTGATGAATTATTTCAAAGGAACCAAAAAGGTCATTAAGAACATCTATCACGCCTTAAACAAGGGTGGACGATTTTTATTCGATATTTATCAAGAGTCGCTTTTGGAAACCTATCAGGATTATGAGGAGTCGGATGATGAACAGGTTTCTTATCGATGGACCATAAAAAGGAAGCAAAATCAATTGATCCATTGCGTTCAAACCGACCACGGGACCTATCGTCTAAACCAATACCTTTATCCACTATCCTATTACACAGAGCAATTGAGAGAGGTTGGGTTTAAGGTGGACATTAATAAAGGTCCAGATGAACGTAAGCACTATATCATCGCCTATAAGTAGGCGTTTTTTTTAGCAATTTTGATTTTCCCCTTCTATGATAAGATAGGAGGTATCTGTATGAAACAAAAATGGATGGCTATCGCAATCATCGTCATCATCGGATGGGTGATTTTGTTTCCTAAACCCGAAGAAACCCAGTGGGTTCACTATTCAAAACCGGAAGTTCCTTCGTATCAAATCGAATTGGTTGGGGATTTCAATTTACCCCGATCGTTTGTTTTTTTTGAGCCAAAAACCGTCGATGAACTATTGAGTTATGGGCAAGGTTATCGCGCACATGTGGATTTATCGCATCTAAGAAGGCAGGATTGGGTCGATCAAAATCGAACGTTTTCTATTCGTGCTGAATCGGAGAAGAAGATGGATGTCATGATTCAGATTAATATCAATCAGGCCAACTTTAAAACACTCATCACGATTCCTCATATGACAGAATCCCGGGCTGCTGCACTCATTATTTATCGTGAAGCGCATGGAAAATTTCAATCCATTGATGATTTGATCCACGTGAAACACATTGGAACTGCCACCCTTGAAAAAATCCGTCCATACGTCACGATTTGAAGGGTTATACCGGGAAGCCTATGCCTTTTTCTTTCTCATCTTGGCCTGGCATCACCCTGTGTTTTGGGGTGTATGGATTATCTATGTCTTTTTTTTAAGATACCGTTTGAAGTGGCTTCGTTTACTGATAGGGTCTGGAGCAATCCTTTTGGCCATGATGATCATCACTCAAAAAGACGCTCAAGATTCGATTGATGGACGATGCCAGATTGTTCATGTTCAGCCAAGTGTATACGGCCAAACCATTACCTTTCGATACCGGATAAAAAAGTACACCATGAATCTTTCAAAAACCGCGCTTCAACCTGGAGACTATATCCACATCAATGGCACCATTATGCCGTACCGTCGACCAACGATTCCTCATGCCTTTCACATTCAAAACTATTATTTAAGTCAAGGCATTTATGGGACGGTACAAGGAACTTGGCGATTTGAAAAAAAGGGATTTCATCTCAATCGCTTGAGAGCCCAATGGATGGATTCTGTTAGTCACTTAGCGTCTAAAGAAATCATCGATGCGTATTTGTTTGGTGAAAGCATCCGCGATCCTTCGTTTGATGTTTATCGTGATTTGGATATTCGTTACTTGTTTTCGGTATCTGGCTTGCATCTTTACGCCCTTTTTTGGGCCTTGGATGCGGTTTTTTTTCAAATCGACATGGATAAACGTTTCAAATGGGGGATTCAAATAGGCATACTTTTGCTGTTTTTGTGGACCTATCGCTTCGCTTTTGCTATTTTGAGAGTGGCTTTGATGAAAGGACTATCTTTCCTAAATCGAACGTATCGGTGGAGGATGACTCGATTGGATCAAATCCAGATGGTGTTTATTCTCGGTATTCTCATGAATCCTTTTTTACTTTACAGTGTTGGCGTTTTAATGCTCTATACGATTCTTAATGCGCTTCACTTGTTAAAGCCTCTTTATGACAAACAAAGGGGCTATACGAAAATGCTGATCATGACCGCCGTTATCCAGTCTGTGTTGTTTCCGTATAGACTATCTTTTTCTTTCTTGATGCTATTCATCACACCTGTCATGGTTGTTCTTTTCTCAGGACCGGTTTTTCTTCTATCATGTGCTACCATTTTCGTGCATGATTTGGACCCCTTACTTCATGTCGTCATGACGGAGATGACCCTTTTAATTAAGTGGATCTCATCTGTTCGGTTAGGTGTCTTTTTTCCAGCACTTTCTCCACTCGGATGGATTCTTTTTTATGCGCTTTTGATGGTTTTTTATCTGTCGAAAACAGTCAAACGCAGGATCAACAGCTTTTTGATGATAGTTGTTTTGGTTTGGTCACCCAAATGGAGCCATTGGAAAACCGCAGAGTTCTATTTTCTTGATGTGGGATTGGGTGATTCGATGGTGCTACTGGACACAACCTGCGTCATGGTGATTGACAGTTATCAACACGTGCAATCCTTTTTGAAAAGCAAAGGGGTGAGTCGAATTGACTTTTTAGTGTTAACGCATAACCACCAAGATCATGTGAAGGAAGCCCATGACTTACTCGCCACATTTGACGTATCATATGTGGTGCTATCAGCCTTCGATGTCTATGATGCGTATCCGGCACATGTCATGAAAGTTAAATCCGATGACATCATTCAATGTGGAAGGTTTAAAATGGATGTCTTAGGACCCATCCACTTTTCTCAAAACGTCAACAATCGAAGCATCGTCATGCAGTTTACTTTGCATCAAACGGTTTATCTTTTGACCGGCGATATTGAAGCAAGTGCAGAACAAGATCTGGTCGATAAATACGGACGTAAACTAAAGTCCGATGTGCTTAAAATCGCGCATCATGGCTCAAAAACGTCGTCAACACCCCTCTTTTTAAAATGGGTTAATCCAAAAACAGTTATTATTTCTACAAGTAGAAATAATAGATATGGTTTTCCTCATCAAGAGGTTCTTGACCGACTTCAAGTTAGGGATGTTCAAATCTATCTTACAGCGGATCATGGCACCATTTGTTCCAAACACAACAAAAAGAAGCAAAAGTGGCTCGTGTTACTACCATTTTAACCCTGATTTTAGTATAATGAATATAAGTCAAGGAGGTTATACCATGACAGAAGCAATCTATCTATTGCAATGTTCGAATGACTATTTGCTCAATCAAAAAGTGGATGAAAAAATTAAGGAATCAAAGGCAGATCCTTTCAATGTCCTACGCTATGACCTTTTGGAAAATGAAGCGGATGACATTCTTGAAGATCTTCAGACCATCTCGTTTTTCTCAGAACTCAAAGTGATTGTTGTCAAACACATCGAAGCCATGATGAATATGGCCGACTCAATGGTTCAAGCCTGGGTTTCTTATTTGGAAAAACCCAATCCAGAAGTTGTTTTGATTCTGCCCGTCCAATCTATGATTGGTGAAACGCATCCCATAGAAAAAGCACTAATAAAATACGCGTTCATCGAACGCATCAAAGACTATGATAAGGCGGAATACCCAGTATTTGTCAAGAAGTTATTTTTTGACAAAGGTTACGCCATTAATGATCATGCCGTAGAAGCGCTTTTAGAACGCACCAATCTCGACTTTAACTTGATTCAACAAGAATCAGAGAAGCTAATGCTTTTTTCTTATGACACCAAAATCATTGATGAGAAAACCGTTATGGCACTTGTCTCAAGAAACCTAGAAGAAAACATCTTTGAACTAACCAATGCTTTATTGGCTAAAAATGACGCAAAAACCATCGAGATCTATTATGATTTAGTGGCTCGAAATGAAGATCCAATTCGCATTCTTAATCATATTACTGGAAAAATTCGCGAACTCATGCATACCAAACTTTTGTTGGAAAAAGGATTGAGGCAAGAGCAAATCGCTGAACATTTCGCTATCAAAAGCGGGAGAATCTATTATTTGATTAAAAACGCACAATCCATCAGCATGGAGGTCCTTGAGACCCATCTGCAAAAACTATCCAAACTGGATTATGACATTAAAAGCGGACAAATCGACAAAAAACTCGGATTAGAACTTTATCTATTGGGGGTATAACGATGTTTAACCATGCGAAAATCCTGATTTTTGACTTTGAAACAACTGGACTGAACCCGATTCATGATGACATCATCGAAATCGGCGCTCTTTTATTAGAGAAAGATCCTTTGGGTCAGTTTCAGGTCAAACGCGAACTCAATGTTTTAGTTATCCCCAGCAAACCTTTGCCGCAAAAAATCATCGATATCACCCATCTTACAGATGATATATTATTACGTGAAGGGGTTTCACAAGAGGAGGCTTTTCAACGATTCTTAGACCTTTATACCACCGATGTGCTTTTGGTCGCATACAACATCCAATTTGACTTATCGTTTCTTAATACATTTTTTAGAAGGCATCAAAACCGTACGTTTGTATTGACCAACGATCTTTTGGATGTGATGGCCATTTATAAAGACCGATATCGATACCCGCATCGTTTGGATCAAGCGGTTCAAACATACCGTGTCGAAACAAAAAACACCCATCGGGCGTTAGATGATGTTATCGCAACCTATCAGGTTTTATTAAAGATGCAAGAAGAACAACCCAACATCAACAATTACGTTAATGTCATCGGCTATAACCCAAACTATGGGGTTTCAGGTCTCAAGTTGCCACATATCCGATACGTGGCTCAAAAGGGTGGAAACCGAGAAATTGAAAAAGCAAAAGGATAAAAAAAAGACACACCGTGTCTATTTTTTAGAGCGAGTTAACGATTTGCGCTAAACGTGATTTGTTTCTTGACACAAAGTTTCTATGATAAATGCCCTTAGCAAGACCTTTGTCTAGCTTCTTATGCGCTAAAGACAGTTTCTCTGCTGCAAGCTCTTTATCGTTTGCTGTTACAGCTCGTTCAACAGCTTTGAAAGCAGTTTTGACAGACGACTTGAAAGATGCGTTTCTTAAACGACGTTTTTCATTGGTTTTATTACGTTTGATTTGTTGTTTGATATTTGCCACAATTTCACCTCCAATACATGCAAAACCATTGTATCAAAAGCGTGGTAAAATTGCAACAGTAAAAGCATAATTATGGTAAAATAGTCCTGAGAAAAGAGAAGGAAGAATAAAAAATGACAACAGCTAATAAACTCACTCTATCCCGTATGGCATTGATTCCCATCATGATTGTGTTTGTTTCGATTCAATCTTTATCGAATCAGTTGCTTTTTTTTGATATGAGTGTCGCACAGTTCGTTTTTGCAGTATTATTTGTTCTTGCTGCTTTTACGGACTTTTTAGACGGCTATATTGCGCGAAAGTACCATCAAGTCACTTCCTTTGGGAAGTTTCTTGATCCGATTGCAGATAAACTGCTTGTCGTGGTCGCCTTGCTTTACCTCATGCAAATCATGCCCAATCGTGTCCCACTTTGGACGGTATCCATCGTGATTTTTCGGGAATTTTTAGTGACAGGAATTCGACTTTTAGCCATTGAAAAGGGCATATTGATTGTCGCTTCTCCCTTTGGGAAAATCAAAACAGCTTCAACCATGGTGGCTTTGATTCTTCTTTTATTCAATGATTTTGGACTTTCACCCTTGATGGGCAATATCCTCTACTATTTTGCGATTGCAATGACGCTGATAAGCGGATTGGATTATTTCATCAAAAACAAAAAAAGCATTTTAGAAACGTTGTAAAAAGAAATATGTTAATTAATTGACTATCATAAATACGGAGGAATCATATGGAAAAAGATAAACGCAGTCAAGCGCTTGAAACAGCAATGAAGCAAATTGAAAAACAATATGGTAAAGGCGCTATTATGCGACTGGGTGACGAAGCCGATCGCCATATCGAGGCCATACCAACGGGTTCGATTGGTCTTGATATCGCTTTGGGAATTGGGGGTTATCCTAAGGGAAGAATCATCGAAATTTACGGACCAGAAAGCTCAGGAAAGACCACATTAGCGTTGCATGCCATCGCTGAAGTTCAAAAAGCGGGAGGGTATGTCGCGTTTATCGATGCGGAGCATGCCTTGGACCCAAAATATGCCAAAGCACTTGGGGTGGATGTGGATAACCTAATTCTTTCACAACCCGATACCGGAGAGCAGGCTTTAGAAATCGCCGAAGCGTTGATACGCAGTGGCTCGATTGATGCCATTGTCATCGATTCTGTTGCCGCCTTAGTCCCTGAAGCGGAAATCAATGGTGAAATGGGAGACTCACATGTCGGCCTGCAAGCGCGCTTGATGAGTCAAGCGATGCGCAAGCTTTCTGGCGCTATTTCAAAAGCCAATACCATCGCTATTTTCATCAATCAAATTCGTGAAAAAGTTGGCGTGATGTTTGGAAACCCAGAAACCACACCCGGTGGTCGTGCACTGAAATTTTACGCGTCGGTCCGTTTAGAAATTAGACGAGGTGAACAATTAAAAAATGGCACAGATGTCATCGGTAACAAAACAAGCATTAAAGTGGTGAAAAACAAAGTGGCACCTCCGTTCAAAACCGTCAGTGTTGACATTATTTATGGCGAAGGTATTTCCAAATTAGGCGAAATCATTGATTTGGGAAGCGACTTAGACATCATTCAAAAAAGTGGAGCCTGGTTTGCTTATGAAGGAAACAAGATTGGTCAAGGTCGCGAAAATGCGAAGCAATTTGTTAAGGACCACCCTGAAATGTTAAAAACGATTCAGATGCAAATCATGAAGCATTACAACATCGGAAAATAAACAACTGCACGCTCGTGCAGTTTTGTTCATCAAAGGAGGAACAGCATGATCTCTACGCTTACAATCGAACCAAGGTATCAAGAAACCGATCAAATGGGTGTCATCCATCATTCGGTATACCCCATTTGGTATGAAATGGGTCGGATTCGGTTTTGTCAAGAAATCGGGTTTCCATTTCATGAAATCGAGCAACGCCAAGTTGGGTTGGCGATGGTGGACATGTCTTGCCACTATGTCAAACCCGTTTACTTTGGAAAAAGGTATACTTTGGAGACAGAGCTTGCCTTTTTTAGTCGTGTCAAAATGGGGTTTTCCTATCAGTTGAAAGACGATGAAGGCACGCTCGTTCACCGCGGTCAAACCACCCTTGTCTGGTTATCAAAATCATTTTATCCCATGGATATAAAGAAAAACCATCCAGACATATATGAAGCCTTTATCAAGCACGTACGAGAATAATTCGAGAAACAAAGCATATATTTATAATAAAAACAATTAAAATGTTACAATTAAAGTATGTTAAACCAAAGGGGAGTATTTATGGAACATACTTTTTTTAATGCGTTCATGACCTATCTAAAAAACGAGGACAAGAACCAAGCGGTTCAGTATGCAATTGGCTTGTTAGACGACGAAAAACTGAGTGTAGAAGACCTTTATCAACACCTGCTTGCACCATCTTTGTGGCATTTTGAGTGCGACGTTGATGATCAGGATATTTGCATTTGGAAAGAGCACTTTCGCACATCAATTATCCGAACCATTTTGGAAATCAGTTACACACACATTTTAAAACGATTAAAGACCATTGAACCCATTGATAAGCGCGTGATGGTATTGACACCGGCGTTTGAATACCATGAGATTGGTGCCATCATGAACACCCATTTTTTTATGCTTCAAGGGTTTAAAGCCGATTATATTGGGGCGAATACACCCAAAGGGGATATTTTATCGGCCATTAGGGCTTATCGCCCCGATTATGTCGCCTTATCAGTGACCAATCCTTACAATATCGTGATTACCAAACAGGTTACTGACGATATCAAACGGTTTTTCCCCGATGTGAAAATCATTTTGGGAGGGCAAGCGTTTAAAGATCCTCAAAACATCAAAACACTCGTTTTTGATTACATCCTGCAAAATCAAGAGGATTTGATTCGGTTTCGAAAAGAGGTAGCCGCATGAAACTTGCTCTTCAAATCGCGTGGCGCTTTTTAACCTCCGCTAAACGCCAGACACTGATCATCATCTTAGGGATCTCCGTTGGTGTTTCGGTTCAGGTTTTCATTGGTTCACTCATCGCAGGTCTTCAGGATAGCCTGGTGGATGCAACCATCGGATCATCGTCACATATCACCTTGGTTGCTCAGGATGATACGGAACTATTATTTGAAGCAGACGATAAACTGCTTCAAATTGATGCTTTTGCTGAAGCTATTCGAGTCGCCTCACCGGTCATCAACATGGGAGGCACTGTCAAAAAAGACCTTCTTGAGAAAGAAATCCTTTTGAGAGGGTTTGAGTTTGATCGCGCCAACGCGATTTACCGATTTGATGAAAAAATTGTTTCGGGAAGACTTCCACAGAATGAAGGAGAAGTGGCTTTAGGAATCACGCTTGGAGCACCGAATCAACTGGATATCCAAATCAATGATACGATTGATGTGACCATCTTAGGACACGTTCATACCTTGAAAGTCGTTGGGTTCTTTGATTTTCGTGTGGCGATTATCAACCGAACCTGGGCGATTAGTACGTTAAGTACGGTCCAAACCATCTTAGATGCGCCTAATCAATGGACGGCGGTTGAATACCAAATTGTGCGTGTTTTTGAAGCCGAAACTTTAGCAGCCGAGATGGACACTTTCTTTGCATCAAGGGCATTGAAAACAACGAACTGGATGTCTGAAAATCAAGAACTCTTGAGTGGATTAAACGGGCAAAGCATCTCATCGTTGATGATTCAAGTGTTTGTAATCATCTCTGTTGTGCTTGGTATCTCTTCCACTTTGGCCATCACGGTCATGCAAAAATCCAAGCAAATCGGCATATTAAAGGCCATGGGTATTTTGGACCGAGACGCCTCACGCATCTTTTTGTTCGAAGGCATGATATTGGGTGTTTTTGGAGCGATTGGCGGCGTTCTCTTAGGTTTAGGACTTTCTTACATGTTTTCAACGTTTGCGCTTAATCCAGATGGAACTCCCGTGATTCCGCTATCGATTAATGGCCAGTTTATTCTGTTATCGGGAATGATTGCAATTGTTGCATCGACGCTTGCAGCTTTATTGCCAGCTTTAAAATCGTCTCAAATGACGGTCATCGAGGTGATACGAAATGCCTAGTATTGTCGAACTTAAAAACATCAATAAGATTTACGGCATTAAAACACCCAATCCCACACAAGTGTTGTTTGATGTCTCTCTCGATTTTGAAGAAAACTCCTTTAATTCCATTATCGGACAATCGGGGAGTGGAAAATCCACTTTGCTCAATATTTTGGGAACGTTGGATAAAGCCACATCAGGGGAAGTGACCATCAATCAAAAAAATACTCAAACGATGAACAAAGACGAACTTTCCCATTTAAGAAATGAAACCATTGGCTTTATTTTTCAGTTTCACTATTTGCTTCCTGAATTTACAGCCTTAGAAAACGTGCTCATGCCTTACCGCATATCAAAAAAACCGATTACCAAGGACGTCATGAATCGAGCCCATGAGTTGCTCGACATTGTAGGGTTGACCAAGGTCAAACAAAACCTAGCTATCAACATGTCCGGCGGACAACAACAACGGGTCGCGATTGCTCGATCATTAATCAATCAACCTAAGATTGTTTTAGCTGATGAACCAACAGGAAACTTGGATAGTGACTCAACTGAACACGTCTATGAGTTGCTCAGAAAGATCAATCATACGTACGGGACAACCTTTATCATCATCACCCATGATCGTCATATTGCTGAGAAAGCCGATCGAATTATCGAGATTAAAGACGGGAAAATCCATCTTGATATTAAGAAACAACCCTAAAAAAACAGGTCTTCCTTGAGGATTATCTCATAATGGAAGACCTGTTTTATTTTAACGTTCATTAAGCGGGAACAACCCGATCCGGTTGGAAATTTTTCAAATCAATGCTAATATAAGCGGTTTTGTTGATGAAGGTGGATGCGGATTGGTATTGGTAATCCAATTTGATGTACATAATAGGATCTGTTACCCTGACAAACCAAAGTGGATTGGCAGGTAAATCAAAATTGAATGGGATAAAAAAATACCTGGGGTTACTAAAAATTTGTGTCGGAACCGTAACGGAACGATACGATGTCCAAGGCACTTGTAAGACGACCGTTGCATGAACCTGAGTGAGGTTGAAATTGCCTTTTGGAACGTATTGAAGAGAAAGGGTATAGTAACCATTTTCTAGTTCTCCTGCTGGGTTCTCCTTTGGAACTCGGTACTCTAACCAATCAAACAAAAGATCAAATTCATCCAGTTCATCGGGTTTTTGAAAGGTACGAATAAAGACGGTTTCAGGTTGAATGGATTGATCGAAATGGATATTTTTTGATTGAGAATACGTTTGAGTATAAAGGAGTGTAATTAGGGTTAAAGGGAGAACGATAAAAAAAATACCTAGAAAAATTTTAACCCGATATTTGACAATAGAAGCTAAGAAATGAGACTTCTTGGATTTGTTCATTTTTTGATGATTCATGTATCTTAAACCTCCATGGTGATGTACCATCTATTATTATACATGTTTCATGCCGATTTTCAATCGATATGGGAAAAAAGATTAAGATTTATCAATTGACTTGACCGTCTTTTTTAAGGTATAATGAGATAGTAAGTTTGATTTAAACAATTTGTATTTTCATATTGTTATAGATAAAAAACTAAATGGAGGTGTTAAAATGCTACTCATAGCATTGAATGCTGTAGAAGGCATCATCTCCGGTTTGCTAATCGTCCTTGCATTGGTTATAGGGTATTATATTCGTGTTTGGCAACACGAAAAGAAACTTAGAGCAACTCGTGCATTGGCTGAAAAAATTGTTGAAGATGGTAAAAAAGAAGCTGAAAAAGCAAAAAGAGAAAGTGTTTTAGAGGCTAAACAAGAGATTTTCGCGTTACGAAAAGAATTTGATACCGATATTCGTGAACGTAGACAAGTTGTGCTTAACTTAGAAAATAAAGTGGCACAACGTGAAGACGCATTGAATCGTCGCTCCATTAACCTTGACAAACGTGAAGAGGTTTTAGGACAACGCGAACTCAGATTAGATGAAAAGAAAGATCAACTCGAACAATTGAATAGCAAAGCGGAAGAATACTTAAAACAGCAAGAGTTAAAACTGATTGAGATCTCCGGATTAAGTGTTGATGAAGCAAAAGAGATTATCATGACCCGTGTCAGAGATAACCTTTCGGATGAAATTGCCACGTACATTCGGGACGAAGAAGAAAAAGCAAGAAATGAAGTACAATCCCGTGCCAAAGAGTTGCTCTCTATTGCCATACAAAAGTATGCAAGTGAGACAACTACGGAAAGAACTGTTTCTGTCGTCGATCTACCAAATGATGAAATGAAAGGTAGAATTATCGGACGAGAAGGACGCAATATTCGCACCATAGAGGCATTAACAGGTGTTGACTTGATTATCGATGACACACCTGAGGCCGTCGTATTAAGCGGTTTTGATCCAATCCGTAGAGAAGTTGCCAAACGTGCATTAACCACGTTAGTATCTGACGGAAGAATTCACCCAGGTCGCATTGAAGAGGTTGTAGAAAAAGCCAGAGTCGAAGTCGACATGTTCATCCGCGAAGCGGGTGAGGATGCGGTTTTCAAAACAGGGATCGGTCGTGTCCATCCTGATTTAGTTAAATTGTTGGGACGTTTAAGTTTTAGAACCAGTTATGGTCAAAATGTCCTGAAGCATTCCATTGAAGCAGCATTTCTAGCAGGCAAACTGGCTGCGGAAATTGGCGAGAATGAAATTCTTGCCAGAAGAGCCGCTCTTCTTCATGACATCGGAAAAGCCGTTGACCATGAAGTAGAAGGCGGACATGTTGAAATTGGCGTCAGTATTTGCCAAAAATACAAAGAACCCAAAGAAGTTATTGATGCCATTGTGTCGCATCACGGGGATAAGGAACCAGAGACCATCATTGCATTTTTGGTGGCCGCAGCGGATGCACTTTCAGCCGCGAGACCTGGAGCCAGATCCGAATCCATGGAAAATTACATCAAACGTCTTGAACAACTCGAAGAGATTTCAAACAGCATGCCAGGTGTAGAAAAATCCTATGCTATTCAGGCTGGTCGTGAGATACGCGTGTTAGTGAAGGCGGATGAGATTGACGATTTATCCACATTCAAAGTTGCTCGCGAAATTAAAGAACAAATCGAAGAGAAAATGTCTTATCCAGGAACCATTAAAGTGACAGTTATCCGAGAGACACGAGCAAGTGACATCGCAAAATAAGAGGCTGGCACAGCCTCTTTTTTTCAGAAAGGAAACCCTATGAGAATTTTATTCATTGGAGACATCTATAGCAAACCCGGCATGGAGTATCTAGAAGAAAAGTGGGATGATTTAAAAACAATGTATCGTCCAAACATAATCCTTGCGAATGCTGAAAATGCCACACACGGCCGAGGCATGAACCAAGTCACGTACAAAGCCTTGATGATGATGGGGGTGCACGCATGCACCATGGGCAATTGGGTATGGACCCAACGTGATTTGCAAACCTTTATTGAAGAAGCAAACATCGCGCGTCCATGTAATTTTAAAGATGCACCCGGGAAACCCTTTTTAATGTTTAACTATAATGGGAAGCGCGTGTTGATTATTAATGCTTTAGGAAAAACCTTTATGAATCCCAATGTGATGTGTCCTTTTGAGACTGTGGATGCAATCATCAATGAAAACCCTGCCGATTATATCATAGTCGATTTTCATGCAGAAGCGACCTCTGAAAAAGTAGCCTTTGGTCATTACTTTGATGGGCGCGTTTCCGCCGTTTTAGGGACCCATACACACATTCAAACCAATGATGCAAGAAAACTACCCGGAGGAACCCTCTACATTACCGATGTGGGGATGACTGGGCCGAAGGATGGCGTCATCGGTGTCGAAAAAGAGCATGCCATTTTTCGGTTTATTCATGGGTATGTTTTAAGTAGCACAGAAGCTGCGAAAGGACCCAGACAAATCAACGCGGTACTATGCGACTTAGAAAAGAAAACGATTGAAACCATTCAAATAAGCGAATAAATTGGACTCCATCCCGTTTTCCTGTATAATTAAATAGGTGATTTTACATGAGCAAAATTGATATCGACAAATATTTCAAACCCAATTTAAAGCAAGCCAAAAAGCGCACAGGCGATCAAGTTGAAGCCGTGCGTTTTGAGTTATCCGAAACCCACAAAACCATTGGAAGCCACAAAACCTATCAAATTCACACGTATGGTTGTCAAGGAAACGAAGCCGATAGTGAGACAATGAGTGGGATATTGGAAGCGATGGGGTTTGTTAAATCAGACGTCGAGGCCCAATCTGATGTCATCATCATCAACACATGTGCCATTCGAGAAAACGCTGAAAATCGCATTTGGGGTGAACTCGGTCGATTGAAACAACATAAACTGACCAACCCCAATTTAGTATTGGGAGTTGCTGGGTGCATGCCACAAGAAGAATATGTGGTTGAACGAATTTTGAAAAAGTACCCACACGTGGATTTGGTTTTTGGAACCCACAATATTCATAAACTGCCTTATTACATTGAAACAGCTATTTTCTCCAAAGAACGTGTCATTGAAGTGTTCTCCGATCAAGGAAGCATCATTGAAAACCTCCCTAAAGAACGCGGGCATCAAAAGAAGGCATGGGTCAATATCATGTATGGGTGTGATGAGTTTTGCACCTACTGCATTGTACCTTACACAAGAGGAAAAGAACGGTCAAGAGCCAAAGAAGATATTCTAAACGAGGTTCATCATTTAGTGAATCAAGGCTATATGGAAATTACGTTATTGGGTCAAAATGTTAATGCCTATGGCAAGGATTTTAAAGATCAAAACTACACTTTTGGGGATTTGCTTTTAGATTTGGATCAAACCGGAATTAAACGTATTCGTTTTACCACCTCTCACCCTCATGATCTGGATTTAAAAACCATGAATGCGATGAAAAATGCCCAACATGTTATGCCGTTTTTTCATTTGCCAGTTCAATCAGGAAGCGATCGCATCCTGAAAAAAATGAATCGCAAGTACACCAAACAAAGCTACTTAGACGTTTTGAAAGAACTCAAAAAATGCGTACCGGGGATTAGTGTGACGACCGATATCATCGTCGGATTTCCAGGAGAAACCTTAGAGGATTTTGAAGAGACAATGGATCTGGTGAAGCAAGCGGAATTTGAAGGAGCCTTTACCTTTGTGTTTTCAAAAAGAGAAGGAACACCGGCTGCAACCTATCCAGATGAAACGCCCGAAAAAGAAAAGAAGAGACGGCTTTATTTACTCAACCAATTGGTCAATGCTCAATATTTGGCAGGCAATAAGCGGTTTGTTGGCAAACGGGTCAACGTCTTGGTTGAAGGAGTTTCCAAATACGATGATCAGGTGTTATCAGGATACACCGAACATAACAAATTGGTCAACTTTAAGGGAAATCATCATGACATAGGAAAGATTGTCTCAGTCACCATAACGGAGGCGAAAACATGGTTTTTGTTAGGTGAAGCAGATGCGTGAAAAAGACGAACTCATCAAGATGATTAAAGAGAATGAAACCGTGATACGGTATCAACGTCTTGAAAAAAGCCTAAATGAGCACGAACCCCTTAAAAAACGTCTTAATGACTTGAAAACACTTCAAAAACAACTGGTTCGAGAAAGCGCGCTTCAAAAAAATACAATATCGCTTCAAAAAGCCTATGACGAAGCCTTGAACGCTTTGCTTGAGATTCCGCTTGTGGAAGAGTATTTCGCCTTGCAAAGCGATATCAACGATATGCTTCAACAAATTGTCCATCTTTTTGAAAATGGATTGAATAAAACGTAAAGTCATAAAAGGCCTATATAAAGCCTTTTTCTTTATTAAAATGTGTCTAAATGCCTTGTAAATTGCCCCATTTCATTGTATTATTAAAGCAAACGAACCATTTGGAGGTTGACTTATGCCTAAACTGACCCGCGAACACAGCTTAATGATAGGAAGCAAGGAGATAAGGGTGGATGAAATTCTAAAATCCATCATTTATTTACCTGCTTCAGAGATAAAGGATTTTTTTCATGACTTAGGGATTAATATCCCAAGAGAGATTCGTATTGCCGCGCTTCGAGACACGCTTCGAGAAAAGGTTGCTGAAACGAGAAAGAACCGATTGAGTCTAGCCGACGAACTGAACTATCGACTCTCATGGTTCCCCGAGTTTACCGAAACGCAATTGGAAAATTTGATTGTTTTTTATGATGATCCGAAACTCGACAGAGAGTTTCTCATCCTCCTTTGGACTGAACTTTTGCATCACCTTTCTGAAAAAGCGGTCGGTCCAAATGAAATGAAAAAACTCTTTGACATGTCGGTCCGTCATGTCAAGCAAGTGGGTCTCGATTTACCCAACATGAAGACCTACAACAAAGAACTCGATGAGCTATTCTTTGATCAACCCAACCGCATCGATGGGCTTACGGCTCAAAAGATTCGACCTGTCCTCTACAAGAGTTCGACCTTATCAGAGATTCGAGATTTAGGCACCAAATACGGTGTCAATGTTCCCAAGCGATTAAAGAAAAATGAGTTGGCAGAAATCATTATCAAAGAACTTGAGGATCGTCAAGAGTTGACGCCTCAATTGGCGGAAAACATTCGAGGCATGTCGGTTCTTCTTATGCAACGGTTTGCCATTGATAACGACATAAAAGCATCGACAGAACTCAAAAAAGAAGAAATCATCGAATACATTTTAGCCAACGCCCAAGAAACCAAAGAAACCTATTACGTTCCTGAAACCGAAGCATATGAAATGGAAGTTGATCAACTTCAAACTGAAGAACAAGCGGAGCCACTCGGAGAAGACATCATCACCGAGGCTAAAATGGAAGATCCGATTATTCAAGTTGCTACCAAAGTGGAAGAAACGCTTCGTCTTGATTCATCCCCTAAATTGGAACAAGCGCTTAAAGAGATTGCTAATGAACTTCGTCTCCTAAGAGAAACATTAATCAATATCGAAGAAAAGCGTGCCGTTTATGCTTCCATTGAAAAACATCAACCAGCACCGCAACCCCCCACCGTCTCTGAGAAAGCTAAACCTTTTGAAGCAAAAGAAACATTGCCTCAAGAACCACAACCTGTACCTGAGCCTAAAGAAAAACCTGTTAAAGAGCCTAAAGTCAAAAAGGTAAAGGTTAAGAAAGAAAAAGTCAAGAAAGAAAAAGTTAAAAAGATCAAGCCGCCTAAGAAGGAAAAAGTCAAGAAGGTTAAGTCTTCAAAGAAAAAGAACTGGATTTTGCTCATCATCAAATGGGTCGTCATTATTGCTTTAGTTTATCTCCTTCTTTACGTTGGATTCAGTTTAGTGACCTATCTGACTAACATTGCTTTCTTGGATTCCATAGCCAATCGAATTAATCGGATTAATTTCTTAGGAAAAGGAACGATGGACTTCATGTACGATTTCTATCGCAGTCTAGGTTTGAAACAAGCATAAACATGAAATGAGGGGATCAACCATGGATAAACATCACTATACCCCGATGATGCAACAATACCTTGAAATTAAAGAAGACTACGCTGACGCGATAGTCTTTTTTAGACTTGGGGATTTTTATGAAATGTTTTTTGATGACGCCATCATCGCTTCCAAGATTCTTGAGATTGCTTTGACGGCTCGAGATGCGGGCGCTAAAGTCCCTATGTGTGGTGTTCCCTTTCATTCGGTTAAACCGTACATTCAAAAACTCATCGAAAAAGGGCATAAAATTGCACTTGTCGAACAGGTGACTGAACCGGGGAAAGGATTGGTCAAAAGGGAAGTTGTTCGATTGATTACTCCGGGAACGGTTTATGAAGAAGGCATTTTAGATGAGAAGAAAAACAATTATATCGGATCGGTCACGTTAACCGAATCGGGATACGCGTTATCTTATCTCGACCTATCAACTGGGGAAGCGTTCATTACCGATGGACAAACCAAACACCATGTTTTGGATTTAATTTTCAGTCATGGCATTAAAGAAGTTGTCTGTCCGCCTCATTTTGACGCAGCATTTACGGATTCATTGAAAGAAAAAGATATTTTGGTTTCCACAAGCGAACCATTCCATTTGATGGATAACAAAACAACACAGCATTTGAATCGTGAACAAAAACGAGCGGCTTCTCATCTCATCCATTACCTTATGTCCACTCAAAAACAAGCCATTACGCATTTAATGCCATTTGAGGTTATTCATCCAACAGGTTTAATGCGCGTGGACTATCGGATTAGAAAACACCTTGAGATTGACGAATCTCAAAATCAAATGCCTTCCGGATCATTAATCTATTGGCTGGATCATTGCCAAACAGCCATGGGGTCTAGAATGCTCCGATCGCTTTTGCTTCATCCCATCCGTGATCTTGAAACACTCAATCAACGGTATGACTTGATTGATGCTTTTTCCGAGTTTGCTCCAAGGCAAAACATGCTTGATGAACTAAAAGAAATCTACGACATTAACCGTATTGTCGGTCGGATTGCATTTAACACCGTTAATGCGCGTGATTTGGTTCAATTAAAGGAAACTCTTAGGCACATCCCACGATTAAAGGAAACCTTAAAAGATTACCGCAAAGAGGCCATCAATCAACTGGCAGACTCATTGGATGACCACTTAGAATTATTTGAGCTTTTGGAAAAAGCGATTCATCCTGAACCTCCGATTTCCATTAAGGAAGGGGGCATCATTCGTTTAGGGTACCATGCACACCTAGATGAACTAAAAGGCATTGCTTTATCAGGAGAGACTTGGCTCAAAACGTTTGAAGATGACGAGCGTGAAAAAACGGGCATCCGTAACTTAAAGGTTGGGTATAATCGAGTTTTTGGATACTATATTGAAATCTCTCGTGGAAATACCTATTTGGTTAAACCAGAGTTCGGCTATGAACGAAAACAAACCCTTACCAACAGCGAACGCTACATTTCACCGATTTTAAAACAAAAAGAAGATGATTTATTGCACGCTAAAGAAAAAAGCATAGCCCTAGAATACGATTTATTCAAAGAGATTCGTGAGATTGCACTTACGTTTACCCAACGTCTTCAAGTGCTCTCGACACAGATTGCAAAGGTCGATGTGTTTCTCAATTTAGCCATATTGGCTCAAAAATACCGGTATACAAGACCCAAGCTTAGACCGGATTTCACGGTCAAAGTTCACAATGGACGCCATCCAGTCGTTGAACATTTCACGGTATTTGTCGAAAACAATGTGCTCATGGAAAAAGGTGAAATGTTTCTTATCACCGGGCCTAATATGAGTGGTAAATCCACGTTCATGAGGATGTACGCCATGATGGTTTACATGGCCCAAATCGGGTCATTTGTTCCCGCAGAATCCGCAGAATTACCCATTTATGATGCCCTTTTTACGCGGATTGGCTCCTCGGATGATTTATCAGGGGGCAAGTCCACCTTCATGGTTGAAATGGTGGAGTCTAATGAAGCTTTGAAACATGCGACCGATCAATCATTGATCTTGTTTGACGAAATTGGACGCGGCACAGCCACGTACGATGGGATGGCACTTGCTCAAGGCATGATTGAGTATATCCATGAAAAGATCAAAGCCCACACGTTTTTTTCAACCCATTATCATGAACTGACGGTATTGGACAAACGGCTCAATCGGTTGACCAATCTATGCGTTAAAGCCCAAGAAGAAAACGAAAAAATGGTGTTTTTACACCATGTTGAGCGGGGAACAACGGATAAATCCTATGGAATCCAAGTGGCTTCTTTGGCTCATTTACCCAAAAGTCTAATTGCTAGAAGCAAACAAATTTTAGCGAAACTTGAAAACAAAGACGTAAAAATCAGTTTAGATTTATTCAATTACGACGAGATTAACGAGGAACATACCCCTCTCATTATTGATCCTGAGGAACAAGCCATCTTAGAAGAAATCAAAACGCTTCAAACCGATCAAATGACCCCTATTGATGCCCTTTTATTAATCAAACACTATCAAAGACTACTTAAAAAAACAAAAGGATAAGCCCATGATTCGAATCTTAGAACCCCGCATCGCCAACATGATTGCTGCTGGAGAAGTGGTTGATCGACCCGCATCGGTCATCAAAGAACTCGTCGAAAATGCGATTGACGCGAAAGCCTCTTACATCCACGTCGAGGTTTTTGGTTTTGGCATGTCGGAAATCAAAGTCACCGATAACGGAATCGGCATGGACCATGAGGATGCCAAACTGGCTTTTCAACGGCATGCGACCTCGAAAATCGAACATGAAACCGATTTATCTTCCATTAAGACACTGGGATTCCGTGGAGAAGCTTTGGCGGCGATTGCTTCAGTATCCAAAGTGACATTGGTGACCAAACAAAAAGACTTAGACGGTTATGAAGTCATCTATCATGGCGGAAAACCCATTCGAGAAGGCATCCAAAAGGCCAATCAAGGAACCAGCGTATCGGTTAAAGACTTGTTTTATAACACGCCAGCAAGGTTTAAGTTCATTAAATCGGAAATGAGCGAGAAGAATGCCATCACAGACGTGTTTGATAAGTTGGCTCTAGCCAATCCGTTGATTCGCATGAAGCTTAGCATGGATCAAAAAGTCTTACGTGAAACGTTTGCAGATGCCAACATTTATCAGCTTTTTTCGCAAATCTATGGGCATAAAGCCATTGAAAACATGGTGGATTTCAGTCTATCGATTGGCAAAACCACCATCAAAGGGTATTTAGGTTCTCCGATGTTATCCAAATCAAAAAAGAAAGATATCTCTGTTTTTATGAACGGACGCTTTGTTCGCAATCACACGTTGACCCAAGCGGTCATCGAGGGGTATCAAGGGTTTATCATGACCCAACGGTATCCGATTGCACTGCTTTATATTGAGATGGATCCCAGCCTACTGGATGTAAATGTCCATCCTCAAAAATACGAAGTAAAATGCATGAATGAACATATGCTGGCTTATCAAATTGAGTTAGCCATCAAAAACCATTTAAACACAAGTGGACGTCCTGCACCCTATCATTCAATTCAAAAAGACGACGGGTATCAACCGATAGAAATGATATTAGACATGCCCATTTTAGAGGAATCCCCATTGAATGATGAGAAGAACGATGTTGACAATCAACGTCCATCTTTGATGGATTTCGTTGGCTCTTTTGCAGGAACGTATCTCTTTTTCCAAGATCACGAGGGGTTGTTGGTACTTGATCAGCATGCCGCTGAAGAGCGGATCCGGTATGAATCGATTTACCAAGGATTCATGGCAACGCGAGGCGAAACCGTACGGCCACTTTTTCCTAAACCCATTGGGTTGACCCAACAAGAGATGAAAAACATCGAAGCATTTAAATCTGAATTTTTGGCTTATGGGTTTCATTTTAATGAGAAAAATGAGATTATTGCGCATCCAGTTTGGCTTAAGGATGATGATCTTGAAACCGCAATTGAATCCTTCTTAAACATGCTTTTGGACCAGAAGACCATTAATTTGGCTAAGTACAAAGACGAACTTGCTAAAAGCATCAGCTGCAAAGCCTCCATCAAAGCCAATTATCCGATATCTAGACAAGAAGCGGTTTACTTGCTTCAAGCGTTGTTAAAGGCGGATAATCCCCATCACTGCCCTCATGGAAGACCCACCATGGTTAGATTGACCCATCGTGACTTTGAAAAACTCTTTAAGCGAATTGTCTCATGAAAAAGGTCATCGTGATTGTCGGACCTACGGCATCTGGAAAAACGGCTTTATCCATTTCGATGGCTCAAGCGTTTCAAGGCGAAATCATCAACGGGGATTCTGTGGCGATTTATCGCAAGCTTGATATCGGTTCTGCCAAAATTAAAGAAGATGAGAAGCAAGGCATTCCCCATCATTTGATTGATTTAAGGGATCCAAGTGACCCATACAGTGTTTACCAGTTTCAAAAGGATGTCAGAAAGTTGATCGATGTGATCGAGCGCCCCATTATTGTGGGTGGAACAGGACTTTACATAAAAGCCGCTTTATACGATTATGACTTTACAGAAAACGAACGAAGTGATGCGTTTGATCGCCATTACGAATCCTATAGCAATGAAGCGCTCTATCAAGAGTTGATTGAAAAAGATCCCGCCATCACGATTGATCAACACAATCGAAGACGTCTTTTAAGAGCGCTAGAACAAGCTCAATCGGGGCATTTGAGATCTTCGAAAACCAACAAAGATCGTTGTCTTTACGATTGCTTAGTCCTTTATTTGAACTTAGATCGGGACGTGCTTGAACAACGCTTGAAGTGTCGTCTCGAGGAACAAATGAAACTTGGGTTTATCGATGAAGTTAAAGCCCTTGATCAACAAGGCATTGTCGTCAATGCCATTGGTTACCGTGAAATCCATGAATACATTCATGGTCAAATGTCCTATCAAGAAACGTTTGACGCGATTATCAAAGCCAGCAAACGGTTGGCTAAGAAACAAAAGACGTTTTTCAAGAACCAAATGACCCCGCTTTTTTTAGATGCGACAGACCCCGATTTAATTCAAAAAGCGAAAGAAGCCATTCATCTATTTTTGGAGGATCCATCATGAACCTCTACTTGATTGGCATGCCAGGCTCTGGGAAAACAACCCTTGGGAAAAGACTGGCTCAAATGCTTGGATACACCTTCATTGATTTAGATGCATTGATTGAACAAAAAGCGTTGATGTTTATTGACGAGATTTTTCATCGTTATGGTGAAAAAACGTTTCGAAAATGGGAAACAGAAGCGTTGATTTCATTGGAAAAAGAAGAGCACTTGGTCATTGCCTGTGGGGGTGGTATTGTGGAAAACCCCAGCCATAAAAAACGAATGAAAGGGATTGTGTTTTTCTTAGATGTCCCTTTAAATGAGCTGCTCAATCGACTTGAAGGCGACACAATTCGTCCACTGCTCAAGCAGGAACCCTTAGCCTCTATTTTTAATAGACGTAAATCCCTCTATTTGGACTTTGCTGACTATGTCATCAAGCACCATGATCTTGATCATAGTTTGACGGACATCATGGCTATCCTGAAAGGAATCTTTTGATGAGAATCTTAATCTTACATGGTCCTAACTTAAATATGTTAGGCAGACGAAACAAACAACACTACGGTGAATTCACGTTAGACGACCTTTATGAGACCTTATCGGATCTTTACCCCTCGGTCGAGTTCACCTTTTATCAATCCAACTATGAAGGTGAACTCCTTGAGGTTCTCCATGAATCCATCGATGAACCTTACCACGCCTTACTGATTAATCCAGGACCTCTTACGCATACCTCTATCGCGCTAAGAGATGCCCTTGAGATGATCCCGTATCGAAAAATTGAAGTGCACTTATCCGATATCGAAGCGCGTGAGGATTTTAGAAAACTCGATCTCATCAAGGATGTTTGTGAAAAACGATTTATGGGAAAGAAGATGGAAAGCTACATCGAAGCCCTTGAATACGTGTTTAGTTTGATGCAACAGCATCCTTCCTCATAACCCACAATGGAAGCGATTCTTTGTCTAATGAATGACAAAAAGTTCGTTTTTGACCTTCTTTCTTGTCAATTAGACCGGTATCGTGTATAATTAGAGACGGCAAAATTTTTACCCAAAGGAGCTAAACTATGATTAGCACAAATGATTTTAAAACCGGTCAAACCATTCTTCATGAAGGCAACATTTATCAAGTTATCGAGTTCTTGCATGTCAAACCAGGCAAAGGAAGCGCCTTCGTCAGAACCAAACTGAGAAACCTTCGCTCGGGTGCTGTTATTGACTACACCTTTAACGCGGGAACCAAAATTGAACGCGCTCAAATTGATAAAAACGCGATGCAGTATTTGTATGCGGATGGAAACAATCACGTTTTTATGAACACCGAAACCTATGAGCAAATCGAGATTCCGGCCTCTCAAATCGCCCGAGAACTCAATTACATCTATGAAGGGATGACAGTTGAAGTCATGTTCTACAACAACATTGAAATTCTTGGGGTCTCATTGCCCGATAAGGTTGCATTGGAAATCATTCAAGCGGATCCAGCCGTCAAAGGAGATACCAAAACCAATGCAATGAAAGATGCCACCTTACAAACAGGCATGATGATTAAGGTTCCAATGTTCATTGAAGCAGGCGAAAAAATCATTGTGAATACCGTTGATGGCACTTACGTTTCCAGAGATAAATAGGCCGTTTGAACGGTCTTTTTTATAAGAAAAACACTTGCATCAAAAAGTCATAAAAATTGCACTGTCCGCAAGGTGTTTTATGTTATAATGTTAGGGGTGATGAGATGGAACGGTTAAATAAGGTTTTAGCACATTCGAATATTGCTTCCCGAAGAAAATCAGAAACATTGATTTTAGAAGGACGCGTAAAAGTCAACGGGTTGGTCGTCACTGATCTAGGATTCAAAGTGGATCCTAAAGACACGATTGAAGTCGATGGGCATGCCATTGAACCGATTACCCCTGTTTACTACCTATTGAACAAACCGACTGGCTTTGTTTCCACCACATCCGATGAAAAAGGAAGAAAAACGGTTCTTGATTTATTGAATCTTCAAGATCGCAAAACACGCCTATATCCAGTGGGTCGACTCGATTTTGATACCGCTGGGTTGTTACTTTTGACCAATGATGGGGACTTCACGCAAAAAATGACCCGTCCTGAACATCAAATTGAAAAAGAGTATTTGGTTCGTGTTTCTGGAATCGTCATTCGGAAAAAAATCGTTGAACTCAGAAAAGGCATCATGATCGATGATGGCTTTCTCGCCATTCCAAAGGCGGTTCATCTTTTGGAATTGGACAAAATCAACAAGACTACCTTGTTAAGTGTGACATTAACGGAAGGCAAAAATAAGCAAGTTCGAAAGATGATGGAAGCCATGGGACACCCTGTTAAAAAGCTCACACGAATCCGCTATGACTTTTTGACCTTAGAAGGTGTTGAAAGAGGAACATACCGCCCACTCAAAGTTCACGAAGTTCGCAAACTCGTTGGTCACGCGCATCAAAAAACAGCAAAACCAACAGCAAAAACGATTTAAACTATGGTATAATAAGGGTTGGACGGAGGATAACATGTCTGGATACAAACTTGCCATCGATGGGCCTGCTGGCTCAGGGAAAAGCACCATAAGTGCTTTGGTTGCCAAAAAACTAGGATGGACCCATATCGATACCGGTGCGATGTATCGCGCCGCAACCCTTCTCGCTCTCGAATTAGGGATCGATATGAACAACGAATCCTCTTACACTTTCCTCAAAAAATATCATATTCACTATGATTTGGATCGCATTTATATCGATCAAAGGGATGTGACCGAAGACATCAGAAGCAAGCAAGTGACGGAACACGTATCCTTGGTTTCAAGTTTTCCTTATGTGAGAAATATCTTGGTGGAACAACAAAAAAAAGCTGCTCAAACAGGCAACATCATCATGGATGGAAGAGACATTGGCACCGTTGTCTTGCCCGATGCGGATCTAAAAATCTTTCTCACCGCGAACATTGAAGAACGCGCCAGAAGAAGACATCAAGAGTTGTTAAAAAAGGGTAAACCCTCTGATTTATCTCATGTCATTGAAGACATCATCAACCGAGACAAAAAAGATTCCACTAGAAAAGAATCACCACTGGTGATTGCTAAAGACGCCGTTTTACTGGATTCCACAGATTTGGCCATTGAGCAAGTGGTCGATAAAATAATAGAATTAGCCGTCAAAAAGGAGAATTAACATGAAGATCAATTTACCAAGAGTTGGACAAGTCGTTGAAGGAACAGTCATCAAGGTGGAAGAAAACACCATATGGCTTGACATCCAATCGCAAACCGAAGGAAAAATCCATTTGGATAACTTCGACAAACCCGCACCAGAAACATTCATAGGGTTGATCAAAGAAGGGCAAATCATCCGAGCGAAAATCCAAAAGATAACCGATGATCCTGCTCAGATTCTTTTATCACGCCTTCCCATATTGCAAGACGAGAAGTTCGAATCCATTCAACAATTGGCGGTATCCGGTGAACCTGTGGTCGCCAAAGTCAAACAAGTCCTTGAAAAAGGCTTGGTTTTGAATTACCTTCAATTCGAGGTTTTTCTCCCTTACAGTCTTTTGGATTTTGATCTAGTCAAAGAAAAGGAAACCCTAAAAGGAAAAACACTTGAAATCCAAATTGTTGAAGCTACCCAAAAAGGACGTTCAGTCCGTATTGTTGCTTCACGAAAAGCCATTTTTGAAAAAGAACGTCAAGCCGCATATGAACAACGTCAGCAAGCCAGACAAGATGAACTCGATCAAATCAATACCGGTGATATCCTAGAGGGCATTGTTGATCGCATCGAAGCGCATGCCGCTACCGTTCGTTTCAATCACATTGTTGGACTTCTTCGTATTTCTCAAGTCAGTCATCATCGGATTGAGAAAATTGAAGACATTCTAAAAACAGGCGAACAAATCAAAGTGAAGGTCATCAAAAAAGAGGGCAATCGTCTTGATTTATCCATGAAGGCGTTGTTAAAAACACCGTATGAATTGTTTTATGAGACCCATAAAGTGGGATCAAAAGTTACAGGGACCGTGGTTCAAAAGCTTCCTTTTGGGTTGATAGTTGAACTTGAAAAAGATGTCCGTGGTCTTCTTCATAAGAATGAATACTCATGGAATCCGAATGATAATTATGACAGTTATGTCAAAATAGGAGATTCTATCACGCTATCAATTATCCAATTAGATAAGAAAAAAGAACGCATTTCGCTTTCAAAGAAAGCGCTAGAAGATAACCCATGGAAAAATGTGACCTTAAGACGGGGTGAAGTGGTTAAAGCCAAAGTCATCTCAATCGATCGAGAAGGGTTAAAAGTTGAGGTTCAAGGCATCGAAGGAAGCATAGCAGCCAACGAACTTTCAAACGAACGCATATCGCGGATTGAAGATTACTTCGCCACTGGCGACGAGGTAGAAGCCGTTATTACGGAACTTTATAAGGATCAATGGATTTTGAAATTATCGATTAGACGTTTGCTTGAAGAAGCTGAACGTGCCTCTTTTGAACAGTACCTAGAAGATGATTCCGATCAATCCAATGTCACCATTGGCGACCTATTCTCCAAAGAACTGAAAAAACCAAATAAAAAGTAGGGGTAAAATGCCTTTTAAAGTAGCTATCGTCGGCAGACCCAATGTCGGAAAATCCAGTTTATTCAATCGGATTGTGGGATCGAGATTATCGATCACAGATGATCAAGCGGGTGTCACCAGAGACCGGATTTATGCCAAAGCAGAATGGCTTACCAAAAATTTTAGAGTCATTGATACAGGGGGCATCGACATTGGCGATGCACCCTTTTTAAATCAAATTAAAGCGCAAGCACAGATTGCAATGGATGAAGCCGATGTCATCGTTTTTGTTGTTGATGGAAAACAAGGGTTAGTCGATAGCGACCACTACATTGCAAAACTGCTTTATAAGTCCGAAAAACCGGTCATTCTGGCGGTCAATAAAGTGGATGATTTATCCCAAACCGCCAATGTCTATGAGTTTTATGCATTAGGATTTGGTGATCCGATTGCCCTATCAACCATTCATGGGATTGGCATGGGTGATTTACTCGATGAAATTGTCAAGCACATCAAAGAGGATGATATCATCTACGATGACGATGTCATTTCCTTTTGCATTGTCGGCAGACCCAATGTTGGAAAATCATCCTTAACCAACAGCATTTTGGGTCAAGAACGTGTCATCGTGAGCGAAATCCCAGGCACCACCATGGATGCCATTGACACCCCGTTTCGAAAAGACAAAAAAGAATATGTCGTCATTGACACCGCAGGAATCAAAAAGCGCGGGAAAGTGTATGAAAATGCGGATAAATATTCCGTTTTACGCGCGCTGACAGCCATCGAACGATCCGATATTTGTTTGCTTGTGATTGATGGCGAAGAAGGGGTCATTGAACAAGACAAACACGTCGCTGGTTACATAAAAGACTCCTATAAAGCAGCTGTCATCGTTGTTAATAAATGGGATGCAGTCGAAAAAGATGAACGCACCATGAAAAAAATGGAGGAATCGATTAAAGAGGCTTTCAAGTTCATGGATTTTGCCCAAGTGGTTTTTGTTTCGGCTAAACATAACCAACGGATTCATACCATTTTCCCAGCATTAAATACCGCGTATGAGCATTATCAAAAACACCTATCCACTTCCGTGCTCAATGAAATCATTGATGATGCAGTTGCCATGAACCCTACACCGATTCATAACCGAGGAAAAGCCCAATTTTCCTATGCAACCCAAGTGGGCATTAAGCCCCCCACATTTGTTCTTTTTGTGAACAATCCAGATTATGTGCATTTTTCTTATGAACGTTATCTAGAAAACCAACTGCGTGCCTCTTTTGATTTTACTGGAACCCCCATTAAACTTATCATGAGAAAGAAGGTTTAACATGAAACTATCGATTATTGGTGGAGGGGCATGGGGAACAACGCTCGGACAAACACTCATCGATAATGGCCACAAAGTGTTAATCTATGACATCAATTTAGAGGTTGTCAACAGCATCAACATGAAAAAACACCCCTTTTTTGAAACCACGCTTCCTCACACCATTAAAGCAACCACAAGTCTTCATGAACTTGTTGCTTTTTCTTCGTATTATGTTTTAGCCATTCCCACAAAAACCATCCGCAGTGTGATGATGGAAATCAATCCTTTGCTAAAGCAAACGTCTTATTTTATCAATGTTTCAAAAGGGATTGAACCCTTCACGCTAAAGCGGGTAAGCCAAATTGTCAAAGAAGTCATTTCCCCCGAAATGTACGGGGCATTTGCCGTACTTACCGGTCCTTCACACGCTGAAGAAGTGATTTTAAGACACATCACCTTATTGGTGACAGCCTCTGACCATCCAATGTTTGCAAAAAAGGTGCAAGAAATTTTTAGTAATCAACACTACCTTAGAGTCTACACCAAGGAAGATCTGATTGGATGTGAGGTCGGGGGAGCCATTAAAAACGCAATTGCGGTTATCTCAGGCATTTGCACAGGGTTAGGCCTTGGCGAAAATGCACGAGCAGCCGTCATCACCCGCGGTATTGTTGAAATCGTCCGCGTAGTGGAAGTCATGGGGGGGAAACGTGAAACCGCCTTCGGTTTAACCGGAATCGGTGATCTTATTGTCACAGCCTCGTCCACCCATTCAAGAAATTTCATGGCAGGAAAACGTATCGGAGAAGGACTTCCTTTAGAAATGGTCTATGGAACTGAAAAACAAACCATTGAAGGCCTTCGAACGATTGAAGCCATGCACGATCTATCCATTAAGCATCAAATTGAACTGCCTATGATTGAAACGGCGTATCGGATCATCTATCAAGGATTGCCTGTTCAAGAAGGGCTCAGACAACTTTTGTCCCGCGACTTAAAAGATGAGATTATTTGAAAAAACTGCTTTACAAAGCCAACAATTCCATATATAATAGAAGCAGTATGAAAGAAATAGGAGGGTTATGAGATGAATAAGACCGAACTGATTGCTGTTGTTGCTAATCGCGCTAAAGTCACACAAAAAGTCGCTGAAGAAGTCATTGAAGCTTTGACAAGTACCATATCTGAAACATTAGGACGCCGGGGTGAGAAAGTGGTTGTTACCGGTTTTGGTACATTTGAGGTTAGAAACCGTGTTAAGAGAACTGGAAAAAACCCAAGAACGGGTGAGTTGATCACTGTTCCTGAGCAAAAATCTCCAGCATTTAGAGCAGGAAAACTTCTCAAGGAAGCCGTCAAGTAACTAAAAAAGTGTACTTATTTCAAGATAAGTACTTTTTTTTATGCACTTGGGTCATTTTTCATATAGAATAAGGGTGTAGGGTGGTGAAACGCTATGAGTGTTTTTCTAAAAGCCTTGGAAAACGATTTAGAATATGTAAAATTAAACTATTCTCATCTCGAAATGACCGACGAAAAAAAGAAGAGTCTTCTTCATTATGCCGTGGTTGGCTCCGCAATGGATGTCATCCAATATCTTTTAGACATGGACATTAATGTGAACATGATGGATCAGCACGGTGAAACACCCCTTTTCGATTGTGCTAGAAAAGGAAAAATTGATATCGCAAAGCTTCTTATCTCAAGGTTCGCACAGGTTAATATCGCCAACCGAGCCTCTGAACTGCCTATTCATTTGGCCGCTCAAAAAGGCAATATGGATATGATTCGTCTTTTCATTGAGTCTGGATCTTACATGAACAAAAAGACAGCAGAAGACAAATTGCCTATCCATTATGCTATTTTAGGTGGGCAAGTGGATATTGTTCCCTATCTTCTTAAGGAAGCCAAACAGTCTTGGGCACAAAAAGATATTTATGGAAATTCCTTGCTTCATTATGCAGCTAAAACCACCAGCACCAAAATGATTGAGTTACTACTCAATCAAGCATTGGATCCCAACGCGTTAAATGATCAGTTCGAAACCCCCATTTTTAATGCCATTCGATTTGGTTCTCTAGAGACGGTTTCACAACTCTTGGCTCATGATGCTTACTTAACCATTTGCAACAGACGCTATGAAACCCCTTTGGATACCGCTTTGATTTATGACAAAAAAGAGATGTATCATTACTTGCAACACTACATTCAAACCCCTAAGTATGAAAAACTTTCTCAAAAGCAAGCGCTGACCATCGCTGTTTTGAACCGAGATCACCTCTATTTAAGAAAACTTATTGAAAAGCAATTTGTGCTAAAGAAAGACCGATTGAACAAGACGGCCATGGATTACGCAAAAGAGTACAGGCTAACACTATGTGTGGACTTGCTTCGAATGATTGACCATCAAGCATCCTCCTAACGTTTCCGGTTGACAAGTCGCTAAGGTCATGTTATTCTAATGAAGATGATCCGTTTAGGACGAATCCACACGCATGATTCAGTTTGGCCATGTCAATCATTTGTTGGTTTATCCGAGACATTCAAAGATATATCTTTGACAAGCGTATCACGCACCAAGATTTTAAAAGAAAGGAAGCATCTATCCAATCGACTCAGGATGGACACTCACAAGAAATCCCTATGAAAATACGAACACTTATTGCACTGATTTTGATGGTTTCAACCCTCTTTGGATGTTCGGTTAAACTGAACCCACCCAAAGCGTTATCCGATGAAGTGGATTTAAAAAGTCAAAATGATTCAATCGCGAAAATTGAAGGGCGATTCATCTTTATTGATCCAGGCACCCGACAAGCCGATTTGTTTTCGGTTTTGATTGCTATTGATGATTCTAAGCCCAGTTTTGTAGCATTAACATCTGAAGGAGCACCCAAAACGCGAGAAGAACTCTTTGAATATGAGCAAATTGAAGTCACATCCGAAAGTGGAAATCGAAAAATCACGTATTCTATACGGTATAAGATCTATTAATCATATTGATTCTATATACTTGCGCACGCACAAAGATTTTGGCCGAAAACATACCCATTCATTGCCCAAATCCCCCCCTTTTGCGGGGGTTTTTTCATGGTTTTGCCCCTCCTTTCGAGCCATCTAAAAGATTTCTTTAAAAAAAAGCCCACACGTATTGAAAAAAGCGTTTTTTGTTGGTATAATACATAACAAGTGAAGAGCATGTATCACTCGAATATCTCATCATAAAGCAAAAAAGTCAGTTTTTGATGGGTTAAAGAAAAATCAGCTCTCATGGATAGTTTTTTTGATTTCTGCCTAGCTTTTGGTAGAAAAAAGCACGAAAAAGCATAAAAGCCACGCTGTTTCGTGCAAAGTAGCCCTGAATACCCACTTTATTCCGTCAATTTCTTGACTAAAATTGGGCCTTCATGTATACTAAAAGAAGGATTAGTTAACTAATTCATAAAAGAAGGAGTGAGTTTTAGAAGGAGTGATCTTAATTGAACTACCACGATACGAGCTGAAAAGCAACTTCATCATAAGACACTTACATTTTTAGTCTGGTTAACAATCCACACAGCATCACACTGAATAAGGCTACAGCACTTGTCCCACAACGATAGGTGAAAAATTTAAATTATAAAAATAGAAAAGGGAGGAAGGGTGTAACTCTAAATCACCCAATTGATTATGAAAGCAATCAAAAAAGTTTTACTATTGTTTGTCGTGTCATTATTCCTATTCTCTCTTGCTGCTTGTACCGGTGAAGTAGGTCCACAAGGTCCTAAAGGTGACACAGGTGTCCAAGGTCCAGTTGGTCCACAAGGTCCAACAGGTATCCAAGGCCCAACAGGTCCAACCGGCCCACAAGGTCCAGCAGGTAGAGATGGTCTTGATGGCATTAGCGTATCAAGCGCTGAACTCAACCACTTAGGAGAATTAATCATTCAACTATCTAATGGTAATCGCATCAACGTCGGTAAAGTCGTCGGCTTAAATGGCGTTAATGGACAAGATGGCCAAGATGGTGAAGATGGTAAAGACGGAAAAGATGGTGCAGGCGTTGAAATGCGCGTTAATGCTCAAGGTATGCTTCAATGGAGACTTGTTGGTCAAGAAGATTGGAATGACTTATTAGTCGTTGCTACTCCAGAACAACAACAAGACGTTGTCAACCTTGAAGGTAAATTCCAAGTTCTTGGAAGACTTACTGCTACTGCCGGTAAATATTATGTTCTAAGCACTGACGGTGTTTGGGAACTTGATCAAAACGTATTCTTATACGGCGGAACTGGTTTGTACATGAAGAACACTGCTGCTTTGATTCATGAAGAAGTTTACTTTAACGCAAACCTTCTGAATGCATGGGTTACCGATGTGGTTGTAACAAACGGTAGAGTGACTTCACTTCGCCTTGTCAACAACCAAAACGCTGCTACGCTTAAAGCCACTTCTAACAACGTGACTTTAGCAGGTGCAAACCTTGCAGTCGTATTCGGTTCTTCTGTAGAATCATTAATCAGCAATTTGAACTTCTCTGCTAAAGCAACTTATAAAGTGTTGTCAGGAACCAGCGTATTCACTGGTAACTTCACTCGTGAAGTATCTAACTACACATTGGTTGTTACGTCAGAACTAGGTGTTGATAATGTTTATAACATTGGCTACCTAGGAAACCCAGCTTATAAAACTTTAGCTTTAACAACTGCATCTGTTATCGTTATCGGCGATATTGATGTTCCTGCTAAGACTATTGCTGTTAAGCCAAACGTAACTGTAGCCGCTCTTCAAGCCTCTTTGGTAGCATCTGTTAAAGAAACTCAAACAACTGCTCCAAAATATGACTTCACGTATGCAGCTACTATCCAAATCGTTAACTCTGAGTTAGTTGCTAAATCTACTGCAACTTTATTCCCAGGAGACAAAGTCATTGTCACTGCTGTTAACGGAACTTCAGAAATGTACACTATCGTCTTCAATGCTGATGCTGTATCAGTTAAAGCTAAGACCGGTATTCTAGCCGTTTCTGGAACCAATATCACTGTTCCTTACGGTTCATCAGTTGCTGCATTCATCGCTGCATTGGAATCCGTAGATGGACGCCCACAAACATATCAACTTAAGTACGGCGGAGTCAACTATAATCCAGCTGCTCCAGCAAACCATCCAACAACTATGATTAACCCAGCTGCTCAACCTTGGACAGTTGATGTTAAATCTGCAACTGGCACAACTGTGACTTATGCAATTGCTGTCAGCACAAGTACTTCAACAGAAGTTGCTGTTAAGACGGGTAGTGAATTCTTAATTACTGGTTTGAACAACGCAACTAAAGTGATGAACGTTCATAACGCAATTACGCTTGATCACGTTGCTAATGCATTACGCAAGGTTGACGGATCACCACTAGGCGCTGTATCTGTTATTCGTTCAGGCGTTGTTGGTGAAATCACACTTGGCACAACTCAACTATTCAATGGCGACTATGTTGTCATTACTGCACAAAACGGAACCACTAAGGCTAACTTCTTAGTGTTGACCAATGCTAAATCTGCTGATTTATCATTGTCATTGTTCAACCCATACGACCCAACCGCTACAACTCCATGGACAACTAAGCAAAACTTCGTTGTTTCAGTAGCTGGTTCAGTTGTTGTTCCATACAGCACGGACTTTGCGGGTAACGTGAGTGTTCAATTAGCACAAGTAAGACGTGCGTTGACTGGCGTTGAATCTCCAGCAAACGTATTAACTCCTAAATTCCAAACCATCGGTTTCGAACAACTTAACACAACTACTGGCGTATGGTCAGCCGTTCCAACTGAGTACACAAACATCAGAACGAACGTTGCTCCAGAACCACAATACCGTGTTGTCGTGACTGCACAAAACGGAACTAAGGCGTATTACCCAATCGTGTTTGAAGCTAGAAAGACTGCCGTTACATTCACTTATGCACAATACAGTGAAGTTCCAGTTGCTGGCTTAACGACACAAAATGTTATTATTTCAAGCAACGCTTCAGCAATCATTGTTGCTCCATTCATTGATAACAACCTTGATCCAGTTGTTGCTCAAGACATTCTTGACAATGCTAAGATTGGTTTCTTCCAAGCAATGGAAATCCAAATGAAAGCTAAAGCTACTGCTGATTGGCCACTTGTTCCAACAACCGTTACTGGTTTGACTCCTCTTAACTTTACACTTAACGATTATCGTTTAGTAGTTAGAGCTCAAGATCCTGCATTCGTTGGCGCTTACATCATTGCACCAGCTGCATTACAAACTTCAACCAATTATGGACTTGTTGCACTTCAAACTAAGCTTGTTTCTCAAGCAAACGCATCAACTATCGTTGTAACATCTGTTGGTTCAGTTACCCTTACAGAAGTTAGAAACAGCGTGGTAGCTCAAAACTACTCAACCATCACATTCCAACAATACAATACATTGTCAGGAACTTGGTCAAACGTTGTCTCTGAAGCTGTTAACGTCACTGTTACTTCAGGCGCTCCAGATTTCAGAATGGTTATTACTGCTCAAGATGGTACTACCGTACGTCAAATTCCAATTTTGATTAACGCTAAACACCAAAATGCACAACTTCAACCAGCTGCAAATCAAACTGTATTTACATTAAGTGGTAACACAATCACTGTTTCTGACACAGTTACTCGTAACCAATTGCTTGCTGCAATCAATACAGCTAACTTTGCTCAAACCGTTACCGTATTCTCAAATACTGAACAAGCTATGTTAATTGACGGTCCATTGTACAACTACTTCTACGTAGAAGTTCAAGCACAAGATACTAACGTACCAGTTATGGTTTACCAAATTATGGTTCAAAGCAGCAGCGTTGTACTTCCTGTCGGTGCATACACTAAGACTCCAATCACTGTTACTGTAACAGTTATTGGTACCGAAGCGACTATCACATTGACCGGTGGAACATCTGCACAACGCAATGCATTTGCGATTACAACTGCTGACTTATTGGCAAACGTGTTCAAGACTCCTGGACAATCTTACCAATTCAGAACTTCTGAAAACTTGGTTAAGGGTTCACCAAACGTGTTCACAGATGACCAAATCGTTGTTACAGCACAAGACGGATCTACTCAAGCTTACAAGATTATCGTTGTAAGATAATAAATAAACTGTAGCAGTTTAAAAGCGTTTGACCTAGTCAAGCGCTTTTTTCTATCTCTAATTGACAAAAAAAAGACCAAAGGTGGTCTTTTCTTTCCTTTAAGGGATGTTTAGAATCCAATCATAACAGCAATAACAGAGATGAGATTGGATAGGATATGAACCAGTGTGACGACGACTACGTTTTTGTTTGATTTTAAGTAGATGTAACCAAAGACAAAGCCCATGATGATATAAGCAATACCGTTTACTAAAGCCGTAGCAATGGATGTTTCATTTGTCAAATGAACCAATCCAAAGATAATCGATGACACAATCAAAGCGGTTTTATCGTTTTTTATTAGCCCAAACAACGCTTTTCTAAAGATAAGTTCTTCGACGATAGGACCTAATATTACAGCTCCAACAAACATGTAGATGGCACCATTTGATTTTAGAGCATCGATAATGACCAATTGATTGATGGCGGTTGAAGGTTCAATACGGAACACTTTTGAAAGCATTGAAGACAGAACATTTGATACGATGTTACCACCTAAGATGTAGAGATAACCCATAACAACAGCTAGCCCATAGGATTTGAGTTTGGATGTGAAATCCAACCAATCGGATTTAATAGGTTTTCTTAGAAAGAACCACACAAGCGGTAGTAAAACCAAGTAAACCATGAAATTACTTAACGCTAGCCCATAAGGCGACAGTTCCGTTCGGCTACCTTCTAACACAATTAAATAAGGATGATCGGTTGATGAAGATGTCGTGTATCGATTGATAGGCAAAAATGAATCCTCCCAAAAGATCGCACCTGTTTCCTTTAAATACAGGAACTCCAAGATTTCAATATTGAGTATCATAAGTTGGGACTCATCATCCATCACCATCAAATAGGTGTCGACATATGGATTGGTACGATTGACCAAAACAACGGTATTTTCATAAACTCCTAAATTTCGGATATAGGGTTCATAAAGGGTTTCGTATTGGTTTAAGAGATCTTGATCAACCCGTACCAAAGCTCCTTGATCGCGCTTCAATGCGAGAAACAAACGTTCTTCTTCTGAGTAGGTTTTTGTGAACCCACTGGAGATAATCCATAAGCCTATCACACCAGAAAAGATGAACATAATCATCAAATAGGAGAAGATGGCCGCCCAAAACTGTTGTTTTAGGACAGGTGTGTCGATTTTTTTGTGCTTGCGTTCGATTTCTTCTTTGAATAAATCTTCAAATTGTATCAACTTGTTCTTGTCTTTTTCCATTGTATCACCTATTTTATGATAGCATAGTTTCCATGATAATTCATGATAAACGAGCAATTTTGTGATATTATAGAATAGAAGAGATGAGGCGATTAAACGGATGCGAAAACTGCTCTTAGCCACCCATAACCCCCATAAAAAAAGAGAGATACTAGCCCTTCTTAAAGATTTACCCATTGATGTCATGACATTGGATGATTTAGGTGACCAAGATCAGGTCATCGAAGATGGAGATACCTTTTTCGATAATGCGTTTAAGAAAGCGTGTTATTTTTCAAAAAAGTATCACATGATGACGCTAGCGGATGATTCTGGACTATGTGTCCATGCACTCGAGGGTAGACCCGGCGTTCATAGTGCACGGTTCTCAAATCAAGGGGATAAACAAAACAATCATAAACTGCTTTTTCTGATGGACAAGCACCCAAATCGACAAGCGCATTTTGTTTCTTGTCTCGTCTTATGTTTAGAAAACCAATCCCCTATAGTTTTTGAGGGAATCCTTGAAGGATTAATTGCCGAAGAAGCCCAAGGATCCAATGGCTTTGGTTATGATCCTATCTTTTATGTCCCAGCCTATGGCATGACGCTCGCTCAAATGGATATGGCTCAAAAGAATCAATTATCTCATCGAGCAATTGCTCTTCAAAGACTCATGAGGTGGTTTAATGAAACTTTTAATCACGAGTGATGCCCATGGGGATATGGAAACGTTGTTAGCCATCATGAAAAAACACGACGATAGGGATTATCATTTAGATGCAGGAGATATGGTCTTGCCGAAATCTTTCATTGAGAGACATGGCATCATTACCGTTAAGGGAAACAATGATTTTGGTTTGGATTTCCCATTAGCACGCATTTTAGATTTGGGCCATCTCAAAGTCTTACTTACACATGGACATAAAGAGGGTGTCAAGTTTTCTTTAACCAAGTTAATGGATTTAGCGCATCAAAACCAAGTCGACCTTTGCATTTTTGGACACACCCACATGCGCTATATGAAAAGGGAACAACACAGCCTCTTCATCAATCCTGGTGCCATCACCGGGCAAAAAAGCTACGCCATCTATCAAGAGGGAGCACTAACATTTCACACGAGGTAATTTCATGGAAACAGAACGACGGATTCAAACCCAAGCAGCTTTAGCCTTTCATGTTCGCCCCGAGGATGTCATCATTGTCAAACGCCTATTAGGTGGAATGAGTCATCTGACCTATCACATTCGGATTAACGATGAGGATTTCACCTACCGAATCATTGGTAAAGATGGGAACCTCTTTGTGGATCGTTTAATTGAAAAACGAAACTTAAAAATAATCGAACCCCTTGATATCAACAATCAAACGGTTTATTTTGATATTGAAAGCGGTGAGAAAGCGGCACGGTATATTCCAGGAACTGTTTTAACTCAAGTTGATCATAGACCGTATTTGCCGTGGGTAGCAAAAACACTCAAGCACTTGCATAACTCGAATCTCGAGCCCGCATCCGATTATGGTTTAATCGATCGTCTCAATCTTTATGAAAGTTATACGAAAATAAGAAGTCATCAATATTGCACGCTAAAAGAAACATGGATCACACGATATCACGCCCATCATGCCGACAAGCCCAAGGTATTTTGTCACAACGATGCCCAACGCTCCAACATGGTTTTAACCGATGATAAGCTCTATTTATTGGATTGGGAATACGCTGGATGGAACGAGTTTTACTACGATATTGCCAGTTTTGGAAATGTACAGTTTGAAGATGCTTTGGAACTCTTAGATGTTTATTTAGGTCGAAAAGCCACACAGGAAGAACAAAACAATGTTCGATTTTATCGCATGTTTCAAGCGCTCCAATGGCATCAAGTAGCCACTCGAAAGCACATGATTGGTTTATCAGAGGTCCTGCATTTCGATTTTGAAGTTTTGGCCCAAAAATACCTGGATTTAGCTCAACGTCTTTCGATAGAAATCAGAGGTGATTGATATGCGTTTGGGCGACATTCTCCAATTAAAAACGGAGCCCCAAAGCCTTCCAATCATTAAATCGTTTCTTACACAGTCGCTTAGTCATCACGACTTTCAAGCGGCTTTATCCCGTTATTTTGAGATGGCGTTAGCATTGGATTTGCATGACTTGGTGTTTGATGAGGGAAGTCATCTCATCAAGGATGTCATGATGCAAACCGAAACGTCCTATTTAGAAAGCATTTTAAAGTCCATGATTGATGCATCCTTGCATCTATCTAAGTTCGAAGAAGCAAGACGTTTCATCGACATGAGACGTTCCATTTTGCCGATTATCAAGAGTTATGTATCAACATTGGATGACATTGCGTATAAAAAAGCCCTTAATCACCCTTATATGGATGATTTAGAGAAACTTACCAAAGATGTAGTGGTGCCAGATTCCATCAAAATCGAAGCCTATTATGCCCTTATAACCTATTATGAACAAAATCAAGTGTATGAACAAGCGTTAAAATGCATTGACATATTGGAGAGTTATGATCAAAAAAATGAGGCAATTGGTCATGAAATGCGCATTCTTTTGAAACTCAATCGCGTAGAAGATGCCATTCGAATCGCACAACATCATTTGAAGACCCATCCCTATCACCATGAGGCCATTAAAACCCTTTTAGAAGGCTATCTGGCCATTAAGGACTTTCACAAAGCCGTCACCTTAGAAGCAGAATACGAGACGTGGATGGATACACAAGACTTAGAATTCAAAAAAGATGTCTATCCCTTGCTCATCAAACTCTATCAAGTGATGGATAATAAGCTATCTCTTGATCTTTATCAAAAAAAATACAAAAGTCTTCAAAAAGTAAGCGATAAAAAGATCGTTAGACCCGAGGAGGATTCGGAATCATCACGGATCATTTATCTTGAGCGGTTGGACGAAAAAAAGGAACATCGCCCGGTCTATAAACTGTTGGATTTCAGTTTTGAGTTGTTGCAGTTTTCTCATCAACTGAACCCAAAATTACCACTTAGGGATTATTTTAGAGCCCTTTTTATGCATACAGACGCCACGATTAAGCCTAAAGAATACATCGTCTATCTCCAAGGTGAAACCCCTAACCTGTTTCACTACAAAAAGGAACGTCTTTACGACAAGACGCTTTTAAAAAATGCCATTGAAAACACGTATCTTGATACGGTTTTAACCACCTATCAAGATTTAATTAATCCTATGGAATCCACGAGCAAACTAAAAAACATCTTAACTGAAAAAGAGTATGATGAACAGATTCAGTATGTTTATGGGTTTCCAATCGATCGCCATGCTGTTTTATTGGTCCACTATGAAACCCCTCCAATCGATCCAGGAGCCGATTATAATGTGTTAAAGATGATGGCCATGGCAATAGAAGGCCGACTTAAACAGGAAATCAGTTTCGCTAGTATCAAGCGCGAAAATCATCTATTAAACCGGATTTTGAACTCACCCATTCTTGCGTATCGCTTGATCAAAGATCATCAAACCACTTACAACACCCAGGCCATGGCCATGTTTCAAGTGGATAAGCATCAACACCTTGAATTATTCATCCGTGATATCGCCTATGAAGATGCCAAACCCTATCAAGAGGCCATCAACAGAGTGATGGCCAAATCAGGAAGTTATGAGGAGATTCACTATCGTTATCAAGAAAAAAGGGTGTATGAAAAAATGTATAGCCTTAAGACGGGAGATGAAGGGGTTATTATGAGTGTATTTTTTGATCAAACCAAAGACATTCACCAAGCCGATGAACTCAAAGAGAAAGCAACATCCGATTACGAGACAAGCTTGCCAAATCTCTACCAACTGAGTTTGGATTTTGACGAGCATTTAGCGAATAAGTCAAGTTTCCTGCTGGTCGAACTTAACGATTCCATCAAGCCCATTTATGGAACCGAGCGAATGACGCACTACTTTAAAGAGTTTGGACAGATTACTCGTAAATGTTTCACGGATGGAAAAACCTATCGATTTGATTATCATCAACTGATGGTCGTTTTGCCCTATAACGATATTCGAACAGTCACCAAGTCCATCAAGGATTACCTCAAAATGCTCGATCAAATGACCTCTAGGGTTCTTAAATATGAGAAGTTCAACGTCAACATAGGCGTTTTGAGGTACCCCGTTGTCACGACAGAGAAAAGCAGTGATAAAATTTTCCGTTTTTTGGGCATTGCTTTAGAAAAGGCTAAACGCAACATGGAAGAAAAATATGTGTTTTTCGTGTATCGCGATTATGAAGATGAACTGTTCGAACAACATGTTATCGACCAACTGAATGTGGCTATTGAAGAGAAAGCATTAGGGTTAGTGTTTAATCAGATTACGGATATTAAGAAAAACAAAGTATGGCAATATGAGTCCAACTTGATCGTGTTCAACCTGATTATTGATCATCAATATTTAATCAAAATTGCACGCAAGAGAAATCGACTCATTGAGTACGAACGGCATCACATCCAAAAAGTTTGCGAGTTTTTAGTGGATTTGGAAAAAGCCACCGAACGTCTCATCAAATTGACGATTCCCATATCAAAAGAAACATTTCTTGATCCAACTTTCAACGCCTACTTTTTGGGGATGCTCAAAGCACATGGCATCCCAGGTGAGTTTATTCGTCTTAAGTTTGACATGGATATAAGAGCCAATCAATACGCGACGCAAATCAAGGAACTGATTGATTTTGGCATATCACTCGACACCACATCGTTGGATACGACATTCAGTTACCCGTTTCATGCGCTTCATGTTGATTTTAAAAAGGATTCCCCTAAGTGGAATCACTACATCACCCATGTTAAAGGGGTTTTGGATCAGTTTCAAATGGCCCTGGTGATTCGCAACATTCGCACCAAAGAGCAAAAAGACTTGATGGATTCCTTAGGCATTCAGTACTTAGAAGGCCCCATTTATAAAGAAATTGCGGCACCGCAATTGCTTCAAAAAATTAAGGAGACCCTATGAGTTTATCCGATTTAAAAGATTATGTCGAACACATGGAAGAAAACGAGAAAGATTACCATACGTATCGCGCAGTTGCTTCTTTTTCGATGCTAGAACATGTGGACGAAATGATTGGCAACTACTTGAAAGAAGAAGCATCGGATATGGGACGTATCCTCTTGGATGTTTTTGGTCTTTTGCAAGGGTTGTTTGTTGCGATTGACGCCCTTTATGATTTAGCTATTGGGCTAACCCGGCACAAATACCATATCAATGTCAATGCAAACCCAATTTTACACGAACTCAAGTTCATTCGAAACGATGTTGTTGGTCATCCAACGCATCGAACCTATCCCGATGGAGGGGTTGGGTTTTCCATGATTGACACAGACTCGATGTCAAAGAAACATTTTCAGTACAAAACCCATGTCTTTTTCAAAAGTCAAATGGAAGTAAAATCCAAGTCGGTGTTCATTGAACCGCTTTTGAAAGCCTATCAAGAAGAAAAGGCCATCATCTTATCGAATATCCACCAATATCTATTGCATAAAGATCAAGATAGACATTTATCTGATGAGGTGTTTGCCTTTTACCAAAGTTTATCCAAACCCCATTTGACAACCATCAAGAACCGTTTTTTCCAAATCTATGGAACTGAGCCATCAGCATCGCACCGTTTTTTCTGGCGCATTCAATTGATTGAGATGTTATTGGATTGGCAGGAAGGAGATGTGGAGTTGGATCAGTTTATTTCCTACATGCTAAAAGTTCAAAGCGCAAAACTTTATGAAATTGCACTTAAACTAGACAATGAAAAAGGAAAGGATGTCTATACACCCATTCCTAAAACCCTTAACAACTTTTATAAGTTCATCAGCAAACATGAACCCATATCCCTTTCGTATCTAGAGAGTCTTCATGATTTAAGGCACCCCATGCATCCCAGTGATATACAGGCACTTTATGCGTTACTGCCGTCCAAAAAAGAGACCAAACTACTTGATTTTCTCAATCAACAAACCGATGAATCAAAAATCTATTTAATTGGATCAGCTTTACGCAATTATCGTCCCAAGAAAATCAAAAAAGTATGATATACTATGTATGAGGTGAAGTCATAATGGCATGGAGCAATGAAACGTATTTGATAGGTGAAAAAGTCCGCGTGGAAGGTGAAAAGCACACCGGTGTTATCACACGTGTTGATTTGGAGCGTGGGTTAATTTATGTCTTGTTCAAACGAATGAGAGAAGAAGCCTATCCGTATCCAGAATCCATCGATCAAGGGAAATTAAAGCCCGATATCAATAAAAAATAAGCACATAGTGCTTTTTTTCATACCGCTTAGCGTAAAGGAGATCAGACGATGTTATTTGAACCGTTTACCCTTAAAAAAACCACCTTTAAAAACCGAATAGTCCTTCCCCCTATGTGCATGTATCAAGCCGATGATGAAGGACATGCGAATGATTTTCACGTCATTCACTATGGGTCAATGGCCTTAGGTGGACCAGGCTTAATTCTTGTTGAAGCGACAGCCGTTAGCCCTAATGGTAAGATTTCTTCTAATGACCTTGGCATTTGGAGCGATGATCATATTGAAGGATTGAAAAGGATATCCGATGCCATTCGAAAACAGGGCAGCATTCCAGGAATTCAAATCAATCATGCCGGAAGAAAGTCCAAGACGGAAGAGCCATGGGCGCCTTCTGCACTTGCTTTTGATGGCAATCATCTTGTCCCTAAAGAAATGACAATTGACGATATCAATGAAACGATTATGGCGTTTCAAAAAGCCGCCCAGCGTGCCAATCAAGCGGGGTTTGACGTTCTTGAGATCCATGCAGCGCATGGCTATCTTATTTATCAATTTTTGTCACCTCTAACCAATCAACGAGTCGATCGATACCAAAATCACGGTCAGTTCTTAGTTGACATCACCGAAGCCATTTCAAACGTATGGCCCAAAGATAAAGTGCTCGCAGTTAGAATCTCAGCCACTGAGTATGCTCAAGGGGGAGTGACACCCACCATGGCAAGCGCTGTCTTAAACAGGTTAAAAGCGTTTGGTATGGATTTGATTGATGTCAGTTCGGGTGGGAACCAAATCGTGAAGATTCCTATTTATCCAGGCTATCAATTAGGGTTAGCTAAAATCATCAAAGAGGAAACTGGACTGCCGGTCATCGGTGGGGGGTTAATTGAACATTTGACGATGGCTGAATACGCAGTAAGCGCCCAGCAATGCGATTTTGTCTACCTTGGACGTGCCTTGCTACGTAATCCTCATCTTATTCTAAATCAAGCCAAAGAAGTGGGCTATGACATCGCTTATCCTGAGCCTTATCAACGCGGGAAAAAGTAAGTCTTCATTCGCTTGATAAAGGCGTTTTATCATTAATGTCATTCCATTCATCAACCCTTTTAAATCGCTTAAAAACGTGTTAAAATAGAGTTGATTCATTAATCTAGAGGTTATCATGAAATATATTGCACACCGCGGCTTATCATCGCAAGCTCCTGAGAACACGATTCCAGCCTTTGAACTGGCTGCTGAGCAAGACATGTTTTATGGAATCGAATGCGATATTCAAACAACAGCCGATCATCAGTTCGTCATTATGCACGACGATTCCTTGTATCGCATGGCGAAAGTTAAGAAAGATGTCAAAGCGATGTCTATTGAAGAAATCGGTGAGGTAAAAATCAAAAGCGGATCCAAAATTCGCAGTTATCCAAATATCCACGTGCCCACATTGGACACCTATTTATCGATTTGCAGGGATTACGCAAAAACCGCGATTATAGAAGTCAAATGGATTCATGACATCACGTTACTTAACGACCTCATCAATTTGATTGAGACCTATGAAGGTGTCTCTGTTGTTTTGATTTCATCAAACATCAATTACTTAAAATATCTAAGGGCAATCACCGGACACGACTTGCAGCTAGTGACCGAAAAAATAACGGATGCCATGTTGTATGATTGCCGCGTCAATAAGATTGATTTTGCATTAAAGAAAACCATCATCCATCACAAACTGGTTGCAAAATTGAAACGACAAGGGTTTAAAATCAACGTCTGGACCGTCAACACCTTGATTGAAGCCAAGCGTTTTGAAGCCATGGGCATTGATTATCTAACAACCGACCGGTTGTTAAGAGTCAAAAAAGAGGTCACATGAGATCTAAGAATTACCACAAGAAACGATTCCGTTTTCGCTATTTGGAATCCGGAAGAAGACACTACGAAAAGCACATTACCCTTAAGGAAGAGTCCCTTTATAAACCGTTGTTGGTGACCTTCTTAGTTTTTCTTGCTGTGATGATTGTTGTCTTTCCAAATTCCATTTTTGATAATCTTGCACCATCCGTGATGCAATTTTTAAGGCGTTTGGTCTATTGGATGAGCTTATCTTCTGTGGCTACCTTGTTGATCTTGCCGGTTTCTGTATTTGACATTGAACTGATTCGCATCTTTGCGGATTCGACGAACTATACCGTCTTGTTTGTCGTATTTGCCATTGGCTTTGCGGTTTTCTCGGATACTTTTTTTGCCTTCTTAGGTTATCGGTTTACTAAACAATTATCGAAATTGTTCGCAAAAAAGGCTAAAAAGACCGATGTTGATAAATCGAACGACCGTTTAAGAAGATATGGGAACATCGGCATGTTTTTCTTTGCATGCACCCCCCTTCCCTTTACGTTAGCCATCTACACAGCAGGGGCTGTTCATCTCCCAAAAACTGGGTTTTTGATGGCGGTTGCTGCTGGTCGCTTAGTTAAATACAGTGCATTCGCGTTTTTCTTAAGGGTGTTTAACATCAATCTGGTCGATTTCTTTCGAGAACTGATGTCAGTTATTGCAGCCTAGGAGGTCTTATGATTCATGTTTTAATGAGTCGGGGTATTTTTGGTTCACCTCATGTGGTCGAGATGGCCCAATCGTTTGTCAAACCCACTGACCAAGTGGTCATCGTAGCGCTTTCTTTTTTTGAGCATCAAGCCCCCAGTCAACAGGCTTATCATGAGCTTTATCAAGCGGGAAGTGACTATTATCAGAAATTAGTAGCGTCTTTTCTCCCCTATGGAATTCTTGAAAATCAAATCCAGTGGATTGATGCCTATCATGATCAAAAGAATTCCGCTATTCAAAAAATTCAACAGGCCGACATCCTTTACTTTCCTGGTGGAGCACCCGATCAAATGATGGAACGCATCAAAAAGATGGGGATTCAAGAAGCAATAGAAAACCATAAAGGCCTCATGATTGGATCATCTGCTGGAACCATGATTCAGTTTGAAACGTATTACATATCTAAAGACACCGATTATCAAGCCTTTTCTTATCAGAAAGGACTTTCCCTTTTAAAAAATTTCTTTGTTGAAGTCCATTATCGTCGAAAAAGAACCCAAAAACGTGCCATGAAACGCGTTTTTAAAGACCATCGGAAACCGATTATAACCATTCCTGATGACGGTTTTGTCATCGTCACCGAAGATCGGATCATCCCTTGTCATTCCGCTAATCTTCATTACTATGGTTTGGGTATTTATAAATGATGGTCGTTTTTTAGAATCAATGATATAATGAGTATAACCAATGATAATGAGATAGATAGGGAGGCACTCCATGAGTAAACAGAAAATATTGATCGTTGAAGACAATATCTTAATCAGCAAAAGCATTGAAACCAAACTTAAAGATGAAATGTATGATGTCAAAGCTGTTTACAACGGTAAGGATGCTATCGAGCAATTCGATAAAATGAAGTTCGATGTGGTTTTATTGGATTTGATGTTACCGGTCATCAGTGGTGAAACGGTGTTAAAACACATCCGAACCAAATCCGATACGCCTGTGATCATCATCTCAACCAAGGATTCCGATGTCGAAAAAGCCATTAATCTCGGACTAGGCGCCGACGACTATCTCTCAAAACCTTTTTCGATGATTGAATTGGTAGCCCGTGTGAAAGCGGTCTTAAGACGTTCACAACGCTCCGTTGAGAAAAAACTTAAATCGAAATATGTAATGGGGAATTTGGAAATCAATTTAAACAACTACGAGGTTAAGAAAAACGGACAACTGATAGAACTCACCTTAAAGGAGTTTGAAATTCTTAAGCTGTTGATTGCTAATCCAGATCAAACCTTCTCAAAACAATTGATGTATCGAACCGTATGGGGTGAAGAGTATTACAGCAATGACAACGTCATCAACGTCCACATCCGACGCTTAAGAGAAAAAATTGAGGATGATCCATCCAATCCAAAGATGATTTTGACCATGTGGGGCTTTGGATACAAATTGGGTGAATCTATCCTAACAGAGAACGAAAACAACGAATAATGCAAAAGCATTTGAGCCATCAAGTGCTTTTTTTTATGATTTAACAAATTCTTAAGGGTTAGTTAAGTATGCGGTAATGTTAACCTGCTATAATCATAGGCGTTAGAGGAGGGTTTCGTTATGGGTCATTATCAGTTACCGTGGCTTTTATATCTCAAATACGATCATCATGAGCAACGCATGACGATTCATCTTTCAGATCACATGAAAAACAAAGTTGACGCGGAAGACGCTATAATCAATTTTCAACTCGATGAAATTGCCGAATGTATTCATAAATATGATTATCGAAAACTCAAGTTTTTCTCAGAAGAAATGCCCTCTGATTCCACCTTTGATACGTTGATTCGATTTAAGTTTAATGAACTCAAGCAACCCATTAAAACGCATGCGATATGCCAAAAAACACCCAAAGGATTTGAGTGCATTCATGTAGCCGAGATGGATCTTCTAAAAACCAAAAATATCCTGCGCTTTGAAAAGTTCGACGATCTTAAAAAGAAAATCTGTTGGAATGAAGAAGACAACCTCAAAATGCTGATTACCAAGAACATGGCCAAGTATCGTTCCCACCTTTATGAAGTCATCCAACGTTGATTTAACAAATATTTAAGAAACCCATCACGTTTAAGTAAGGATTAATCCGTATAATATAAGCATCCTTTAGGAAAGGAGTGATTCCATGAAAACCATCATTATCAGTTTATTGTTCATGTTGGCAGCAAGTTTCTATTTCTTAGAAGTTTCTAAACTGCAAGCCAAAGAAATCTCAATTTATTCCATCACCTTTGAAGACCTTCATGGAAACACCGTTTCCAAACGGCATTATGCCGAAGGCGCTGATCTCTCTTTATTGGAACTTCCAGTTGCACCTGATCTAGATGGGTACTTATTTATCGGTTGGAGCATCTCTTTACCGGAAACCATGCCCGGTCATTCCATGATTATCGAAGCGATTTACATGCGGACCACATCGGTAACATTTAAAAAATCAATGGGTTCTTAAATCCCATAATGCGTTTAAAAATGAGACTAGATAACTCTAGTCTTTTTATTTTGTGATAGAATAAACGTAAGAAAGGGTCGTTTAGACATATGCCAAGAAAACGGATAGAGCGTATCAAAGTCTATGAACGCCCTGTTGTGAAACCCACCAAGAAAAAAAGGGTTCCTAAACAGCGGCAACTCCTCCAACAGATTTTTGGGATCATTTTTTTGGTTGGTTTAATCAGTGCATTATTATCCACCTATCTTCAACGGCCTATCCCGCCTAAACTATATGGGGTTGGTCAGGATGCAAACGGGTATTATTATTACCACTTAGTTTCTGAAAACGATTATTATTCACCGGCTAACGGCTTATCAGGAGACACTCTGTCGCGTGTTCTCAATCGGCTTCTTAACGACACCATTCAGCCACAAACCTACGGAACGGCCAAACAGATTTTGGCACAATCCGACTTAAGCCAAGTCGAACCCAAAAGAGTCTGGAACATCTACGATGGGGCATTGGTTCAACCGACCTGGGATGCCAAGTCATGGCACCGTGAACACGTTTGGCCTAATTCTAGATTAGGAATACCTAGAGTCAGTGAAAGCAGTCGAAACCAAGGCAGTGATTTACACAATTTAAGAACGATTACCCCAAGTATCAATTCATCCCGTGGCAATCGTTACTTTGCTTCTGGTCAGGGGGAAAACCAACTAACTGACCTTGGAGGGTATTTTCCCGGAGATGAACATAAAGGCGATGTTGCCCGTATCCTGTTTTATATGGCCATCATGTACGATTTTTTAATTCTAACAGATGATATCGATGAACTTAACGACAGCACCCATACCTATTCCATGGAAGGGGTCAAAATGGGACGTTTGTCGCTTTTGATTGAATGGCATAAAGAAGATCCTGTCGATGAGTTTGAACAACATAGAAACCATGCCATTTTCTTGGCTCAGGGCAATCGCAATCCCTTTATTGATAAGCCTGAATATGTCCATCTTATCTGGGAAGGAATGGCCATCTCCGATTTAACACCAAGCCCAGGACTCAAACACCCCCACCCTCCAGTTTTCTTTAGCATGGTGCTTCAATCCATCGATGTTCAACATGAAAAGCGCTATCTCTAACTGAATCGAACCCATGCATTTGAAACTAAACCCTTGTCCTTTACAATCCATTAACGATTCTAATAGCAAATCCAAACGATAGGAGAATAGTATGAAAAATAAAGGTCTACGGTTCACTCTTATTGCATTATTTCTCTCAATCAACATCCTGTTTCTCGTCTGGATGAACTTTTATCATGAGTGGCACTTTGCTGTCGTCCATTTGATGTACCTTGTGATTGTTTTTACCGCGTTTGCCTATCGTAAAATTTTGTTTCCAGTGACCTTTGCTTTAATTGCTATTCATCTTGCCCTTGATTATTTAGAAATGGATCAATTTACGATAAACCCTATCATTGAATCGTTGCTTCAATTCATTTTCGCTTTTTTGTTTTATGTTTTACTCACCCGTATTGAACGATCACAAGTTCGTTATAAAAATGCGATTGATAGCGCGCAACTAGGAACGTGGGAATGGAACATTCAAACCGGTCATTGCACGTTTAATGAGCGTTGGGCAGACATGATCGGTTATGACATAAAAGAGATTGAACCCCACATCCGTTCATGGATAAAACACGCACACCCAGAGGATCTACAGGTATCCAATCAATCTTTAGAAAACGTGTTTCAAAAGCGTGAACGCTTTTATGATGTTACCGTCCGTATGAAGCATAAAGAAGGTCATTGGATTTGGGTTAGAGACCGAGGGGAGGTTATTCAAAGAAATCTTTTTGGCAAGCCCATTCTCATGGTTGGAACACACTGGGATGTCACCGAAGAAAAGGTATTAGAACAAGCCTTGTCGCATTCCCATGATCTTATGCAATACATCATTCACCATAGCCAATCGGCCATTGCTGTCCATGATAACGACTTAAGGTATCTTTTTGTTAGCCAAAAATACATCGAGCAATACCAAGTCAAAGAAACGAATATTATCGGGAAACACCACTATGATGTTTTTCCTGATTTGCCACAAAAATGGCGCGATGTCCATCAACGTGTGCTCAAAGGGGAAATCGTATCCGCAGATCGGGATATCTACATTAAAGCCAACGGAAGCCATGAATGGACCCGATGGGAATGCCGTCCTTGGTATGAAAAAGATGGGTCTATTGGGGGATTGATTGTCTATACAGAAGTCATCACTAAGCTTATTGAAAAAGAAGTTGAACTCGAAAATACTACCCAAATGCTTTCGTCCATCATGAACCATATGCCGATTGGGATTGCACTCAATACGGTTCATCCAAGCGTGAAGTTTACGTACATGAATGATCATTTTCCAGCGCTTTATGGCACCACCAAAGAACGACTCATGTCAGGCGAATCGTTTTGGGAAGTGGTGTATGAAGACGAACATCAACGAAAGAAAATTCAAAAACAGGTGGAGAAAGATGCCCTTACGATGGATCCCTCTAAGATGCAATGGCACCATGTACCCATCCTCAAAGATGGAAAAATCATCCGATATGTTTCAGCGTACAATTTACCCGTTAAAGATTCAGATATGCAAATATCGATTGTTATGGATGTAACCGAACAAAAAACCAAAGAAGAAGAAATCTTGAAATTGAGTTATCAAGATTTTTTAACTGGAATCCCTAACCGTCGATACCTATCCGTGGCGTTTGAAGAGATGGAGGATCAACAGCTGTACCCGATTGGGTTGATGATTATGGATCTCAATGGATTGAAACTCATCAATGATACATTTGGGCAAGAAAAAGGCAACCAAGCCCTCTGTCAAGTCGCTGATGTTCTTAAGGCAGTCAAACGAGAAAACGATGTGATTGCGCGCATCGGAGGCGATGAGTTCGTCATGCTTTTGCCATCAACCGATGAAACCGCATTGCTCCAAATGAAAAACCAAATCGAAGAACGGATTGAAATAAACACCATTGAAAACATCCATTATTCGCTTGGAATTGGCCTAGCCATTAAGGAAGATCAACACGAAAGCTATCAAGAAAGCTTAAGAAGAGCCGAAGAAGACATGTATAAGAGAAAGGTCCTCGAAGGAAGAAGCACAAGGAATCGCGCCATCATGGGCATATTGACCGTTTTGACCGATAAGTTTGCGGTTGAAAAACGTCACTCTGAACGGGTGAGTGATTTCTGTTACCAAATCGGAAAAGCCCTTAATTTATCGAAAGATGAGTTAGAAGAACTCAAACTCGCAGGTTTATTACACGATATTGGAAAAGTGTCTGTTCCAGATGACATTTTAGACAAGCCGGCCAAACTGAATCCAACGGAATGGGTTTCCATGAAAGAACACACGATTCATGGGTACAATATTTTAAGAGCAGCAGATGAATACAGCAATTTAGCACTCTATGCACTGACACACCATGAGAAGATGGATGGAACAGGCTATCCCAATGGCTTAACACGCGATGAGATTCCCTTGTTTTCAAGAATCATTGCGGTTGCGGATGCATATGAAGCCATGACATCCGATCGCCCCTATCGACTAGCCTTAAGTAAAAAACAGGCCATTGATGAGCTTCTAGCGCATTCAGGCACCCAATTTGATGAGCAAATCACAGCGGTTTTCATTGATCAGGTATTGAATGTTGAATAAAAAAAAGCCTTGTCAACAAGGCTTATCTTTAAATGGTACCCCCTGTAGGGCTCGAACCTACGACCCACTGATTAAGAGTCAGTTGCTCTACCAACTGAGCTAAGGAGGCATACATGCATTTTTCATTATAGCATAGGATTGCAAAAAAGCAAGACTTTTCCCTTAAAAAAAGGAATGAAATCCATCATGCATGTCAAGATGCCTTCCCTTATGAATCACCCACGATGATTCTCTCGAATCATGGTATAATCTACCTACATGAGATGAGGTTTACTTAGATGAAATACACGTTAGGTTTCTTAATTTATAACAATCATGTCCTCATGATGAATCGAAACAAAAAACCTTGGATGGGGTCTTGGAACGGATTAGGGGGTAAAATCAATCCTGGAGAAACACCTAAAGCGTGTCTTATTCGAGAGATTGAAGAAGAAACAGGGATTCATCTTGATCCTAGCCAAGTTGTTGAACGCGGTATTGTCACATGGAATGACTTTGATGCTGAAGGGCAAGGTCTTTTCTTGTTTGTGGGTTACCTTCATGAACCCATGATAGAACCAACCCCTCGCCGAGTCGACGAAGGAATCCTCGATTGGAAATCAATGGAGTGGATCATGAATAAGGATAACACGGGCATCGCCCATAATATCCCTTATTTTTTAAAACACGTCATTTATGAGAACAAAAGGTATCATTACCACTGTGTGTTTGAAAACCGAAAACTCGCCCGTGTCGTCATAGAGAGGATGGATTAAAAATGCCTTTCGAGACCTATTTAATTGTATCTTTGGTGATTCTTGTGACGTTGGTTTTTTTGGTCATGCAGCAAAAAAAAAGAGAAAATATGAAAAAGGAAATTGCCAATCTCTTAGCCCGTTACGGTGTTTTATCAAACACCAACGGACAAATGCAATATCAGATTGGACGGTCCCACTATCGCGTGATGTTTTTTTACCTCCCCGAACACAGTGAACTAACCATAAACAGCAGAGTCATATGGGAACTTCGTTCAACGGGGAAACCCAGATTGATCAACCAGTCTGAATTTCTCAAAGGCGAAACGAAAAAAATCGTCATCGTTTATCCCTCGAATGCACCCATCAAGCGGTACATTAATGAAAACGAGATGGAATTTATCCATTATCAAACCGAATTTTACAACATGCGCGTGTTGAGAGTTTTTGAAATCTCAGATTGGGCTAAGGAGGAATTGACATGAAAAAATGGCTAGCAATGCTTATTTTCATCGGATTTGCGTTGGCCATAGGGACCTCTGAACCTTTTGAAATCATCTACACCGATGATGAGCCCTTTCGGATCAATTTGCAAAAAGAAGAACTCAATGTTTTGCAGATTACCGATTTACACCTTGCTTTTGGTATCGACTATCGGGATCAAAAAACATTTAAACTCATCCGAAAACTAGCCGAAGCGGATTCATTTGATTTGATTGTGGTAACAGGCGACATCACCATGTCCCCGCAAGCACCGATGCTCTTTAGGCAATTTATTCGATTCATGGAAACCCTTAAAACACCTTGGACATTCGTTTTTGGAAACCATGAAACGGATTTTCATACGTATAGCCACTTTATTAAGCAAATAAAAAACACCCAATACTTATATTTTAAAGTCGGACCTTATATCCCAGATGGAGGCGTTGGCAACTTCGCGATTGAGTTTTTTTATCAACAACACCCATTTTATAAGGCGTATTTCCTAGATTCAAAAGCGGAGAGAAAAATCTACACCGAGGAAGAAGGCGAATACGACTATCTCAGTCTCTATCAAGTCGCGTGGTACGAGCAACATGTTGAACAGGATACCACAGACTCATGGGTCTTTATGCACATTCCACTTAGGCAGTTTATCGAGGTAGGCGATGATTTGATTGGGCTTTTCTTAGAAAGAAAAGTTTACGCTCAAGGGAAAGACACGGGTTTTTTTGATGCCATGGTTCGTCATGGGCGTTCAAAAGCTGTTTTTGTCGGCCATGACCATTTGAACGACTTTCTCTTTCTAAACCAAGGCATTCTCTTAGCCTATGGTCGAGTGACTGGATACAACGCCTATGGTTATATCAACAGAGGTGGACGTGTGATTCATGTCGATTCAAGTGGGCACATGGTTACGTCAATTATCACCGATACAGAGGTGTTTAAATGAAACAGAAGGACCGCTTTTTAGTTGTTTTAGCCACATTTTTTTGGGCAATGCTTGGTTTATTCTTTTTGGGAACTCTATGGGGTTATGGGCTTCCTATTCTAGCCCTAATCTATTGGATATGGGGAGGGAAAAAACATGGCGCTTGATGGATTGGTTTACCTCACAATTCAATCGTTTTGGATTTCCGTTTTAGTTGGTACACCGACCTTGTTTTTCATGCGACTGAAGGCCATTTCCAAACATCCTTTTACGTTAAAACACGTATGCCTTATCTTATTTTTACCCTGTTCAATGGGTTATTTATGGCTGATGCCAGAAGACTCAATCAAAACGTGGTATCGCATTGCCATGGTTGTTTTTTTTGGATTCACCCTTTTAACCAGTTTGTTATTGTTTTTCAATCATTTTCAACCGAATATTTTATAGTTACAGGAGGCCATTTGCAAAAATGGATCATCAATGAGTGTATTAGAAGTCGAAAACCTTGAGTTTAGTTACAGCGGCGAATCCTTATATCAACAAGCCAACATGCGCTTATTTGAAGGAGAACATGCCGTACTGGTCGGTCCAAATGGGACCGGTAAATCCACGTTACTCAAATTGCTTGATCGGTCGCTTTCCCCCGATGCGGGACGAATCGATTGGGTACCCCATAAAAAAATTGGTTATTTGGATCAATATGCCAAACTGAACCCCAATCTCTTTGTCAAAGCCTATCTCTATGAGGCGTTTTTACCTTATTTTGAAAAGGAAAAAGAAATGGAAGCCCTCTATGAAAAAGCATCGATGACCCAAGACCCAGAAGAGCAAATTAAGTTCATCATGTGGGCGTCACAACTCAGTGAGCAACTAGAGGAATCCGATTTTTATGCGATTTCCTCAAAGGTCGGAAACATCATCCATGGGTTAGGCTTGTCCAAAGATATTTTAGAGATGCCGATTCGTCATTTATCCGGCGGCATGCGCGCCAAAATCATCTTAGGAAAACTCCTTTTAGATGAAGCCGATGTTTTGCTTTTGGATGAACCGACAAACTTTCTAGATGTCAAACACATCGAATGGCTGACCAAATTCCTGATTGGTTATCCAAAAGCGTACCTCGTTGTGAGCCACCATGAAGGATTTTTATCCGAGATTGCCAATACCGTTTTCGCATTAGAAAATGGAACCATTACGCGCTACAAAGGCGATTATGCTTATTATCTAAAAGAAAAAGATGTAAGAAAAGAACAACATGTCAAAGCCTTTACACAACAACAAAAATTCATCCAACGCACCGAAGATTTCATCAAGAAAAACATTGTTCGTGCTTCTACGACGAAAAGGGCTCAATCAAGACGGAAGATGTTAGAAAAAGTCCAACGCATGCAAGCCCCAGTCAAAGATCGCACGTATCGTTTCTATTTCCCAATGTCTCATGCGACTGGCAAGGACGTATTAACGACCAAAAGCCTCGAAATTGGCTATTTAGAGCCACTTCTCGAAGCACTTGATATCGCCATCCTAAAAGAAGAAAAAGTGGCTATAACTGGGAAAAACGGCATTGGGAAGTCGACATTCATCAAAACCATTCTATCCATCATTCAACCGATCTCTGGAACGTTTCAATGGATTGACACAGCCCAAATCGCCTATTTTGCTCAGGATTCGGTTTTTAAACCCAATGTCACACCATTTGAATGGGTCGCTTACCATTACCCCAGTTTTACAAAAAAAGAAATCATGACCCTGTTAGGAAATCACGGCATCGATTATGAAATGGCCAATCGCGATGTAAACTCGCTTTCTGGGGGCGAACAGACCAAAGTCAGGCTTGCACTCCTTCGGCATCAAAAGGGGAATGTCTTGATTTTGGACGAACCAACCAATCACCTGGATGTCGCAGCAAAAGAAGCCCTAAAACAAGCCTTGATTGCCTATTCAGGAACGTTAATCCTTGTGTCCCATGAGGTTGATTTTTATAGCGACATATGCGATTATGAAATTCAACTTTATGACTAAAAAAAGCGACCACTGGCTTGGTCGCTTATTCATTGTCGTCGAACCGATTAATCTCATCAACCAAGACGTCATAGATGTCTTCTTGCTTGATTTTTCGGATGATTTGTCCTCTTCTAAAAAGCAAGGCCTCCTCTTTACCGCCCGCAATCCCAATATCCGCATGGCGAGCTTCTCCGGGCCCGTTGACGGCACAACCCATGATGGCCACGTTGATGGTTTTTTTAACGGTTTGCAGATACGCTTCAATTTTTTTGGTGATATCAATCATGTCGTATTGGATTCGGCCGCACGTCGGACAACTGATGAGGTTAGGGACCTTTCGAATCAATCCTAGGTTTTTTAAAATTTCTTTAGCGGCTTGAATCTCAAGCAACGGATGATCGGTTAATGAAACCCGAATGGTTGAACCAATGCCTTCATAAAGCAACATGCCTATTCCCATGGCACTTTTAATGGCTCCGCTAAACTGAGTTCCCGCCTCAGTCACGCCCAGGTGAAGGGGATATGCAAATGTCTGAGAAGCCAAACGATAGGCATCGATCATCAAGTTCATGTCCGTGGCTTTTAGCGATAAAACGATGTCATAAAAATTCATGGATTCCAAGATATCCACATGACTTTTTGCGGCGAGTATCATGTTTTCTGCTGTGGGTTCCATCCCTTTAGGAAGCGATCCACTGTTGACGCCAATCCGAATGGGAATCTTTTTTTCCTTGCAGGCTTTGACAACCTCTTCTACATGCTCTCTTTTTGGAATGTTTCCTGGATTTAATCGGATTTTATCAACCCCTTGTGAAATGGCTTCCAAAGCCAGACGATAATCAAAATGGATGTCAGCTACAAGGGGAATGGAAATGCTTTTTTTGATCTCTCCAAGCGCTTTTGCATCGTCCATGTCTAAAACAGCGACCCGGATAATATCGCATCCTGCAGATGCCAATGCTTGGATCTGAGCGATGGTCTCATCCGTGTTCTTTGTCGTGGTGTTGGTCATGCTTTGGATATAGATGCGGTCGTTTCCACCCAATGGTAAGGGGCCGACCCAAACTTGTTTGGTTTCATTGCGTTTCATTTTCATCACCTAGTTCGATTATATGATAGATTCTAAAAAAAGTGCAAGAAAACGCCACAAGATGCCCAAAAACCTGCAAAAAAAAATAAACAATAAAATGATTGAATAATCCATTCACATTTGTTATAATTGTATCGTAAGTTTGGAGGAATAACATGAGAGACCTAGTCAAATTGGTATGCACATCATGTGGCGAAGAGAATTACCATACAGATAAAAACAAGAAAACGAAACCCGAACGTATGGAAGTCAACAAGTATTGCCGTCGTGAAAGAAAGTACACCATTCATAAGGAAAAGAAATAAGCTATTCTCGGAATAGTTTTTTTTCTATAACCATCCAATGATTACCATTAAAGGAAATGAGCGCTATGCTCATAGCTATTTGATTTGTCGTTTCGATTCGTGTTTTCTCATCGATCCTTCGCACGATGAAGAGCTCATTTATCAAGCGCTTGATGGCAAAAAACTAACCGGTATTTTAATCACACATGCCCACTCGGATCATGTTCATCTGTTGGGTTCTTTTGATGTGCCGATCTACCTGCATCAAGCCGATGCTCATTTGCTTTTTGAAGATCAACACAACGGCTACGCGCCAGAGGCACACCCATACAAACGAAAACAACTCGAGCTTAAGTATGTCACGCAAGGGGATTTGATTTCGATTGCCGATCAAACCATCCATGTCTTTCACACACCGGGACACACGAAGGGCAGTCTTTGTTTCCTTTATGAAAACAAATTGTTCACTGGGGATACACTTTTTAAAGAGAGCGTTGGGCGTCACGATTTGTATTCTGGAAACTTAGTCGATCTTAGAAGAAGCGTTTTAGAACTGATTCAACTCAATCCCAATATCAAAATTTATCCAGGCCACGATGAACCATCGACGATACGTCATGAAATCAAGAATAATCCCTTTTTGCAAAAATGGATGAAGCAGAGAAAATCTTAAGCGCACCAGCGCTTTTATTTTTCATATAATAGCACATAATTCTTGACAGTGCCAAAAAAATACGATACAATTGACTTGGCACAAAACCAATAAGAGTGCTAACGAGGTGGATTCATGCTAACGAGTCGTCAAAAGTTGATTCTAAAAGCTATCATTGAAGCGTATGTCAAAGATGCACAACCCGTCGGATCGAAGACATTGACATCCATGCCCTATCTTAATTTTTCGAGTGCTACCTTGCGATATGACATGGCTCAACTCGAAGAGTTTGGCTATTTGGAAAAAACCCATACGTCCTCTGGACGTGTTCCTTCGGAGAAGGGATATAAGTATTATGTTGAGCATCTAGTGACCCGAGATTACGATGTTCAAGATTCCTTTCCGTTGATTGATGAAATCTTTCTCAAAAACAAATTTGCAAGAAGCCAAGCCATTGAAGAAGCCATTCACTTGCTGAGTGAACTTACCAATTGTGCAGCGATGGCGATTGGGCCAAAATCCGATGCTTCAAGCATTAAAAAGATTGATTTTATCCCCATTAGTGAAAACGAAGCCGTGTTGTTGATTGTGACTAATCAAGGCTTTGTGCAGCATCAAAACATCACCGTACCTGACGAAATGCATGTCAATGATCTTAAAGAAGTCATTAAAACGCTAGATGATCTCATGCGCAATCGGAGCATTACCGAGGCGGTTGATATTTTGGAAGCATCGTTTGCTAAAAAGGAAATTGAATCGTTTATGGAGTATCAGTCACAGTTGGTTCATTCCTTTGTCTCGGCATTCTCAAAGTTTGCCCATGATAATTTCTATTTGTCGGGGGTCACCAACATCTTCGAACAGCCCGAGTTCCATGATGTCAAACACATCAAACATTTAGTTGAGATGTTTGATCGAAGGGATTTGGTTAAACTGATTGGCACTGAAGAAGGGTTATCCATCCGATTCGCCAGCGATTTCAAACTGATTCCAATGGAAAACTGCAGCATTATTTCGATTCCCTACCGAATTAGCGAACATGAACAAGGAACAGTAGCGGTATTAGGACCATCCAGAATGGAATACAACAAAATCATTCCCTTGGTTGAGTATATCGCCAGCAACTTAGGAAAACTCTATAAAAAGTAAAGGATAACGCACATGGAAGACACAGTTAAAAAGAAACACATGGATCCTCAGGATGATCAACAAAAGCCTGAAGAAACCAAAAAAGAGAAAAAAAGTAAAACAAAAGAGTATATCGAATCCTTAGAAGCAAAAATCAGCGAATTAAACGATAAACTTTTGAGAAACGCTGCTGAATTAGAAAACTTCAAAAAGCGCATGCAGCAGGAACGCATCCAAGATCGCAAGTTCGCATCTAAGACGTTAATTTCAGACTTGTTAACGCCCTTAGATCAATTGAATAAAGTGGTCCATATGCCCACCGATCATGATTTACTAAAAAACTTTCTGATTGGGTTTAAGATGATCAATGATCAGATTTATCAAGTCTTATTTGAAGATGGATTAAAAGAAATTGAAGCAATTAACCAACCTTTTGATCCAAAGTACCATTACGCCATCGAAAAAGGAACCGATCCAAGCAAACCGAATGGCATCAATTTGGAAGTGATCCAAAAAGGATATGTCTATAAAGACCAACTCATAAGACCTGCAACGGTCAAAATCAACGAATGGAGTGAAGAACATGGCAAAGACGAATAAAATTATCGGGATTGACTTAGGAACGACCAACTCGTGTGTATCCATCATGGAAGGTGGAGAAGCCAAGGTCATCCCTAATGCAGAAGGGGGAAGAACTACCCCATCAGTTGTTTCATTTAAAGGCGAGGAAATCAGTGTAGGTGATGTGGCTAAACGACAAGCCATCACCAATCCAAACACGGTGCTTTCCATCAAACGGCATATGGGAGATAATACCTATCGTGTCGACATCAACGGGAAAAAATACTCTCCTCAAGAGATTTCCGCACTCATTTTACAAAACCTCAAAAAGACTGCAGAAGACTATTTAGGAGCTACCGTCACCCAAGCGGTCATCACGGTACCGGCTTACTTTAACGATGCCCAACGGCAAGCCACCAAAGATGCTGGAAAAATCGCAGGCCTTGAAGTCAAACGAATCATTAATGAACCGACAGCGGCTGCTTTAGCCTATGGCATTGATAAGACCGATAAAGAGCAAACGGTCCTTGTCTTTGACTTAGGAGGTGGAACCTTTGACGTTTCAATTTTAAGACTAGCCGATGGAACGTTTGAAGTGATTTCCACATCAGGGGATAATAAACTGGGTGGCGATGATTTTGATGATTTAATTATCAAATACATGGTTGCTGAATTTAAAAAAGAAAACGGAGTTGACTTATCGCTTGATAAAATGGCGATGCAACGCCTCAAGGATGCTGCAGAAAAAGCGAAAAAAGATCTTTCGGGTGTCACCACTACCCAAATTTCGTTGCCTTTTATCAGCATGGGTGTAGCTGGGCCATTGCATTTAGAAATGGCGTTAATGCGTTCGAAATTCAATGAGCTTACCCAACCCTTGATTGATCGTTGTGTCGGTCCGGTTAGACGTGCTTTATCAGACGCAAAGATGACAAAAAAAGACATCGATCAAGTGTTATTGGTTGGAGGTTCAACGCGTATCCCTGCTGTTCAAGACATGGTTAAACGGGAACTTGACAAAGAACCCAATAAGAGCGTGAATCCCGATGAAGTGGTGGCGATGGGTGCTGCAATTCAAGGGGGCGTCTTAGCGGGTGATGTGAAAGATGTCTTGTTGCTTGATGTCACACCACTTTCTTTAGGCATTGAAACCTTAGGCGGTGTATTCACCAAGCTCATTGAACGAAACACCACCATTCCAACATCTAAATCACAAGTTTTCTCTACCGCAGCTGACAATCAACCCGCGGTTGATATTCATGTTCTACAAGGGGAAAGATCCATGGCCAATGACAATAAAACATTGGGTCGATTCCAACTAGGAGACATTCCACCAGCCCCTCGAGGTGTGCCACAAATTGAAGTCACCTTTGACATCGATGCTAACGGGATTGTTGCTGTCAAAGCAAAAGATTTAGGAACCAATAAAGAACAAAAAATCACCATTTCAGGCACCGGCGCTTTATCGAAAGAAGAGATTGATCGAATGGTTAAACAAGCAGAAGAGTTTGCTGAACAAGACCGTAAAAAGAAAGAGGAAGTTGATCTTAAAAACGAATCATCCAACCTGATTTTTCAAACCAATAAAGCCATCGAAGATTTAAAGGATGACGTGGATTCTGCAACCAAAGAAAAGATTAAGACGCTCGTCGATCAACTTGAAGAAGCTCTCAAAGGGGATGACATCGAGCGCATCAAAGAATGCAAACTAGCCCTTGAAAAAGATGCGCAAGACATCGCTGTCAAAGCGTATCAAAAAGCGCAACAACACCATGAAGAACACGACGCAACCGAAGGACAAACCAACGGAAAAACCAACACAGTCGATGCAGAATTTGAAGAGAAATAAGGGATGAAAGGAGCATATCCTTTCATAGGTATGGAGCGAAAATATGGCTGAAAAAAGAGACTACTACGATGTTTTGGGGGTGCCTAAATCGGCATCGGATGATGACATCAAGAAAGCGTATCGCGCATTAGCAAAAAAATACCATCCCGATGTGTCCAAAGAGGCTGATGCAGAAGCAAAATTTAAAGAGGTTCAAGAAGCCTACGATCACTTGAGTGATCCGCAAAAAAAAGCAACCTATGACCAATATGGGCATCAAGGAAGCCCTTTTGGCAACGGTCAAGGGTTTGGTGGATTTGGTGATTTCAGTGATTTAGGTGGATTTGGCGATATTTTCAGTCAATTTTTCGGTGGCGGGCAACGTCAACGACAATCCGCAAAACATGGACCCCAACGGGGCGAAGACCTCGAAAAGAGCGTCATCATCGATTTTATGGATGCTGCATTGGGAACCAAGAAAAACATCAGTGTCGATATCGAAGAAGAGTGTCATGTCTGTCATGGAACAGGTGCTGAATCTTCTAAAGACATTGAAGTCTGTGATCGTTGTCACGGCGATGGATTCATCAACGTCGATCAACGCACCATGTTTGGAACCATGCGAACCCAACAAGCATGTCCCAAGTGTGGAGGAGCAGGAAAAATCATTAAAAACAAATGCAAGACGTGCAACGGTCGTGGTCGCATTAAAACCACCAAAACCGTTGATGTCAACATCCCTGCAGGCGTTGACACCAACATGTCACTGAAAGTCGCTGGTTACGGAAACGGTGGATCAAAAGGCGGTCAAAATGGCGATTTATTTCTTAACTTCAAAGTTCGACCACACCGCGTTTTTAAACGGCAAGGCGATGATGTGATTCTTGAAGTTCCGATTACCTTGACACAAGCGGTCTTAGGAGCAAGTATTGATATACCAACCATCTATGGCGATGTTGCGCTTAAGATTCCTTCTGGTATTGAGCACCAAACAGTTTTGAAACTGCGTGAAAAAGGCATCGCCAACGTTAGAAGCAAACGAAAGGGCGATCAACACGTGATTGTCTTAATCCAAACTCCCAAAAACTTGTCCAATCAAGAGCGTAAACTTTATGAACAACTTGCGCAACTTGAAGCAAAAGAAAAAGACACCATGTGGGATAAGTTTAAGAACTTATTTAAGACGAATTGAACATAAAAAATCCCTGGAATCAACTCCAGGGATTTCTTCATTTTTTAGGGATTCTTGGGAAGAACATGCTCGTTTTTTCAGCATAAGCCTGATACAAGGGGTTATCCTTGTATTTTCGTTCCAACATGGGAACACCGGACACAAACACCAATAGATATGTGATAAAGAGTGGACTGATAATGCCAAAAAGAGCTAAAAAAGACCATGAACTAAGCGAGATTATCCAAACGCCCCACCACATGACGGCTTCACCGAAATAATTGGGATGACGGGTGTATCTCCATAAACCGGATTGAATGATTTGCCCCTTATTCGAAGGGTTTTTCTTAAACACGTTAAGCTGATGGTCACCCACCGCCTCAAAGTAAAAACCGATTAACCAAAGGAGTAGCCCGATTGTGACCATCATCCATCCATTGGTTTGATCAAAACTCCAAAGATGGGCCAATTGAATGGGCAAAGCAATGATGTATAAAAATGACATTTGCAACATGAAAACATAGAGGTAAGCTTTAAGTGCAATCTTAGTCTTCCACTTTTTGCGCATATCGACATAACGAAAATCTTCAGGTTTGCTCCAATTTCGCAAGCCGATATAAATGAACAATCTTAATCCCCATGCTAGGACAACCAACGTGATGACGACGGTTTGAAAATCGTAGACGCCTTGATAAATGAGTGAGGTAATGGCCACCACCACAAATCCCAATCCCCAAGCCATATCGGCTAACCCGTTATTTTTTTTTACTTGTGCGATGACATAAAAGAGATTAAAGAAAACAAACAAAGCGATAAAATTGACCAGAAAAATCATGATGGATTCCCCTTAATATACGCAATAGCAACCGTTCCAATCCCAGCACTCATGGCCACAATGGTCGAGATATCCATGACATATAAGGGAGCCTTACCCATCAGTTTGGTGTACATGGTTTCGTATTCTAATGCCCGATCAGCTGCGTTAGCATGAACAATAGCATACGCTTGAATCCCCTGTTCTTGGTGAACCTTTTCAACATGGCGGTAAATCTTTTGGTTGCTCATTTTAATCGAAAATCCTTTATCAGCGATGATGCCATTGCCGTCTTCATCAATGGAAACCACCGGCTTTAGGTTCATGATTTTGGCTAACAATCCTTTTGTTTTGGAAACACGTCCAGAACGAATCATGTATTTGAGCGTTTGCACACTGACTAATATTTTGGTGCGTTTAATCGTGTCTTCAATATAAGAACTTATCTTCTCTAATGCCCAACCTTGATCAATCAGTTCGGCTGCTTTAAGAACCAAGAGCCCTTCCGCACCTGAGTTTTGCTTGCTGTCAATGACTCGTATGGTTGTGTTTGGAAACGATTTTGCCACTTGTTCAAAGACTTGATGCGTTCCGCTCATTTTACTGGATACGGTGATGACGAGGATTTCTGAGTAATGACCCACCAATGTTGAGAAGAAGTTTTTTAAGTCGATGAGATTGGGTTGACTGGATTTCGGATACGTTTCCAACGTATCCATCATGGTGTAAAATCGCTCGCTTCGGATCGTCACTTTATCTAAGTATTGGGAATCATTAATCAAAAGATTAATAGGGAACTGATGAATTTGGTATTGATCAATCATCGATTGTGGCAAATCCGCAATCGAATCGGTAACCAATGCAATCGGGTATTTACGATCGTTGATGGATTGATATTGACGAAGCATGTCATCGGCTTTTTGTTCAACAATATGGCCAAGTTGAGCCAGTTGTGCAATGGCTTCATCTGGATGTCCGGTATGCAAATGGATTCTCGCGGTCGTCTTAGATCCAGCCACAACAACCGAATCGCCTAATGACATCATTTGATGACGAATCGCATCCAAATCCAGATGGTTACCTTTGATGAGGGCTTCAGTGCAATAACGGTGAATATTAGGGCGATCTGCAATCACATGGATGGGTTTGTCAATATCAACTGTTTCTTCGATCGCGATATCCGCTTTTTCTCCCTTTAAAGCTTGTAAAAAGCCTTCCACAAAACGGACAAAACCTTTGGCTCCAGCATCAACCACCTTGTTTTGCTTCAAAACTTCGAGTTTATCTTTGGTTTTTGCCAGTTCATCTTTGGTAGCCTCATACGCTTGATTCAACAATTCAAGCGTGTTTGATGTTGCATGCTTAAATTGTTTAATGGCGTTAGACCAGGTGCGCATCACTGTAATCATGGTGCCTTCTACCGGTGTTGCGATGGCGTGATAAGCATAATCAAACCCTTTTTGAGCACTTAAAGACAGGGTTTCATGGTTTACTTCATCTTCTGTGATGGATTCTGAAAAACCAATGATGTATTGAGCAAAGATGATTCCTGAATTTCCACGAGCCCCCATGATGGCGGCTTCAGCAATCGATCGAATGGTCTCTGAGAGGGTAGCTCCTTTACGACCGTTTTGAAGAATACTATGCATCATGTTGGAAAGGTTAGTCCCGGTATCGCCATCAGCCACAGGAAAGACATTGATTTCATTTAAATGATTTTTCTCAGCGATGACGTTTTTCGCACCAATCATAAACGATTGGAACAGGGTTTCATGGTTTATGGTATAAGTAGACATGGTTTACCTCACAAAGATCAATTGATAAAGAAGATAGCTAAATAACGATGTTGACAAGCCAAGTGTTGTTCCCCATGCAAGGTCAATGAGGGTAATCGTTATGGGCCAATCTTTTAGCGTTGCCAAGTTCGTTAAATCATAGGTGGCATACGTAATGAAACCAAAGAGTGCACCAAGCCAAACAGCTTTCCATAGACTTCCAGCCTCAACGGCTGGCATGAGAACAAAGAACACTAATCCACCAATGAACAACAAATAAAACAAAATGGCGGCGACCCAATTGACTTTTTCAGCCATTAGGTGACCGATTTGGTTTTGATAAAGATTTTTAGCCACCACACCAAGCCAGAATAAATCGATGGCAAAAAAGATAACAAATGTAATTAAATAGAGTTTAAGAAAAAGAATCATAATGATAGACCTCCTACACCTTTGATTATACCATTTAACGCAGTTATTCAGTTTATAATGCTCATAGATAAGGAGCAAAGCATTCGATGTTTCGAATGGTTAAACACATGTTATAATAAGTTAGAAGAATGATTGAGGAGGTTACTATGATTCTCATAAGACACCAAAATGAAGGTCATCTGAAGCCCTATTTCTATTTTGCTTTGGAAGAATATGTCTTGGAATCTCTGCTAAAAGAAGATGAGACCTATTTCTTTACTTGGGAAATATCCGGTGTTGTTGTAGGAAAGAACCAAGTGATTGAAAATGAAGTCAACTTAGATTACTTAAAGAGCAATGGAATAGAGGTCTACCGTAGACCGACCGGAGGCGGATGTGTTTATGCAGATCATCGAAACACCATGTTTTCGATTGTGACTAAACATGTCAATAAATCGTTTACCTTCAAACCCTATCTATCAAAGATAATTGATGCGATGCAACCCTTAGGTCTTTCGATTGAGTTCTCAGGACGAAACGATTTACTGTTCCAAGGGAAGAAAATGTCAGGCAACTCCTTTTTGCAAAACAAATACGGCACCTTGATTCACGGAACTTTCCTTTACGACTGCGACTTGGAAACCATGATTCGAGCCATTACCCCATCCGATGAAAAACTGATCTCTAAAGGCATTGATTCCGTTCGTTCAAGAGTCATCAATTTGAAACCTTATTTAAATGGGATGTCCCAAGCCGAATTGATTGCTCATTTCGAGAAAACCTTGACAACCCGCACCTATGAGTTAACCGAGCATGATCTAGCCATCATCCACGAAAAAGCAAAAAAATACGCTTCGCCAACATGGATTTATAAAAAACAACCCCCTTACACCAAAGTTTTGAAAAAACGGATAACGGGCGGTCTTTTCGAAGTGCGACTTGACTTAGCCCATGGTTTTATTCGCAACATGTCGATACAAGGAGACTTCTTTGATTATCAGCCCTTGGAACGTTTTGAAAAGCGGTTTATTGGTCAACCGTATGATAAAAAAACGATGGATCAACTGTTAAACGACGATCCGATTGATCGTTATATCTTGGATGTCAAACCCGAAGAATTCAAAGCGCTGCTTTATGAAGGTTTATTGACAGAAGATTAACGTTTTTAATCGTGAAAACCGCATCAAATCTAACCTTCTCATTGACAAACACACGCTAATTTTGTATAATACTTTCGTTGAGGTGATTTTTTATGTTATTGAGATTATATGAGATCAAAGACAAGACCTCACTTGTATTCAACTGGGATTACACAAACAAAATCGGTGAACACGATGACATCCTTGATATTGGACCAGCTAACGTCCATATGGATTTGACTCATTCACCCGATATGCTCGTTTGCCAAGTTCATGTGACGCTTGATATGGTTCTTGCGTGCTCAAAAACGTTAAAGCCAGTATCCTATCACATGGATTTCGAAGATGAAATCATCTTTGGCCACGATGAAAAAGCGGAGTACCCGCTGACCGATCCACTTCCAATATCCGATATTGTATTTGGATACATTCTATCCCAAAAACCGTATACCATCTATCATCCGGATGCACAAAAAGTCCTTTTTGAAAAAGAAAAGAGCCCACATCCTGCATTTGCTGATTTAGATAAGATCTTGAAAAAATAGGAGGTGAACAGATGGCTGTTCCATTTCGGAGAACGGGTAAGACCGCCAAGAGAAAAAGAAGAACGCATTTCAAATTGACTGCGCCTGCATTGGTTGTTTGCCCACAAACTGGTGAATTCACATTGCCACATCGCGTGACACCAAACAGTGGTTATTACAAAGGACAACAAGTATTAACCAAAAAAGAATCCAAGAAGGATTAAAGGAAGGGTACCAAAAGGTACCTTTTTCTTTTTAAGAAACACTAGATAGGCTCGATTGACAAAGCCCATCGTTTCAGTTATAGTGAATGTAGAATGGATGGGAAAAATATGCTAAAACACGAAACAGTTTTGAAAAATGAAGCCATAGAATACCTTAATGTCCAACCCAATGGCATCTATGTGGATGGCACTTTGGGAGGCGGCGGTCACGCCTATCAAATCGTTTCACGCTTGGATCAAGGCTTTTTATACGCTTTTGATCAAGATGAATACGCAATTTCTCGTGCACAGGATGTGCTTAAAGTGTTTGATCGGTACCGCATCATTCACAGCAATTTTAGAAACATCAAAGAAGAATTAGCAAAGCAAAACGTCCATCAAATCGATGGACTATTGCTCGATTTGGGATTATCATCCTTTCAGATCGACGATGAAGACCGTGGCTTTACCTATTTAAAAGACACGGATTTGGATATGCGGATGGATCGGACACAATCCATGACCGCTAAAACTGTGTTAAATACCTACTCAATGGAAGAACTGGCACGTATTTTCTTTCTCTACGGTGAAGAAAAAAACGGGTTTAAACTGGCTCGAAGAATTGTTGAAAAAAGACCCCTTGAGACCACCATGGATTTAGTCAAAATCACGGATCAGGTTAACCGAAACGAAAAAGGACACAGCGCTAAACGAGCTTTTCAAGCGCTAAGGATTGCCGTCAATGATGAACTTTCTGCATTAGAAACGGTCTTAAGAGATGCTGTCAAGTTGCTTAAACCCAATGGCCGATTAGTCGTGATTACTTTTCACTCGCTTGAAGATCGGATTGTCAAACACTTTTTCAAAGAGATGAGTTCAGCAGAAGATCTAAAAGGGTTACCCGTAGCGCTATCTAGGGAAACAGATTTTGACGTGTTAACCAAAAAACCTGTGTATCCCAGTGAAGAAGAAATGATGATTAACCCACGAAGTCGATCAGCTAAACTAAGAGCTTTAAGGAGACGATAATATGAGAATGGCGTTAATTGCTCATGATAAGAAGAAAACAGAAATGATTGCATTTGTCAAACAGCATCGTGATGTTTTCAAAGACCATACACTTTACGCGACTGGGACAACAGGCGCAAAAATCATTTCAGAGGTTGGACTCAAAGTCAACTTAAAAAAATCAGGTCCTCTTGGGGGTGACCAAGAGATTGGATCAATGGTCGCCAATGGGAAAATTGATATGATTTTCTTTTTCAGAGATCCTTTAACCGCACAACCGCATGAACCGGATGTCTCAGCTTTGCTTCGGTTAAGTGATGTTTATTCAACGCCTTTAGCCACCAATATCGAAACCGCAAAACTTTTTATCAAAGCTTTAGAGCCATAAAAAAAAGCCTATCGGCTATTTCTTTTTGTTGCGTGCAGAGATGGTAATCCGGATATAATCCAAATCCAGGTTGCTAAACGTTGGATGTTTGCTGATGTAATCAAAGATATCCGGTTGATTGATTTCATGGATTTCATTATAATCACGGTTCATAACATGGATATGGCTATCCGCCGAATGCATCGGATTGCCCAACGCAAGATCATAATACTTGGTATCGTTGATGTAGAGTTCAACAATTATTTTTTGATCCATCAAGAATTCAAGGTTGTTATAAATGGTTGACACATTGTAAAAACCTTTGCTAGCCAAAGCTTTTTGAATTTCCTTAAATGTCAAATGTTGGTTCTCCAAAATTTCAATCATGGCTTTCCTGCTTTTAGTCAATCGCATTTTCTGTGCCCGAATTCGTTGGAAATAGCGTTCTTTAAGTTCCATGTGGATACTCCTTTCTCCGACCAAAATTGATCGTCGATCCATCTTAATTATAACAATTTTATCGAAGCAATCAAAACATAACGCATTAAGATTTGATAAATATGGAAAATGATGGGGGATTTCAAGCAATCATTTATGATAAATGATATAATAAATACGGTGATCCTATGACACTTGTTTTTGGAGGGGCATTTAATCCTCCAACTTTGGCACATCGAAACATTATCCTTCATCTTCAAGAAAAGTTTCCAAATCAGACGATTGTTGTTTTGCCCGTAGGGGACGATTATCGTAAACCCGATTTGGTTCATTTTTATCATCGGTATGCGATGTTGGAACGTATGGTTTCTGATTTGAACCATGTGGTGGTTTCTAAACTGGAATCCTTGCGCCCTTATGGTGGAACCTTAAAAAGCCTAGATGAGTTATCACAAACGTATCCAAAGGTGCACTTTGTCATTGGTTCTGACAACCTAATGAATTTTCGAACATGGATCAACTATGAAACTTTACTCGCCCAATACCCATTTATAGTGATCCACCGACATGGTTTTAGCAAAGAACAGATTGAACGTTCGATGGAATCGTTAAAACACACCTTTATCTATATTCCATTTGATGAAGACATTTCCTCAACTAAGGTTAGACAAAACATTAACCAGGCCAAAGACGCATTATTGCCCTCGGTTTATCAATACATAATCCAAAACCATCTATATCAGGAGACGACACATGTTTAAGCACGGATTAATTAAAGTTGCTGCAGCGACCCCCAAAATTGTTGTAGGAGATCTGGAACACAACAAGAAAGAAATCATCCATATTTTGAATCAAACGCAAGCATCCATCATTGTATTTCCAGAACTTTCGTTGACAGGATACACAGCTAGCGACCTCTTTTATCAGGAATCGTTTATTAAAGATGCCATGAAAACCTTAAAAAGTATCATGGATGAAACCGTATATGAAGGGATCTATATTTTAGGTGCGCCTCTTGATCTTTATGGTATTCTATATAACTGTGCAGTCATCATTAAAGGCAAAGACATTTTAGGTGTAGTGCCCAAGCATTACTTGCCAAATTACCATGAGTTTTATGAAAAAAGATGGTTTCATACCGGTTTTAAGACTCAAATGGAATCCATTAAGCTTTTTGGTAAAAAAATTCCATTTGGATACCTCATCTTTGAAGATGCGGATCATCACATACGATTTGGTGTTGAGATTTGTCAAGATGTATGGGCAACCTATAGCCCCTCAGATGATATGAGTTTAGCGGGTGCTAACTTGTTTTTCAACTTATCGGCTTCACCTGAATCGATTGCAAAAACCGACATTCGTAGGCACATGGTCTTAGATCATTCTAGAAAGCAAATGGCAGCCTATGTGTACACATCCACTGGGCATTTCGAATCCAGTTCGGAAGTGGTGTTTTCAGGACAAAAAATCATTGCTAGTCGAGGAAGTCTTATTGCGGAATACAACGACTTTGACATGGAACAGACCGTTTTGACAGCGGATATCGATGTTGAAGCGATCAATTATCAAAAACGTCAAGACAGCACATATCGAGACATGCATATGCTCATTCAAAACAAATACCAGTTTATTCCAGTCTCTTTTGATGAATCAGACGATTACATCTTTGAACGCCCCATTAATCCCAACCCATTTATCCGTCCCAAAAAAGAAAACGAAGACGCCAGACTGGCTAATCAACTTCAAGTTTTTGGGTTAATCAAAAAAATGGAATCCCTGCCAGACGAATCCTCGAAGATTGTGATTGGTGTATCTGGAGGACTTGATTCGACATTGGCGTTGCTCGTGGCTCATCAAGCCATATTGACATTAAAAAGGGATCCAAAAGATATCATCGCCGTCACAATGCCAGCTGCAGTCACATCCGCTCAATCAAAAAACAGAGCCATTCGATTGATGGAGCAATTGGGAGTGACGAGCATGATGATTCCTATTAGTGATGCGGTTGACCTGCACTTAAAATCCATTAATCATGTCTCAAAAGACATTACCTATGAAAACGCACAAGCCAGAATGCGAACCATGCTGTTAATGGATTTAGCGAATAAGTACGGAGGCTTTGTTTTAGGGACTGGCGACTTATCTGAAATCGCTCTCGGTTGGATGACGTATAATGGGGATCAAATGAGCATGTATGCGGTCAATGCGGGCCTTCCTAAAACGTGGATAAAGCGATTGGTTCAGTACCACATGGAACACGCGTACTCGGATTTAAAGGATGTCTTATCTGAGACACTTCATTCCCCAATTAGTCCGGAACTGCTCGAAAACCAAGACACCGAAAAATCAATTGGCAGTTACGAAATCAATGATTTTATTCTATATTATCATCTTGAAATCGGTGCTGACGAACACAAAATTCAATGGTTGCTTCAAAAAGCCTATCATCTGGATCCCAAAGAAGCTAAAACGTATGTCCACCGTTTCTTCAAACGGTTCTACACCCAACAATACAAACGACAAACCTTGCCTGAAGGACCCAAAATCCTTGGAATAAGCCTATCTCCTAGAGGGCAATACCGGATGCCAAGCGATGTTAAAAAGAAAGTGATTGAATGAACAAATCCAAAGTGATTATCGGATTAAGCGGAGGGGTTGATAGCAGTGTTGCAGCCTATTTGTTGTTGCAGCAAGGCTATCACGTTGAAGCGGTTTTTATGAGAAACTGGGACAGCGCAACCAACCGTGATTTAAAAGGCAACCCCCAAGCTTATGCGGAAATTTGTGAACAAGAACAAGATTACCAAGACGCAAAACTTGTCAGTGAAAAACTCGGAATCAAACTGCATCGGGTCGATTTCATCGAAGATTATTGGAATCGAGTTTTTTCCTATTTTCTTGATGAGTATCGGAAAAATAGAACCCCCAATCCAGATGTTCTATGCAACAATGAAATTAAGTTTAAAGCCTTTATCGATTATGCGAGAACACTCGAGTTTGATTGTATCGCGATGGGACATTATGCACGAGTTGAGCACCATAACGGGCAATCCGTCCTACTTAGAGCTGTGGACCAAAACAAAGATCAGACCTATTTTTTATCGCAACTTAAATCCCATCAATTAGACAACGTCATGTTTCCTATTGGACATTTAAATAAATCTGACGTGCGAAAAATAGCGATGGAACAAGGATTAATTACAGCAAGCAAAAAAGATTCTACAGGCATTTGCTTTATCGGAGAACGGCATTTCAGTGATTTTTTGAGCAATTATCTTCCCGCACAAAAAGGCCCTATGAAGCGATTGGATGGAACTTTCATTAAAGAACATCATGGGCTGATGAATTACACCATTGGACAACGTAAGGGGTTAGGGATTGGTGGATCAAAGGATGAAGGTCATGCGTGGTATGTGGTTGGGAAGGACTTAAAAACCAACACCCTTTTTGTTGAACCTAACAACGAACACCCTTATTTATACAGCGATCAAGCGGTGATTACCGAAGTGATATGGAGGGGACCAAAAATGCAAGGGGCCATGACAGCCAAGTTCCGTTATCGCCAAAAAGATCATCCTATTGTTTTAGAATGGGTAGATGATTCCACCGTCATTGTTCGCTATCCGCAACAAGCGAAAGCGGTCACACCTGGACAAGTATGTGCTTTCTACCAAGGAGAAGTTTGTTTAGGTGCTGGTTTTATTGATCAGGTCTATTTTCAAGGGACGTTACGACATTATTCCTAACACAAAAAAGGGGTCTTATGGAAACCATCAAGGGACGAATCAAGAACTATGTGTTTCACAACCAAGAAAACAGTTATTCAATAGCCCGATTAGTGACAGAAGACAATAAGAGCGTAACACTTGTGGGCTATTTTCCAGTGGTTAGTGAAGACATTTTATACGCGTTTCAAGGCGATTGGGTGACCCATACGACCTATGGGGAGCAATTCAAAGTTGAATCGTTTAAAAAAACCGAAGAACATAGCATCCAGGGGCTGATCAGTTATTTGTCCAGTCCTCTTTTTCATGGCATCGGAGAAAAAACGGCGCATCGAATGGTGGAGGTATTAGGACCCGATTTGATCAATCACATCATGCGTGACAAATCGGTTTTAAAAGCGGTTGGTTTATCCCCCATTCGAATAGAAAAATTTTACCAACAACTCTTAGAAAACCAAACCCATGAACACATTTTGGTGGCTTTATATGGCTATCAAATCGCAGGTAAAACTGCCATGAAACTCTTGAATCGTTATCAGATGATGACGCTAGAGAAAATCGAAGAAAATCCGTATCAACTGATCGATGACATAGAAGGAATTGGGTTTATCAAAGCGGATGAAATTGCCTTTAAGGTGGGGATTCAAAAGGAGGACCCGAGACGCATCCAAGCGGCTATTCTTTATACGTTTGACTATCTTGCCTATCAAAATGGGGATTTGTTTTTACACCTTGAAACGTTAAAGGAAGAAACAGAAAAAGTGTTGAAGCAAGCGTGTGATATCGATTCGATTATCCAAAAACTTATTGAGGAAAACCGAGTGGTTGAAGAAGAAGGACGGTATTATTTGGCGGAATTCTATTACGCTGAATTGAAACTGGCTCAAGATATCAAACGCATACGTTCACATCAACGAAGCGAGGATGCGCGCTATATCGAAACCTTGATTGATGCCATTGAAATCCAAAAAGCGATATCCTATACAGCCGTTCAAAAAGAAGCGATGCTGTCAGCATTGACCTCCTCGTTATCGGTGATTACCGGGGGTCCAGGTACAGGAAAAACGACCATTATTGATGGTTTGCTCGAGGCGTATCGAAGCTATCATAAAATCCCACATCACATGATGTCACAGAAGGTAGCCCTTATGGCGCCAACAGGACGTGCAGCCAAACGAATGAAAGAACTCTTGAACATGGATGCCAAAACCATTCATCGTCATTTGGGCTATAATTACGATGGCATGTTTAAATACGATGAGCGCATGCAAATGCCTTATCAACTCATCATCATGGATGAAACATCCATGGTCGATCTATTTTTAGCTAAAAAATTGTTTGGCGCGATTAAGACCGAAACACAAGTGATTGTTGTTGGTGACCAAGACCAACTGCCAAGTGTAGGTCCAGGTCAGTTTCTGTTTGACTTAATTGATTCCAAACAAGTTCCAGTGGTCTATTTGAATGAAATCCATCGTCAAGCGAAAGATTCTCACATCATTCAAATATCAAGAGCCGTCAATGAACAAAGGTTGCGCTATGAAGATCTAACCAGTGGTGGCGATCTTTTCTTGGTCAAAAACCATCCAGATCAAATCGCAGCAACGATGATAAAACAAATCCAAGGTGCCATTTCGGAGGGTTACGATTTAATCGAAGATATTCAAGTCTTGGCTCCGATGTATAAAGGCAGCTTGGGAATTGATAACCTCAACCTTTTGATGCAAGCGACCTTTAATCCCAACCCTCAAACGTGTGTGACCTATGGTGAAAAGAAGTATTGCACCGGCGATAAAGTCATTCAACTCATCAACGATCCCGAACGCATGATCATGAACGGTGATGTAGGCGTTATCAAAGAGATTCGTGTGTCAGCAACGAACGAGACCATCATCAAAATCACATTTGATGACCAAGACGTTTATTTTGACCGGTCTGATTTGGAAAATGTGAATTTAGCGTATGCAATCAGCATCCACAAGTCCCAAGGGAGTGAATACAAGATTGTTTTATTGCCCTTGGTCAAATCCTATTTAAATATGTTAAAAAAGGAACTGATTTATACCGCCATGACACGCGCTAAAAACTATTTGATTGTGCTTGGGGATATGCAGTTATTGCTTTACGCTGCCAATCATCTTTCTGAAAAACGATCAACAACCCTTTCCTTAAGATTAAAAGAAGATGGCGAAACGGAAGCTGAACTCTCTCCTTATGACTTTTTATAAAAAAATAAGGCACTTAGCCTTATCTTAAAGTTGAACCGCTTTTAACATCGTTTGAGTCATACGTAGCGGTTTTGAATATTCGACAATTTCGTCCAATCTTAATGTTGGATGGAACAATCGCATGCTTTTCAATCACTGTAATCCCGGATCCTAACAAGTCCGGTTTTTCAATGTTTGGTGTGTAATCGTCTCCAAAGCCGACATAAGCGTTTCGCCCGATGGTCACTCGCTTATCCAAAATGGCTTTATCAACGGTAACATGGGTGCTAATAATAACATTGTTTAAAACCACGCTGTCTTTAACAACCGAACCCTTACCAACCCGCACACCAGGACTTAACACAGAGTTAATGACTGTCCCTTCAATCACACACCCATTAGAAACTAAGGAGTTATGAATGATGGCTTCACTGCCTACTTTAACAGGCGGCAGATCCTCGCTCTTGGTGAAAATCTTCCATGTTGGATCATAAAGGTCGAGTTCGGTGTAATCCTTGGTCATGGCTAAATTGGCTTCGAGATAGGCGTCGTAAGTACCAACATCCATCCAGTAGTCTTTGTATTGATAGGCAAAAACCTCTTTGCTGGTTGTTTCAATAAGGTGAGGAATAATGTGTTTACCAAAGTCGAGTTCCTCATGTTTAACTTCGGTTAAAACTTTACGGAGTAACTCATAATCAAATAAGTAGATGCCCATGGAAGCCAAGTTGGATTTTGATTGTTTGGGTTTTTCTTCAAAATCCACAATTTCGCCCATATCGTTGATGGACATAATTCCAAATCGGTTGACTTCTGAGAAGGGAACAGGTTGGGTTGCGATGGTCAATTTGGCATTCTTGATTTTATGCATGTTAATCATTTTTCGGTAATCCATCTTGTAAATATGGTCACCTGATAGAATCAACACGTATTTTGGAGATCGTCTATCAATAAACTCCAAGTTCTTCAAAACCGCATCAGCCGTTCCTAAATACCAATAATTATGCGGCTGCAATAACGTCACACTGGAATCTCTACGGTCTAAATCCCACGGTTTTCCTGAACCGATGTGTTCATTTAAGGAAAGGGGCAAATACTGTGTCAAGATGCCGATGTCATAGATGCCTGATTGGGTACAATTGGAAAGCGTGAAATCGATAATTCTAAACTTACCAGCAAAAGGCATGGCTGGCTTACTGCGTCTTTGGGAAAGAATGTCCAATCGCGACCCTTTTCCACCGGCTAAGATTAATGCTAAAATTTCCATGTCTACACTCCTATTATCCGTTGATAGAGATTTTCATATGCTAAAGCCATTTGTTCCAGGCTGAAGTCTTGTTTCATCGCCCGTTTGACTAAACGGGTCCATATACGGGGATCACTTTGATAAAGCGCGATGGCCTCAAAGAGTTTTTGCTTCAACTCATGCGCATCGTAGTTTCTAAAGCCAAATCCAGTTCCTTCATGTGTATACGCGTTATACGGAATGACCGTATCCTTTAACCCTCCAGTTTCTCTAACAATTGGGAGCGCACCATAACGCATCGCAATCAATTGCCCTAATCCGCAGGGTTCAAAGCGACTTGGCATCAAAAAGATATCGGAGCCTGCATAAATTTGATGGGCAATCTGTTCATTAAAACCAATATAATGGGCCACCCGAGTTGGGTATTTGTGGGATAAATATCGGAAGAAGTTTTCATAAGAGTCGTTCCCTGAACCCATGAGGATAAAACGCGCTTGGGAATGATAAACCACATCTTCTAGACATTCGGTCATTAAATTGATTCCTTTTTGGGTGGCTAATCGCCCAACAAAGGAGACAATGGGAACAGAAGAGTCATAATCAAGATTGAAATGCTTCATCAAAAACGCTTTGTTAAGGTTTTTTCCTTCCTTGGTTTTTTTTGCTGAAAATGGATAGGCAATCAAATGGTCTGTTTCTGGATTAAAAACATCCGAGTCAATGCCGTTTAGGATGCCAACGTAATCTTTGGCACGTTTATGCAAAGCCCCATCCAATGTAAATCCGAACTCTTGTGTCATGGTCTCGTTTCGGTAAGTGGGGCTAACTGTGTTGATTTTAGTGGCTCTTTCGATGCCTGCCTTAAGCAAATTGACACGGTCAAAATGGACATAAGTGTAGTTGTAACTGGTGTTAAAAAACTGTGCGACGTAGGAGTCGAATGTCCCTTGGTACTCCAGATTGTGGATGGTTAAAAGGGTATGCAACCCAAAATATTGGCCGTTGCGATGCCGGTAATGCTCATCGAGCAAATAAGGAATGATTCCCGTTTGCCAATCGTTTAAATGAAGCACATGGGGATAATAATCCAATAGCGACAAGGCCTCGAGCACAGCATAGCTGAAACAGGTGAAACGTTCTGCATCATCGTTGTATCCATAGAGTTGATCCCGTTCAAAATAATGCATATTTTGAACGAAAATATACGAAATGTCCTGATGGACTAACTCGTAATAATGGACAATGGTGCTAATTCCTCCCATATGAATGGCCGCATTCGTTAAATAGCGCATGCCATGATGGTGTTTAGCGATGCTTTTATAATAAGGGGTGATGATGCGTACATCATGCCCTAATTGCTTCAAAGACTTAGGCAAAAATAAGGCCATATCAGCCAAACCGCCTGTTTTGCTGAAAGGAAAAGCTTCTGAACTACAAAACAGTATTTTCATAAGAAACCTCCTTCCATGATGGTTAATGTTTGATACTATTATACATGAACGAAGAAAGAATTTTCAATGCTGTTAAGATTTTCAATGGTTTTCATGGTCACATCATCACAGAATGTGATATAATTTTAACAAATAGGATGGTGATTATAGTGACAAAGGAGAAATCATGCGGCGCAATCATCTTTAGAAAAATCCAAAACTCCTATGAATTTGTCTTAGTTCAATCAAAATTTCATCATCATTTTGGATTCCCAAAAGGGCATGTTGAACCTTTTGAAACCGAAACCATGACCGCTGAACGAGAAGTCCTTGAAGAAACCGGACTTCATGTTAAAATCATGGATCATTTGCGAGAAAAAATATCCTATGAACCTCGAAAGGGTGTCATTAAGGATGTGGTCTATTTTTTGGCTGAAGCAAAAACCCATGACATTCGGCATCAAGAAGAAGAACTTTCTCAAGCGGAGTGGGTGGATGCATCTAAAGTCTTATCCAAACTCTCTTTTCATAACGACAGACAAATTTTCATGAAACTTTCAAAGAAAGCGAACATTGAGTTTTAAGACGATTAAACAAGACACAAGTTGTCTTGTTTTTTTGATTTATCAATCAAAAATTGTAGAATAATCGTATTGAAAAGGCTTTCATAGGACAGGCTTTTGTGTTACAATAAATATGTGAAAAACGATAAATAATTAAAGAGGAGAAAATCATGATTGTTGGAACTGTAAAAGAGGTCAAGCATAAGGAATTTCGCATTGGCTTGACGCCAAGTAGTGTCAAAGAGTATGTCAACCATGGCCATACGGTCCTGGTCGAAAAAAACGGAGGTCTAGGATCGGGCTTTTCGGATGAAGATTATATCAATGCAGGTGCTAAGATTTTGGCAACCGCGAAAGAAGTTTGGGAACAGTCTGATATGATTGTCAAAGTGAAAGAACCGCTTGAATCAGAGTTTCAATACTTAAGAGAAAACCTCATCCTTTACACGTATTTGCATCTTGCGGCTTGTGAAGATTTGACCTACGCTTTGTTGAAGTCCAAAACAAACGCAATTGCTTATGAAACGATTACTTTAGACGATGGATCGTTGCCATGTCTCAAACCCATGAGCGAAGTTGCTGGACGTCTAAGTGCTATTGAAGGGGCAAAATTCCTAGAGAAACCCTTTGGTGGAAGTGGCGTTCTTATTTCTGGTGTTCCAGGCGTTGACCGCGCCAATGTTGCCATTATCGGAGCAGGTGATGTTGGACAAAATGCGTTGAAAATGTTGGTTGGAATGGGCGCTAATGTGACCATTTTGGACATCAATTTGAAAAAACTAACCTATCTAGACGACATTTATGGAAACCGAATTACTACATTATACAGCAGTCAAGATAACATTGAACGCGTTTGTAAAGCATCCGATTTGATTATCGGAGCGGTCTTATTACCAGGCGCTAAAGCACCTAAACTCATCAAAAGAGCCTATTATAAGGATATGAAACCGGGAAGCGTCATCGTCGATGTTGCCATTGACCAAGGTGGCTCAACTGAAGTATCAAAAATGACCTATCACGATGACCCTGTATACGTTGTTGATGGGGTAGTCCATTACTGTGTTGCTAACATGCCGGGTTCTGTGCCAAGAAGCTCAACCATCGCGCTTAACAACTCAACCTTACGATACGGATTAATGATCGCTAATCTCGGTCTTGAAGAGGCCATCAAAACGAGTAAGGCTTTGCGTTTAGGACTTAACACCTATCATGGCCAATGCACCTGTGACGGTGTTTGTGAAGCATTCGATTTACCCGTACTTAAGATATGAACATAAAGGGGAGCAATGCTTCCCTTTTTTCTATCTTTTTGATATAATTTGATTATCAAACAGAATGAGGAGATCCCAACATGATTTCAAACTATGAGTCTTTAGCAACATGGAGCGGCATCATTTATTTTTTTATCATCTTTCTATTACTGCTGATTGGAAACTCAATCAGACGCAAAGTTCCTCTATTTAGAAAGTCATTATTGCCTACGGCAGTGATAGCTGGTTTGCTAGGATTAATCATTAAAGAAGCCATTGTGAGACCTTTGGCTGGCTCATCTTGGTTTATCAGTGAGCTTGAGATTACCCGATTCAATGTGTTCTTAAACACAGTGACTTACCATACACTGGCACTTGGTTTTATCGCTATGGGGCTTAAAGTGAATGAAAAACTATCCATCAAAACGAATCGATCGCATAGTTACTTTAACGGCATGGTCATTGTCTCAACGTATTTGCTACAAGGTATTATTGGCATCACGATCACAGCCATTTTAGCGTTTACCTTTTTACCGGTTTTCAAAAGTGGACCTGGTTTAGCCAGTGGCATTTTGTTGCCTTTTGGATATGGACAAGGCCCGGGGCAAGCCAATAACTTTGGTTTTGTTTATGAAGTCTTTACCAACGCGGAAGGTGTTGTAACAGGGCTTGCGGGTGCTCAATCTTATGGGTTAGCTTTGGCTTCGATGGGGTTCATATGGGCATCCATTGGAGGTGTCATTTACTTAAACAAAGTCTACAAAAAAAAGGTGACTGGAACTGAGACTGAAAGCAGTTTAACCAGCATTCAAGAAGTTGAGTCACCCGATGAGATCCCTGTTTCTGAGTCCATCGATAAAATGACCATCCAAATTGCATTAGTGGTAGCCATCTACGGTGTGACGCTATTAACCATGTTGGGATTATCCAGTTTAGCAGCACTTAACACAGGAATTTACCGGATGGTGAACTCATTAATTTGGGGATTCAACTTTATCTTCGGCATGAGCATTGCCTTGTTAGCCAAAAAGATTTTCATGGAATTTCGAAAACGAAACATCATGACCCGGCAGTATCCCAATAATTTCATGTTAAACCGGATTGCAGGTGTTGTCTTTGATATCATGATTGTCGCCTCCATCACAGCCATTAACATTGAGGATTTGTCAAAAAACAACATTTGGATTGCCTTTATTATCATCGCTTTGGTGGGTGGTGCTGTGACCATGATCTATCTACATTACCTCACGAAACGAGTCTATCGGCAATACGAACTTGAAGGGTTTGCTTCGATGTATGGTATGTTGACAGGAACGGCTTCATCAGGAATTGCCTTGTTACGAGAAGTTGATCCTCATTTTAAAACACCTGCAGCGACCGATATTGTCACTGGAACCACCACCGCTATCTTGTTTGGGTTTCCGATTCTCCTGTTGGCGAGTTTTGCACCAAACGGCATCATACAAGCCTTCATCTCTCTTGGTATTATCATCGCTTTATTCTGTTTTTTCCTCTATTTGCTTTTAAAAAACCACCCCAAAAAATAAAAATGTGAAAAAAGATGGGAACAACGAAAAGTTGTTCCCATTTATTTGACATTCATTATAACTATGTTATAATAAGGCTGTAATGATAGCGCTTTCTTTTTCAACCATCGGAATCTCAGCTACCGTCTGTTTTTCCGCCCATATCCATCCAAAAGGGGATTATTATGAATGTACTTTTTTGCTTGACGCCCAAAGAAAAAGTGGCTTATATTTATAACGATTACACCATTCAGCAGGCATTGGATAAAATGCAGATTTACCGCTATAATGCCATTCCTGTTTTAAACAAAAAGGGGGATTACGTAGGCACATTATCTGAAGGGGATTTGTTGTGGTTCATTAAAGAGAATCAATACAGTTTTGAAAAAACGAGTCAGTTATCTGTTTCAAAAGTACCTAGAAATCGCGACAACATTGCTATTCCCATCGCAACCAATATGAACGATATTATTGAACTGGCTACCAAACAAAACTTCGTCCCTGTGGTAGATGATTTCGGAGCCTTTATCGGAATTATTACGCGTAAAGAAATTTTCAATTATATCATCAAAAAAATGAAAACGCAATAGCGTTTTTTTTATATATGGAAACGGCGTTTAAACTCATCCCGACTGGCTTTGGAAGGCAGAAAGATGATGCCAATCAAGGTAAACAATGCAAAAGCAAAGCAAATCATGCTTGGCCATTGGGTGTTGGTCACGTTTAATAGATTAAGCAAACCCGGAATAAGCCCAACGATTGTGATGAAAATCAAACTTGAAAAATAATCGAACCATTTCTTTTTGTTTGCAATAATCAAAATCGAGATTAATAGGATGTTCGATAAAACAGCAAAGGGAAAAACATAATCGATTGCCCACGTATGATCCCGAATGGATAAACCCAAAAGAATCAAACTTAAGACGGATAAGATTATGGATTTAGTCAGTTTGGAGGTCCATATGGTTGGGTGTGTGAAGATGGCAAACATGATGATGGCGTAAACATTGGTAATGCCAACAACTAATGACCAACTTAAGGGCAATCCTTCTTGAAAATCAAGATAAAGCGTAACGATGATGCTTACGAAATTGATGTAGTAAAACAAGCGATATAGAAACTTTGATTGAACTCTTTTTTTCCCGTAATCTGGATACTTAGACAACAAAGGCATTTTATCGTTGTCATCAAGTTCGCCGTTACAAAGCATGCAATTTGAAAGAGGAACATCGTAATGTACCTTGCAGGTCTTACAGTATTTCATCATAGCCCTCCTGATAATTGGTGTCAATCACAATGTCCAACCCTTCATGCATCAGGTGAGATACCATAAAATTGATTATAGACATGTCTTTAAATGGAGAGTTGATGAGGATGTTGGTTTTGTCATGGATGGAAATCATGGTCATGGTGATTCCATAACCGGTGTTGACAAAATCCACGTCTTTGATTTTATTCTTCAATGCCTTAGGTAAATCAACCAGTCCTAAGTTTGAGATGGAAAAAGACGATATGCTTTCTCCCAAGATGTTGTATCCGATTTTGAAAGCAAGATTTTTTAAAATAAGGGGCAACATCCGAATCAATAGGTTTTTTTCAAAATGAACCAATGAACTGATGCGAGCATGCAACTTGTCTTTGACGAGCTGATCAACAAACTGTTCCTTAGTCATCGCTAATATCTCTTCAAATGAAAGATGTGTCAGTTTTGGAGGATAGGTTGCTTTGATATAAAGCGAGAAGTTTCTTAGTGTTTTGGAATCAAAGTAAGGACGCAAGTTGACAGGAACAAAGATCTTTAAAGGCTTTTTGTTTGAATGAAAATCAAGCGTTTCTTTAAACGTTGCCATGGCCAATAAGGCAGTGAAGTATTGGGTCATGGTGCATTGGTACTTGGTCTTAACCATTTCAATCAGTTTTTTGGTGTCCATTTTTACTTTAAAAAGTAAGGTCCAATGGTTTGCGAAATGCTCTCCAGTTAGATGATAGGCTTTTTCTTCACGAAGGTTCTTTACCCTATCGCGCTCATAGTTAGCAACAAAGTGGTCCTCGCTCTCTTTTTTGGAGTAAGGAAGCTCGGATAGAATTTTGTTTTCATGGTCCATCTTGTGTCCGATTAATTTATAATATTGAAAAACGATTGACTTAAGGAAATCCATGGCACCTGAACCATCGGTAATGGCATGAAATGTCTCAAGGGTGATTTTATTCTGAAAGTAATAGACTTTAAACATGTAACCGTTGTTTTGATGAGCACGAAAATAAAGACATAAATTGACAGGCTCAGGTTCAACTTTGAAATGGCGTGTATTGGACGCGAAATAATTCCAAAAAAGCCCATTTTTTAGCTGGACAGCAAAGGTCTCAAATCGTGGCAGCAAACGATTAACAGACTCTTCAAGAACAGATGGATCCACCATGTCCTCGATATAAAAGGTGAGTCTGAAAACATTGCTTCTGCTATCTTTTGATACAGCGGGAAAGATTTTTCCAGCGTTATCTAACTTATACCAATACTTTGTTTTTCTCAAGGAGTCACTTCCAGTAAACAGCTATGTTTTTGATTCAATACCATTATACATAATTTTTAATCATTCCGCAGGAATATGATAGAGATTACATGATTTCAGTTGAATGATGGATGTGCCATAGGGCTTCTAAAATGGTTTCAATGCCTTTTTTGGTGGTTGATAAAGGCATGTGGGGCTCAAGTGAATCCGAAATTTGCGATTCCGATTTGGGGACATGAATGAATCCTGCTTTTGTATCAAGATGCGATTTTGATAGTTCATGCATGATACGATAAAAGACATGGTTACACACAAAGGTCCCTGCACTATTGGAAATCATAGCGGGAATATGGGACATGGTTAATTGATCTAAAAGAAATTTGATAGGCAATGTCGACAAATAGGCAAGAGGAGCATTTTCGACAATCGGAGTATCGATGGGTCGCTGACCCAAATTATCAGGAATGCGCGCATCATCGATGTTAATCGCCACACGTTCCAGTTGAATAGAGTGGGTGTTTCCGGCTTGCCCAACCATGATTAAGTAATCAGGTTTGACCCGATGAAGCAACTCCAAAAGATCAAGAGGTGCTTTCTTAAAGGCGGTTGGAAGTTTAATACGCAAGATTTCCATGGGTTTTCGGGGATGGGATTGACTAACTGCTTCCCATGAAGGGTTGATGGTTTCTCCATCAAAAGGTTCAAAACCAGTCAAAATAACGTTCATGAAGACCCTCCTATTTCCTTTATTTTAGCATAGTTTCTGTTTTTGTTGAGGGTTTCTTTTTAGGGATGATGAGTGCATCAAAGAGTAAAAGCAAGGACGGTAAAAAGATTAAAACCATAAAAGCAGAGATCAACGCACCGCGTCCCAACATAAATCCAATCTCTTGAACCGTCGAAATGTCAGAAAATAGCCCTTCAATAAACCCAGCGATAGCCAAAATAATACTGGAGATTATGATGGTAATGGCTGAGGTTGGATAAGACGATTGAATGGCTTCTATAGGAGCCAAGAGCTTTCTTTCATCGCAGTAGCGATGTGTCATCAAAATGGCATAATCAATGGTTGCTCCAAGTTGTATACTCATAATAACAAGATACCCAATGTATTGAATTTTCAAATCCAATAGAGCGGTGTAAGAAATATTGAGCCAAATCGCACACTGAATGACTAAGACCAATAGGATTGGAATCAAGAACGACTTAAATAGGACTCCAATGGAGAGCATGACGAACAAAATTGCGAGGAGCGTAATGGTCAGTTGCTCAGATTGAACACTCTCCCGAATTTCATATACACCCGTGAAAGACGATAAAAGGAAATACGTTTCAGTGTGGTTGTTAATTGCATCATGCAAATCTTCGATAAACGCATACATGAAGTCATTTTCTTCGGTTAACGTGGTATAAATCAGAATACGCTCATGGTCAGTCCCTTGGTAGTGTTCTTTTATTTCTTTAGGCAAATACTCAATTGGAGCATCATAAAACGCTAAAGAGTCGATTGTCAACACCCCCTCTAAAGCCATTAAATCCATCAAAAGCGGTAAACGATCGATCTCATCCTCCAAAGGAATCATCAAAACAACCGGAGAAAAAGGACCAAAAATTTGAGCGATTGGATTTTCATCTTCTTTCAACGCATTTTTTGGTGCATTTGAATAAGCATATTCGGCTTGACTTTGAAAGATGAAACCTACGATTAGAAGACCAAGAAACACGACATATTTAAGGACTCTAATCCAAGGTTGTGTGGTCGTTTGAATCTTTTTTTGACGAAATAAGCCGTTATGTTTGGTTTTTTGAATCCATCGATCACACCATATTAATAGAATAGGCAAAACAATCATTGAAGCAAGATAACTAAAAACAATACCCTTTGACATGACCCAACCAATATCAAGACCCATTCGGTATTGCATAAACATTAATGCGACAAACCCAAGAATGGTTGTAATTGCAGAGGATGTAATGGATTTAAAACTTAACGTTAAGGACCGTTTTACGGCTTCCAGTTTATCGTATTTTTGTCTTTCTTCATAGAAACGATGAATAAGGATTAACGCATAATCGATGGATAAGGCCAACTGAAGGGCTAAAGCTAGTGTTTTGGTTATATAGGAGACTTCACCAAGAAGACCATGTGTTACATAATTGAACAGAACAGCAATCCCCAAAGTCATCAAAATGATAACGGGTTCAATCCAAGATTTGGATACCACCACCAAAACCAAAATAATCACCGGTATGATCAGCATCATTACCTTTTTGAACTCCGTTTCTGCGATTTGTCTTGAGACCATTTGATCGATGGGTTCTCCGCGCATCGCGAAATCCTGACCATGCAAGACGTTCTTTATGGCACCGATTACTTGATCGATGTTTTCATCAAAAGAGTCGATGGCTAGAATGACGGTTAGGAGTGCGTTTTCTTCAACATAGAAGGCCAATAGAATGTCTTCTGGAATCATGGTTAGTGGGATATAATCAAGGTTGACGTAATCATCAAGCCAAACAACACTCTTAACATCGTGCAGATCGTTAAGAGTTCTCTTTAATGCCATTACAGCGTCGAGATTTGTGTTTCGAATCATAATCTGAACAACACTCTCTGTTTCAAACTCGCTTTCTTGGATTACCAAAGCTTGTTTGGTCATGGAGTTTTCGGGTAGATATCGTGTCATATCATAATTCGTTTTAGCCTCGGGAATTAGGAAAAACGATAGACCAAGTAAGGCGCAGATGATCCCCATTATCAATAATCTCTTCATAGCGACGCTCCTTTTTAAATAAAAATTTGAAATAG
>CAZKLM010000005.1:0-144944 GCA_964553755.1 uncultured Acholeplasmataceae bacterium
GAGCGATCCTCTAAGTGGTTTTCTTTTGATATAGTGTTAATATTTGACGTTTACTGATTTTACATCAAAAAGCCCCATTAACTTTCAAACCTTTTAACAGCTTTACAAAGACAAAAAAAAGCCCCCATTTCTCTATGAAATGAGGACACTGATAGCGATGGTGACCCGTACGGGATTCGAACCCGTGAATGCATGCGTGAAAGGCATGTGAGTTAACCGTTTCTCCAACGGGCCATTTGGTGGCGGAGCAGGAGGGATTTGAACCCTCGCACCGGTTTCCCAGCCTACGCCCTTAGCAGGGGCGCCTCTTTAGCCACTTGAGTACTACTCCAACCAAATATGTTTTACGCTTTTGCGCCTATATAGGATATCTTATTTTTAGTGCTTTGTCAACATGTTTGAGCGGTTTTTACGGAAAGGCTTCGCCTATCGGATAGACAAAGCCTTCTTCTTATTTTGGAAGTGTTTCTTTAAGCATCGTTAAGCCGACTTTTCCTTTATTGAGATCGATATTTAGGACATAGACCTTAACAATATCGCCCACATTCAAAACATCCTTTGGATGTTTGATATAGTGTTTCGCTATCTTAGAGATATGGAGTAATCCATCTTCTTTAAGCCCAATATCAATGAAGGCTCCAAAGTCGACCACATTGCGAACCGTTCCTTCAAGTTCCATGCCGATGGAAAGATCTTCAATCTTAAGAATATCGCTTCTTAAGATGGGTTGAGCAAACTGATCTCTAGGGTCTCTTAAAGGCGCTAAAAACGCATCTAAGATGTCATCTAAGGTGTATTTATCGACATCAAGTTCACGAATGAGATCTTGCCGGTTGATGGACCCAATGATTGTTTTCACATCATCTTTTCCAAACATGTCTCCGGTGATGCTGTATTTTTTCATGATTGCTTTAGCAACCGGATAAGACTCCGGGTGAACCGCGGTCATATCAAGTGCTTCATCCCCATCCGGTATTCTTAAGAATCCAATCGCCTGTTCATAGGTTTTTGCTCCTAGCTTAGGGACTTTTAAGATGGTTTCTCTGGATACAAATTTTCCGTTTGCATTCCGGTGTTTCACAATGTTTTCTGCACTGGTCTTATTCAGTCCTGAAACATACATCAATAACGCTTTGGACGCCGTATTTACATTAACACCGACTTGGTTCACCGCTTGGGTGACCACAAAATTCAAGGATTCATTCAGTTTCTTGGGGGCTACATCGTGTTGGTATTGACCCACACCAATGCTCTTTGGATCAATCTTTACGAGCTCTGAAAGGGGATCTTGCAGGCGTCTTGCGATTGAAGCGGCTGACCGCTCTTCAACGCTGAAATCAGGGAATTCTTCTCTGGCCAGTTCAGATGCTGAATAAACCGAAGCTCCCGCTTCATTCACGATCACATAAGAGACTTTCAGATTAACCGATTTGATAAGGCCAGCCACAAAACTTTCGGTTTCCCTTGAGGCTGTTCCATTGCCTATAGCAATAATCTCAACTTTATGTTTTTTAATAAGTCTTAATAACATGATTTGAGATTCTTGAATTTGTTTATCGCTGATCGCGCCACCCAATGTTTTTTCATGGGGATAGATGACCCCTTTTTCTAAAACGGTGCCTTGTTCATTGACGACCGATAACTTGCAGCCGGTTCGAAACGCTGGGTCAATGCCTAAAACAACTTTTCCTTTCATCGGAGGTTGTAACAAAAGCTTTTGAAGGTTAATCGAAAAGACGTCAATGGCTTGTTCTTCTGCTTTTTCGGTTAGTTCACTTCGAACTTCCCTCTCAATAGAAGGATAGATGAGACGCTTGATGGCATCATCGATCGCTTCTTTGATGTAAGGCGTAACCGGAACATTTTCTCTTAAAATGACTTTGTGTTCCAGATAATTTTGCATAATCACTTTATCTAACTCAACTTTGACGGTGATAATTTTCTCATTTTCAGCACGGTTGATGGCTAAGATGCGGTGCGGCTTAATTTTAGCTACGGGTTCTTGATATTCGTAGTAAATCTCATAGGTTTTCCGTTCATCGACCGCATTTTTCTTAATCGACGTCACAATAATCCCGCTACGCACCATTTCTTCACGAAGGGCTTTCCGATAATTGGCATCGTCTGATACCCATTCAGCAACAATATGCTGTGCGCCTAAGATGGCTTCTTCTACCGTAGGCACATCCTCTTTAACAAAGGTTTTTGCCATTTCAATGACATCGCCTTTATCAAAGGTCATCATCCATTTAGCCAAAGGCTCAAGGCCTTTAGCCATCGCTTCGGTCGCTTTTGTCTTTTTCTTTTCTTTAAAGGGGCGGTAAAGGTCTTCTACTTCAACCAGTTTTTCAGCTTTTAAAATGGCTTGTTCCAGTTCAGGGGTTAACATGCCTTTTTCATCAATCAGCCGAATGACTTGTTCTTTTCTCTCAAGAAGGTTCTTTTGGTATTCCCAGGTCTTGAAGATCTCGTTGATTTGTTCTTCATCCAAGGCCCCTGTGGCTTCTTTTCGGTATCGCGCAATAAAGGGAATCGTGTTCCCTTCGTTTAAGAGATCCAAAACGGTTGTGATTTGTTTTTCGGAGATGTTTAATGATTTTTTGATTTCAAGGATAATGTTTGGGTTCATGTAATCACCTTATAATACAAAAGGGCTAGGCCCTTTGTTTTTTTAGAGTTTGCCAAGTTCAATCAAAATGATGTTGGTATGGGTCCACAATGTAAACTGATCTTCTGCAAAAATATCGTAGACCAAAAGCATTTGATTTCGGTTTTCCAACAATCCTAGATGGCTAAGCACAGGGCTTGTGAAAAGGGCTTGGTTCAAAATTTGATCGTCCATGTTGATGAACAATATCGGTTTATCTTTCAGGTTTTCAATAGACAACATGGCTTCTTTAACGGCTTCATCCACGCTGCTTGCGCGGTAAAAGAAGAAATAAATCACATCGTGCCCTTGAATTTGATTTCTTAAATCCTCATATTGAGGTTTTCCGTCGAGTTCTGATAAGTCGCCATAATTTCCGCGATCTTCGATGTATCTTGCGAAAATCTCAAGTTCGCTTACATAGACATGCATCTGCCCATCAAAAGGTCCGACATATTCATCTTTGTTCATGTAATGGCGGATGGTAAAAACGATCGCCAAGGTAACCAACGTAATTCCGATGATGGATAACCCAATTCTAAAGATTAAAATCTCGTTTTTAGAAGGTTCTCTTTTTTGTAACGGTTTACTGGGTTCGACTTTGGGAATGGGTTTTCCTTTAGCGGGTTGGGGTGTTTTCTTATTGGGGGTATTTTTCGATTGCTGGACTCTTGCCATTGTGTCACTTCCTATCCATTAGAATTATATCGAATATATCGTTAAAAAACAACTTTGTAGAAAAATATGTTAAACATCTTCGATGATCGCATACGCCATGGCATGATCTTTGGTGTGCGTGATGCTTAAATGAATGATTTCATTGGCTTTAAAATAATCGGTTTCCACATACGGTTTCCCATTAGCATCGTTTAATATGGAAAACTGAGTATACCGTGCGCTCCCATCTCCCTTTGAGATGGCCTTAAACAAAGCCTCTTTGGCGGCAAACCGTCCGCCAATAAAAGAAAGCTTCGCGGATAAGTCGGTAATGCCTGCATATAGAACTTGCTCTTTATCGGATAATATTCGTTTGATAAACCGGTCTTCTAAGTGATGAACAAACCGGTTCAAATCGACTAAGTCAACGCCAATCCCTAAAATCATGATGGATTTCCTTCCTTAATTTGATCAGCAAGTTGCCGAATCTTCATCAACCGATGATTGATTCCCGATTTACTGATGGTCTCACCATAGGTGGATTCAAAGAGATCCACCATATCCTTTAGGCTTGCTTCAGGGTGCGCTTTTCTCAGTTCCATGATTTGTTTGATTTTCGCATCCAACTGCTTGATGGCATAATGCCTTTCAATTAACGCAATGTCTTTTACTTGATCGTTTGCGGCAACCAATATTTTCTTTTCATTTGCAATCTCACAGTTCATGACGCGGTTGATGGAATTGTTAAAATCGCGCTTAATTCGAATATCTTCAAACTTAAACTGTGCGTTTTGAGCCCCCATCAGTTGAAGGGTATCGCTAATGCCTTCAGCGTCCTTTAAATAACAAATATAACCGGTTCTTCTTCGGGTGATCTTGGCGTTAAGTGAAAAGCCAATCAAGATGGATTGAAGAAAAACGATTTGATCCGCACTGGATGAAAAAATCTCCAAATGGTATTCCGCAGTCTTTGGGTGATTGATGGAACCTCCCGCTAAAAAGGCGGCTCTTAAAAACGCTTTTTTTCCTTCTGGGGTTTCGGTTATTAAGGCCTGATTTTCAACCGGATTTTCAAAAAACCCGTGTTCATTGATGATTTCTTCGACATGCGATTGAATCCGGATAATGATGCTTTGTCGTTGGTTCAATCGGTTTTGTTTCTTCGTCAATAAAACCGTTTCAGATGGGTAAAGCGAACGAACCAATTGTAAAAAGCGTTTAGCAACGGTGGGGTTATTGGTTTTGAAATCAAGCATCTTTTTCTTGTTTTCAATATGAAATTCTGTCGCGAGATTTAAGAATGCAGAAAACTCTGCCAGCTTTTCAATCTCGGTGACGGGAACCGTCACCAACTCTTCCTTGACCGTTTTTGCAAAACTCATGGTTTACTCCCAAGTTTCTAAGTATCTTAAAATGTTTTGAACAGCAATCGCGCCATCCGCGGTTGCCGTCACCACTTGACGGATTTGTTTAACATTGACGTCTCCTGCTCCATAGATGCCGGCGACAGCCGTTTCCATTTTTTCGTTTGCGATGATGTAACCATACTCATTCGTGATGCCTAAGTCTTTCGCAAAATCCGTAACCGGAATTAATCCAACAAATTCAAAGACACCATCGGCTAAGATTTCTTCTTGTCCTTCTTTGTTTTCAATTAGAACGCCTTTTAGGCCTTTCTCGTCTTTTAAAAACGATTTAATGACGCTTCCAAAGCGAAAATCGACATTGGGCATTTTGGTTAAGATGTCTTGTGCTTTTTTATCGGCGGTTAAAAAATCCAAGTTTTGAACCACCGTAACATGAGTCGCTAATGTCGCTAAATACGCCGCTTCTTCAACCGCGCTATTACCGCCACCCACCACAACGACCTTGCGGTCTTTATAAAGGGGTCCATCACAGATGGCACACCAACTGATGCCGTTCATCGCGAACTCGTCTTCGTTTTCAACCCCTAACCGTCTTGGGACATTGCCTGAAGCGATGATTACCGCTTTAGCTTGATAGGTTTGATAGGGTGTGGTAATGGTTTTAATCGAACCGTTTAGTTCCAACTTAGTGACTTCCTCATAGATGACCTCAACGCCTAATTCATAGGCGTGATCAATCATTAAGGTCGCCAGTTCGTACCCTTGGAGTTTTTTGGTTCCGGGATAGTTTTCGATTTCATTGTATTTGGATAACTGACCCCCAGGGGTATCTTTTTCAAACATCGCCACTTTGAGGTTCGCGCGTTTCGCATAGATTCCTGCTGTGATACCGGCAGGGCCTGTTCCAATAATTAAAATGTCATAAAGCATGTTTTTTTCCTCTTCTCTTATCTAAGATCTTTTAGGTGTTTCATCGAATCAATGACAAAGTCAGGGTTTTCCAAAAGCATTTCTTGAAGCCTTAAGGAATACGAGACCGCACAGCTTAATACGTTTGCTTTTTTAGCTGCTTTGATGTCATTTTCGTGATCCCCAATGTATAGGGTATCATGAGGCTTTGCTCCCAGCAAAGAGAGTGCTTTTTCTAGCGCCTCAGGATGGGGCTTATGTTGACTTACATCTTCATAACCAATCACTAAATCGATATAAGCAATCAGTCCCGCTTGTTTTAAATGTTTTTCTGCTTTGGTTCTAAGTTTCGATGTCACAACTCCAATTTGAGCCCCTTTGGCTTTCAGATACGCCAAGGTCTTTGCTGTATCGGGATAGGCCTTAAGGGATTGGTCGATTTTTTGATTGGAAATCTGATGATACGCTTCAGCAATCATCTTGGCTTTCTCTTGGTTTTTTTCATAATCTGCAATCGTTTGATAAAGCGGTTGTCCCAAAAAGGACTCATAGTCTTTATCCGAAAGAACGACGTTAGGGAAAAACTGTTTAAAGATTTCTTTAAAGGATTCCAAAATCATGGGAGGTGTATCAATGAGTGTGCCATCTAAATCAAACAAAAACGTTTTAATCATCGCTTTTAACGAGCATATCCACGTAATAAGGGATGCTTTGTACCCATTTGTTTTTAAGGAAAATCAAGAGTAACCCTCCTAAGGAGAATACGCCTAATGAGACAATGATGTTCAGTGGAATATTGCCAAAGATAATGTAAACATCTCCAGGTGCACCTAGTGCTCTTAAGGGTTCAATGATGAGGCCACGGCCTAAACCATACCAAATCAAATAAAGCCCTAACATGTCGCCTACACGAAACCATTTCTTTCTTCTGGCCACTAAAAGGAAAACAAGTCCTATGAAATTCCATAGCCCTTCATAGAGGAAGGTCGGATGGTGAACCACACCATAAACCACCATTTGGTTTCGAATGAATCCGGGTAATAATTCGATAAGCCATGGGGATTCAATGGCTGGCCCGTAAAGTTCATGGTTCATGAAATTTCCCCATCTTCCAATGATTTGACCCACTAAAAACCCAACAGCAAGCATATCGGCAAGCAACCAAAAGCTAATCTTCTTTTTCCGAGTGAAAAAAATAAGAAAGATAAAGGTTGCAATGACAGCACCATGAATCGATAAGCCTTCTAGGCTGATGCCACGACCGGGAACATACCCGAGCATCTCTAAAAAGTTGCTGTAACGATCAAATTTGAAAATCACGTCATAGACCCGTGCGCCAACAATGGCAAGCGGAACGGCATAAAGCAATCCATCAAATAAGATATCCGGGTTCCATCCTACCTTTTTAAACTCTTGATAGGTTAAAAAGGCGCCTAATGAAATCCCTGTTAAAATAAACACCGCGTACCACGCGACTTGAGCAAACCCTAAGTCAATTGCAATCGGGTTATAAGGGGTTTTTGTTTGCGGGATGACCGCCATCATCACCACGATGATAAAAACCAAAACGGGTAATCCGTAGGTCCATATTGTTTGTTTGTTTTTACTCATCCATTTCATCGTCTTCATCTCCTCTTCTTGATGCTTTTTTTGCAACCGCCTTCGTTAAGGTAAGGGCTGCGTTATAGCCTAAGTATTTAAGTTTTTGGTTCATGGCCGCACTTTCTACTAGGGTTGCGACATTGCGTCCAGGTAAGACCGGTATCACGATTTTCGTCAGTTCGGTGTTGAATATTTTAATTGTTTCTGAATCAATTCCAAGTCGATCATAATGTTTTTTGCTGTCCCACAGTTCAAGTTCGACCACTAACCGGATTTTTTTGTTTTCACGGTAAGCTCCAGCACCAAACATTTGAACGACATCCACAATTCCGATGCCTCTAACTTCAATGTAACGCTCCAAAATCTTAGGTGCGCTTCCCACTAAGACACCTGGGGCTGCTTCAAAGATATCGACTCGGTCATCACTTATCAAAATATGGCCTCGTTTAATCAGTTCAAGTGCCGTTTCGCTTTTTCCAATCCCGCTTTTGCCGGTAATGAGAACCCCCATCCCGTGTATGTCCAAAAGAACACCATGAAGTGAGGTTCTAGGAGCAAGCTTATTGTGTAAGTATTGATAGAGTTTGCCCGATAACGGTGTGGTTCTATAATCGCTTTTTAAGATGGCGACAGAGTATTTGTTTCCCAGTTCAATGAACAATTCTTCAATGTCTACATTGACTGAAAAGATGACCCCAGGAGGGTTCATCATAAAGAGTTCTTCGATTCGCTTTTTCCTAAGTTCTAACGGGAGCAACTGCATGAAACTGGCTTCCTTAGACCCAATCAGTAAAAGGCGATCTTTATCAAAAAAGTCTAAGAACCCTGCGATTTCAACCCCGGGTCTTGAGAGCATTTCTGATTTGATCTCATTTTCTAACGAGGTGTCATCGGTCAAAAGCTTCAATTGAAGATCTTTGACGATGTGTTTAATTTTGAGTTTCATGATTACCTCCAAAAAATAACTTTTTCTTTGCTAAACCAAAGCCTTATATAAGTAGACATCATCAGCCTTAATCCCGTGAACAAGAGTGAGAATATAAAGAGATGGTGAAGCCCTAAGAACTCAAATCCTTTTCCAAATGTTTGACTGATGAGATAAAGGATGAGAATTTGAGCAACGATGTTTAACACCCCAAAACTGTAGATCATCCATTTGAATAAAAAACGGAATAAAAGCAGTTTGACTAGGTTTTCTGCTAATGTCAACAACGTGATGCCTACAAAAAAACCTGAGATAGTAAGCACCATGAGTGGAGCACCCAGTCCAATCGCTAACCCGTTCACGACCGCTCCAATTAAGAGATTGACCGCGAAGGATAACAGCATGTGCATACCGAAACTTCGGTGCAACATAAAGCCTAAGGAAAGCGATATTTTTCGTGTGTTTTTCTGGTTTTTAAACTGTTCGATGAGTTCTTTTAATTCCTCTTCGCTGAGCTCATCGTGATCTTTTGGATCGTCTGGTTTCATTTAAATCCCCCTTACGTTAAAACATGAATTAAATACTGTCCCGTATAACTCTTGGCCACTTTCGCAATTTCTTCGGGTGTCCCTATCGCAACAATCTCTCCACCGGCGTCTCCGCCTTCTGGACCCAGATCAATGATGTGATCCGCATTTTTAATGACATCCAAGTTGTGCTCGATGATGACCATCGTAGCCCCTTCATCGACAATCTTATGAAGCACTTTCAGTAAACGCTTGACATCATCGGTATGAAGACCGGTTGTGGGTTCATCTAAGATGTAAATCGATGTCTTCGTGATTCTTCGGTACAGTTCACTGGCCAGTTTCACCCGCTGGGCTTCACCACCAGACAAGGTGGTGGCCGACTGGCCCAAAGTGATATACCCTAATCCCACATCAAAGATGGTTTGAATCTTTTGTTGAATCTTGGGATGGTTTTCAAAAAACGACAACGCTTCTTCAATGGTCATGTCTAAGACATCGGAGATGTTTTTTCCTTTGTATTTGATTTGAAGGGTTTCATGGTTATACCGTCTGCCTTGACAGACTTCGCAGGTCACATAAACATCGGGTAGAAAGTGCATGGAAATCTTTTTGACGCCATCGCCGCCACAGGCTTCACAACGTCCGCCTCGGACATTAAACGAGAAACGTCCCTTTTGATACCCTCTGGCTTTGGCTTCGTTTGTTTGTGAGAAGAGATCTCTAATGTCATCAAAGACACCGGTATAGGTAGCGGGGTTACTCCGTGGGGTTCTGCCTATTGGTGATTGTGAAATTTCAATGACTCGGTCCACCAAATTCATGTCCATAATCGCGGTATGCTCACCGGGTTTTTCTTTGGTCTTATAATACTTCTGTTGAAGTCCCTTCATCAAAATCTCGTTGACTAACGTGGATTTTCCTGATCCCGAGACCCCTGTCACGACCGTCAGTTTACCTAAAGGAAAGCCAACCGTGATGTTTTTTAAGTTGTTGGCGCGTGCGCCAACGACTAAGATTTCTTGGCCGTGCCCTTCCCGTCTTGTTTTAGGAACGTTAATTTTGAGTTGTCCGGTTAGGTATTGACCCGTCAGACTATTTGGATTCGCCATGACTTCTTTCGGGGTGCCGCATGCGACAACTTTTCCACCGAATTTACCGGCCTTAGGACCAATATCAATCAAATAATCGCTTTCGAGCATGGTCTCATGGTCGTGTTCGACCACAACCAAGGTGTTGCCTAAATCGCGCATCTTCTTTAAGGTGTGAATCAGTTTGGCGTTATCTTTTTGATGAAGACCAATGGAGGGTTCATCAAGAACATAAAGCACTCCGGTTAGCTTCGATCCGATTTGGGTCGCTAACCGAATGCGTTGGGCTTCACCACCCGACAGGGTGGATGCGCTACGCGACATGGCTAAATACCCTAGTCCAACATCTTGGAGAAAGGTCAGTCGCGAGATAATTTCTGATAGAGCAAGGCGTGCGATTTGTTTTTGTTCTTTATCCAGTTCAAGCGATGATAAGAACATGATGGCGTCATCGATGGACAGACGTGTGAGATGATCTAAATTTTTTCCACCGACTTTAACCGAGAGCGCTTGTGGGTTTAATCGAGCTCCGTGACAAACCGGGCACTCGGTTTCAATCATGAAGTTTTCAATCCAACTTCGAATCCATTCGGACGTGGTTTCTCGGTACCGTCTCATCAAATTGACAATCAAGCCTTCGTGGTAATCCACTTTTTCATGGATTCTTCCTGATGAGGATTTGATTCGAAAATGAAGCTTATCCTTGGACCCGTATAAAATGATGTCTAAATGCTCTTTGGACAGTTCTTTCATCGGCACATGAATCGGAATCTGATAATGTTTGCAGACAGTTTCTAACATCAATGAACTGATGTTTTCATCGTCGTTATTCTTATACGGAATCAATCCGCCTTCTAAGAGGGGGCGTTCTGGGTCGATGACTAAGTTTTCAACCACTTCCAGTTTAGATCCAAGTCCGTTACAATGCGGACAGGCTCCAAGGGGCGTATTAAACGAAAACAGTCTAGGCTCCAGTTCAGGAATATTGAAATCGGAATTCGAACAACTGTACGTTTGACTAAAACTCATCATGGTGGTTTCATCCACCAAGACTTTGGTTTTTCCACCGGCGAGTTTAGCGGCCAGTTCAAGTGCGTCGTATAGACGACTTCTTAAACCTTCTTTAATGAGAAGGCGGTCAATAATCAAATAAAAGTCGTGTTTTTTATTTTTATCGAGTTCCGGCATCTCTTCAAGCAACACCACTTCTTGATTGATGTAAGCCCGGGTGAACCCGTCTTTTAAGTACTGCTCAGCAAGTTTTTTATGCGACCCTTTTTGCTGTTCCGAAACAGGGGCTAAGATGAGAACCCTTGACCCTTCGGGAAGCGATAACACCTTGAGTGTCATTTCTTCAATCGATTGCTTGGAAAGCGGTTCATCGGTATCGGGACAATAAGGGATTCCGATTCGAGCATATAGCAACCTTAAATAATCGTAGACTTCAGTCACGGTTCCTACGGTAGATCTTGGGTTATTTGATGTCGTCCGTTGATCGATTGAAATCGAAGGGGATAACCCTTCAATTCGGTCGACATCCGGTTTTTCAAAGTTGCCTAAAAACTGTCTAGCGTAAGACGATAACGATTCCATGTATCGCCTTTGCCCTTCTTGATACAGAGTATCAAATGCTAAAGATGATTTTCCTGATCCGGATATTCCGGTCATGACAATCAACTTATTTTTCGGTATGTCTACGGATAAATTATCGAGGTTATTTTCACGTGCATTGACGACTTTAATGATGTCCATTGATGTGCCCCTTGAACGTGTTCTCATCCATCAAAGCGATGCCTAAGTCACGTGCTTTTTTTAGTTTCGATCCTGCGTCTTCTCCTGCCAAAAGATAATCCGTGGCTGATGAGACGGATGATGAGACTTTTCCGCCTAGTTTTTCAATGATTAATGCGGCTTGATCGCGTGAAAAATCCGTTAATTTGCCGGTAAGAACAAACGTTTTTCCATTGAATGGGTGAACGATGGTTTGGGTTTGTTCTTGGGTTGTGTTAAGACCCAAGGCTTTGAGTTCATCCATCAGTTTTTGGTTTTGAGGATTCGAAAAATACGACACGATGGAGTGCGCAATCATCTCGCCAATGTCGCTAATGGCGACTAACTCTTCAACGGTGGCTTTTTGGATTGAATCTAAACTTTGATAATGTTTGACCAAACTTTTCGCTGTTTTTTGACCCACATGCTTAATGCCTAACCCAAAAAGAAGTTTGTCAAGGGATTGTTTTTTAGAGGCTTCAATGGCGTTTAATAAGTTATCGACCTTTTTAGGACCAAAACCAGGAAGAATCGTCAGTTCATCGCGGACGAGATGCAACCGGTAAAGATCGGGAATGCTGTTTAAGTACCCTAAATCATGAAGCAGTTCGACCACCTTTTCACCTAAGGTGTCAATATCCATCGCGACCCGACTCGAAAAGTGGATGAGCCCTCCAACATTTTTACCCGGACAGTCGATGTTGGTGCAATAATAATCCGCTTCATCTTTTTTCCTTATTAATTCTGAATGACATACCGGGCACGTTTCGATCATCTTAAATGGGACTTGATCGGTTCGTTTGGTTAAAACCACTTCAAGGACTTCAGGAATGATTTCTCCTGCTTTATGAATCATGACATAGTCATTGATTCGGATGTCTTTATCTTTAATGTAATCCTCGTTATGAAGGGTGGCCCGTGACACTTGGGTTCCAGAAACAAAGGCAGGTTCTAGCTCAGCAACCGGCGTAATGACGCCTGTTCGTCCCACTTGAAAGAGGATATCGATGAGTTTCGTTTCCACTTGTTCGGCTTGAAACTTATACGCGGTTGCCCATTTGGGCGACTTAGCGGTGTATCCAATGGTTTCATATGCGTTAAAATCATTCACTTTGATGACGCATCCGTCGGTATCAAAGGGGAGTTTTTTTCTCAGTTCATCATAGGAAGCAATTTGAGTTTTCAACTGATCCAACGTGGTGTTTAAATGATAATGTTGGTTCACCGGAAACCCGAGTTCAGACAAAAGCGCTAACGCTTGGATTTGTGTTGAAACATGCCGTTTGGCATCAACAATCATGTAAACAAAAAGGTCTAACTGTCTTTTTTCAACGATTCGGCTATCCAACTGCCGAATGGTTCCGGCAGCGGCGTTTCTTGGGTTTGCAAAAAGAGGCTCGTTTTTTTCTAAGCGTTCTTGGTTTAATCGGTTGAAACTTTTATGAGGCATGAAGACTTCTCCTCTAACCTCAATATCCATCGGTTGACTTAATTTTAAAGGAAGGCTCTTAATGGTTTTAACATTTTCGGTCACGTCTTCACCAACAGATCCGTTTCCTCGCGTTGCTGCACGTTTAAAAAGCCCTGCCTCATAAACCAAACTGATTGCAAGACCATCGATTTTTAATTCGGAGACATAGGCAACCGGTCCGACTTGTTTTTGAATGCGTTCATCGAAAAGCATCAGTTCTTCAACGTTAAATACGTTGGAAAGACTCATCATGGGAACCGTATGCTGGACCTTTTGAAACCCTTCTAAGACTTTTCCACCAATCTTTTGGGTGGGGCTATCGGGTAAACGGTACTCGGGATAACGGGTCTCAAGATCGATGAGTTCGTTGACATACCTGTCATAGGCTTGATCCGATAAGGTCGGTTGGTCTTTGACATGGTAATCTTGGTTGGCCTGGTTAATCAGGTTGACCAAGTATTGAATGCGTTGTTTGGTATCCACTCTAATCACCTAATGATATTATATCATCAAGTTGAGAAGGAGACACGGTTTTCAACCCACTTTCTCGCTGAAACAAAGATGAAACGCCCGTTGCCGTTGCAAATAGATCCATTTTAGCCCTGGTCACAGCGACAAAGAGCAATCGTCTTTCCTCATCGTGCTCCGCTTTCGTTTGTGCCTGATACGATGGAAGTTGACCTTTCTCAAAGCCTAAAAGGATGACCGCTTCAAATTCAAGCCCTTTGGCTTGATGGATGGTTAAGAGTTTAATGCCATATTCGGTGGAGTCCGCTCCATCATCAATATCAAAAGGAATATCGGCTTCGTGGAGAGCCAAGATTAGATCCGATACCCTCAAATGATGACGGTATAATATCCCAATCGATGGATAGGATTTATGCTTCTTTTTTAAGTAACGAATCAACCGAATGACTTGACGGCACTCCTCCATGATAGAGGGGTAATAAATCCGATAACAAAGCCCTTTATGAGGGCTTGTTGAAACAAGCTGCTTCGGCATTTTTTGATGGCGAAAGATGATCTGATTGGCCATCTGAATGATGGCTTTAGTCGATCGATAGTTTAATGTCAAAGGATACCGTTTGGCTTGAAATGTTTTCTCATACTCTAAAATGATGGTTGGATAAGCCCCTCTAAAACGGTAGATGCTTTGATCCGGATCGCCTACAGCAAACACATGGGTATCGGATTTGATCAAGGTTTTAAGGAGCTTAAACTGCAAGGGGTTGGTGTCTTGAAACTCATCAACAAAGATATGGGAATGATAAAGGTCTTGAGGCTTGTTCTTTAAAGCCTCAATTGTTTCAATGAGCAAATCATCAAAGTCTTTCCATTTGTTTTGTTTAAGAAACGCTTGATAACGCTCATAAATGGCTGGTTTTTTTAGCCTTTTTAAACTGTTTTTATAAAGGCTAATGGCCAATGTTTCGTCTGGTCTAAAGGGCATCTTCTGTTCATCAATCATCTCAAATTCAATCTTAAGCGTCTCTTTTAGGTACTGGTGGCATAAACTATGAAACGTGTGAATATGAACCCCTTGATTCTTTAACCGTTCTTTCATTTCAGAAGCTGCTTTTTTCGTAAAGGTGATGGCAAGAATATGATGCTCCAAAACACCTTTTGAAATCATATGTCGAATCCGTTCAACCACCACTTTAGTTTTCCCTGTTCCCGCTCCAGCCAATAAAAAAAGAAAGCGTTCGGTAGCAAGAACCGCTTTCTGTTGTTCGTCATTGAGTTGCATGTTATCACCCTACTTATAATAGCGTGAACCCTTCTTATTTTCTTACTTTTCGAATGGAGGGATGGCTTTCTAAGATTTTCTTTATCCCATGAGGCATGCTAAACGCAATCGTCGCAACCTCTTGATCGACGGAGATCACAACGCCCATGCCAAACGTGTTGTGTTCCACTTTATCTCCTGTTTTTAACAACGTTTCTTGTTCGGTTTTTTCCGTGATAAAAGCTTTTTCCATTTCAACTTTCGATTCTTTGATGAAACGGGAAGGGTAACCATAACGGAGTTGACCATAGACCATCCGTTGATCGGCATAAGAAAGATACAGTTTTTCTTGACATCGTGTAATGCCCACGTATGCCACACGTCGTTCTTCTTCAAGCTCTTGAGGGCTCATGAAGGCCCGTTCTGCTGGAAAAATGCCTTCTTCCATCACCACCATGAAGACCACCTTAAACTCCAGTCCCTTGACTTGATGATAAGTGGATAGAATCACGCGATTATCGCCTTGAAGTTCTTGGTCTAAATCCGTAAACAAAGCGATTTGTTCCAACTGCTCGTTGAGTTTTTCTAAAAAGGTGCCTTCATAATACTGATCCCCTCTAACAAAAACGTTTTGCAGTTCCTTAAGGTTGCTGATCCGGTCTTCAGCAAGTTCATCTTCTTCTTTTTTCAATACGTCGATATAACCGGTTTTAGCCATCAAATACGGCATGATTTGAGAAAGTTCCTCCATCGAAGAAACATGCTCATTCATGTCTTTAATCAACTGTTTAAACTCCTGCAAACTCTTTTTGGCCATGGGCGTAAGATCAACATAATCAATCGCTTCAAACATGGAAATCCCCATGGCTTTGGCGTGTTGTTCCAGCTTTTGAACCGAGACTTGTCCAATGGACCGTTTGGGCACGTTGACAATGCGTTTCAGGTAATAATCCTGATCGGGATTCAAAACCACACGAAGATAGGCTAAGGCATCTTTGATCTCTTTTCGCTCGTAAAAGGAGATGCCCCCATAAATGCGGTAGGGAATGCCTTGTTTGATGAGTGCTTCTTCAAAAAGCCTAGATAACGCGTTGTTTCGGTAGAGGATAGCGATATCTTGATAGTGATAACGTGTCTGGATTAAGCGTTCAATTTCATTAACAACAAAAAACGATTCTTGAATATCGTTAAAAAGTCGGTGGTATTTCGGGAGTTCACCGAGTCCCAAATCCGATGCTAGATTTTTTGCTGTTGGACGGTTAAAATTATAGGAAATCAGTTGATTCGCCGCTTTTAAAATGTGATTGGTGGAACGGTAATTCTGATCAAGCACCACCCGTTCAGCTTTAAACTCTTTTTGAAAGAGCTCTTGGTTATGATAGTTCGCCCCTCTAAACGAATAGATGCTTTGATCGGGGTCTCCCACAACAAAAGCCGTATGATGGGGTAACGCCAAGAGTTTGAGCAGTTGATACTGCAAAAGATCCGTATCTTGAAACTCATCCACTAAAACGTGTCTAAACTGCTGTTGATAGTAGGTTCTTATGGCGCTATATTGACTTAAAAGTTCCAAAGGGTAGACGATTAAATCATCAAAATCAACCAGTTGGTTTTCAAAAAGGAAGTCACGGTACTTAAGGTAAATCCGTTCCTCATCCTTTTTTTCAAATGCATCGATCCGTTTGGTTTTATAGTAAGAAATCAAGTTTTTCATGGCTTTGGCGGAGTACATTTTACTGTCTAATTCCAATGCCTTGATGGCTTCTTGAATGATCTTTTTTGCGTCCTCTTCATCAATGACATTAAACTGGATGCCATACCCATAAGGAAGCTCAGAAATGTACTTTCTTAAAATCTTTAAGCCAAACGCATGAAAGGTGTAAAGCCAAACATCAATGGCGTGAGGGCCTACCATGTCCATGACACGGGTTTTCATTTCTCTAGCGGCCTTATTGGTAAAGGTGACCGCTAAAATCCGTTTGGGTTCAATCCCTTTCATGATGAGATACGCAATACGAGTCGTTAACGTTTTGGTTTTTCCAGTTCCAGCTCCCGCGACGACAAAAAGGGGTCCTCCTTCGTGGATGACCGCTTTTAATTGCGCATCGTTGAGTGTAGCTAGAAAGTTCATATGTCCTTATCCTTTGTAAGAACTCTTAAGAGGAACAATCTCGTTAAAGATGAGACATTGAGGGGTTGAGTCGTTATCTGTGTTGAAAAATCCATTACGAATGAACTGAAATTTATCTTCAGGTTTAACGTTGGCCAATGCCTTTTCAACCCATCCATGCTGAATCGTCCAAGACTGTTCATTGAAGCGGTCTTCGAGTTCCATTGAATCATCCCCGATGATCATTGGACCAAAGAAATTGAATTGCGCCTTAATGGCTTCGGTTGCTTCAACAAAATGAATGGTACCATTGGGTTTTCGCTCATTGAAGCCTGAACCTGAGCGTGTCAACGGATCATAGGTAGCAAGCACCTCAATTGGGTTTCCTGCTTCATCCTTGATGACATCATAGGCTTTGATAAAATACGTATGGAACAAGCGTACTTCTTCATGGATTGCGAGGCGTTTATAATGTTTATTGGGCTTTTGAATAACAAAGTCATCGTGTTCAATGTAAAGGTGTTTTGAAAAAGACACGATACGTGTTCCTAGATGATCGTGATCTGGATGATTGGGCACCTCAAAATATTCGATTTTTCCGTCTTCGTAGTTGGTGATGGTCACCTTAAGCGGATTGATAATGGCCATCGCTCTCGGCGCTTTTATGCTTAAATCATCACGAAGTGACGCCTCTAACATATCGTTTCCAATGGTCGAATTCACTTTGGATAACCCGGTTGATAAAATAAAATGTCGGATTGCTTCTGGGGTAAACCCACGTCTTCTTAGTCCCATCAAAGTGGGCATTCTTGGGTCATCCCATCCCGTTACTTTATGGGTTTCCACCAATTGACGTAAATACCGTTTACTCATCACGGTGTTTTCAATCGACAATCGTCCAAACTCGATTTGTCTAGGTACCTTAGGCATCTCGGTTTCTCGAACACACCAGTCGTATAATGGACGATGGTCTTCAAACTCTAATGAACAAAGAGAATGGGTAATGCCTTCAATGGCATCTTCAAGCGGATGGGCATAGTCGTACATGGGGTAGATGCACCAGGTGTTGCCGGTGTTGTGGTGTTCAGCGTAACTGATCCGATAAAGGGCAGGATCGCGCATGTTCATGTTCGGGCTTTTCATATCAATCTTAGCGCGAAGCACGCATTCGCCTTCTTTGAACTTGCCTTCTTTCATTTGAATGAAAAGATCAAGGTTTTCTTCAACCGAGCGATTTCTGTAAATCGATTCGATGCCTGGCGTATTGACATTTCCACGGTCTTTCGCCATTTGCTCAGGAGAGGAATGGTCGACATAAGCCAACCCTTTTTTAATTAAAAGAATGGCCCGTTGGTACATTTCTTCGAAATAATCCGATGCGAAAAGCACATGTTTAGGCTCATAGCCTAACCATCTGATGTCGGCTAGGATGGCCTTGACAAAGATGTCGTCTTCTTTAGCGGGGTTGGTATCATCATACCTTAGGTTCGTATAACCGCCAAACGCTTTAGCAAGTTCAAAATTGATGATGACCGCTCGGGCATGACCAATGTGTAAAAATCCGTTGGGTTCAGGGGGAAACCGTGTGATGATCTCCTTGTGTTTCCCACTGCTTAGATCGGATTCGATAATGGTTTTAATAAAGTTGGATTGAATTTCCATTTTGAAATCACCTCATATTCTCATTTATTATATGATAAAACCAACCAAACTACAAGTTTGATTGGTCATTAATCATGATTTAAAAGAAAAGCGTTCTTGCGAACGCTTGCCTTTAATTTAGGAGGTTAAAGAGTTGTGACAAGTCCTGATCGGAACTCGACAGCAAATCCAAGATGGTGGTATAAAGATCAGCAAGTTCTTCATCGCTTAACGCTTCAATGTTGCTGAGTAGATCTTCAATGGATTCATTCAGTGCTTCAGGATCATTTATATTATTGATCAAATCGTTTACCGATTCTTGAACTTGAGGCGGAACGGATTCGTTTGTAGCAAGCTCATCCAATATGCTTTGAACGGTGCTGGCAATCTCTGCCATTTGAACAACGCTTTCGTCCAGTTGAATGAAGAGTCTCAAACGGTTGTTGACCAGTTGGACTTGGGTTAGTGTCATCCCTGCCCCACTCATTTGATCACTGAAGTTACGAATGATGAACTGGCCACCCGATATCATGTCGTTATCGCCAATCATAAGCAAAATATCGCTAATAAACTCTTCTGTTAAGGTGACTTCTCCAGCCTGTAGGCTGTTGACTTGAATGACCAAGTCGTTGCCATTAATGTCTGGAATCGCATCCAGTTTAATGATGGTAGCAAATCGTTTGTTCGGATCGTTAATATCCGTCAGTTGGATAGGGAGGTTAATGACAAAGGATCCTTCCATGGTGATATAAGGACTCAACGCTTGCAAGCGGTAATTGTCAGCAATCACCGATTCCATGAGTGCACCATTTTGATTTAGATTGCTTCTAAGCAAATATTCAAAAATACGGTTTAACGTTAAAGCATCAAGTTCAATAAAAGGATCGGATGTTGTACTCAAGGTTGAGAAAACCAAAGAGGTTGCTTTGCTTGCAAAAATGGATTGAAGCTGTTGTTCATTGATGATTCTATCATAAGGCATTAACGTGAAAACGGGAGCATTATCTCTCAGTTTTCCTAAAACCAAAGACCCTGCAAACTCGCCATCTTTAAATCCGATATCAATCAGTTCATTTTCTTTGATAAATCCTAATAACGCTGAGACAACGCGTGCTGTTTGTTGATCTTCGCTAAATTGTTGGGATATCAAGGCTTGGATATCGACACGCATTTCACGTTCTTTTGGATCAAAGGTTGCAAATCCGTCAACCATTTGATTGATGAAGGAGCCTAAGTCTTGATTGAGCACTTGTTCAGCTAGCATGCTCGCTGTATTAAATGTCCAAGCCAGTGGCAAGTTCCCTAAATTCAGTTTTTCAAGTCTTAGCACCACTTCATCGGTATTCAACGTCAATTTGAACACCATCAAAAGCGTGGTTTTATACGTGAAATTCATGTATTTTAAGTGAATGCCCGATTCAATCTCAATGATGTCTTCTTTAAAACGGACATAGGTTCCTAAATACCCATACTCTGCACCGGATTGTTCTCCGGCCATCACATAGATTTGTTCAACCTCAGGTGCTTCTTCGTTTAAATAGTTCGGATTCATGCCTTGGAATGTAGTCAGCAACAACTGATTGGCTTGAGCTTGAGTAAACCCAATGTTGATCGCAGCATTTGAATCGGTCGAAAGTAAAAAAGCATCCAATTCGTCTTGAACCATGTCGGTCAACTGGAAATTATTTTGGCCTAGATCACCAAAATCATCCATGGGAATCTCGAAATCTTTGTACATGATGCCAAGCAGTCCCAAGGGGATAACCATTGCGGTGATAATGGGGATAACGATGATCTTAAAAAGAAATTTCATAAACTCACATCCTTTGTATCTTTATCTTAATCCAAACTTAACAAAAACACAACATATTAGCCCAATAACAAAAATAATCCTAGTTTCTCTCTTAGTCTTCAATCGTTAGCGTTGAAGAACCCCCTAGCAAATAGTTGGGTAAAGCACCATGGGCTTGATACTGATAGAAGGCTGCTGCAGCAATCATCGCGGCATTGTCGGTACAAAACGCCATGGATGGCATAATGATTTCTACATGAGGAATTTCTAAATAAATGCGGTTGCGAAGGCCTCGGTTAGCAGCAACCCCTCCAGCAACAATAATTTGTTTGGCGTGATAGCGTTCTGCGGCTAAGCGAGTTTTTTCAATCACCACATCTAAGACGCTTGCTTGAAAGGAAGCACAAAGGTCGTTGATTCGAATCATTTCTTGACGCTGTTCGCTGTTATGAACAAGGTTGATGACGGCACTTTTTAAACCGGAAAAACTGAAATCAAACGCTTTTCGGTCCAAATAAGGGCGCGGAAGTGAATACGTGTCTTTTCCAAGTTGGGCGCGTTGATCAATCTCAGGTCCCCCTGGATAACCCAACCCCAGTGTACGGGCAACCTTGTCATAGGCTTCCCCAATCGCATCATCCAATGTGGTTCCTAATCGTTTAAAGTGCATGTGTTTTTCCATGAGGATCAGTTCCGTGTGTCCTCCTGAAATCAATAAAGCAATCGCAGGAAACGTCATGTCATGTTCGATTCCGGCCCCATAAATATGCCCCATTAGATGATTCACACCCATTAAGGGAATCGAATGGGCATACGCAAAGGCCGTAGCCGCATTGATACCGACCAATAAGGCCCCGATAAGACCCGGTCCTTCCGTAACCGCCACCAAATCAATCTCTTTTTCGGTTATTTTTGCGTCTTTGATGGTTTGTTCGAATACGCGTGTAATGTGAAGCACGTGATTGCGTGAAGCAATTTCTGGAACCACACCACCAAACGTTTGATGGATATCGATTTGAGACAAAACAACATGAGAAATGACCTCTTTCCCATCTTTAACGATGGCCACACTGGTTTCGTCACAACTCGATTCAACGGCTAAGATAATCACTGGCATTCACCTCCTTAACATAAACAAACGCATCTTCATTTGGGTAATATTCTTTTCGGATATGGGATTTTACAAACCCCTCTTTTTCATAAAGATGTTGCGCTTTATGGTTGCTTCTCCTCACTTCGAGTGACAGCATTTTTACCCCCATTTGAGCCAACTCTTTCAAACACTGGGTCAATAATCTCGTTCCCAACCCTTGGGACTGATAGTCTTTTAAAACCGCAAAATTCATCATTTCAGCCTGTTCATCGACCACTCTAAATCCTAGATAAGCCACAATGGATTGATTTTCTTCTAACACAAAATAAACCGCATAAGGATTATCAGAAAGTTCTTGAATCAAAAATTTCAGGTCTAGCGGGCTTGGAAAGACATCTTTTTCTATCCGAAAAATAGCCCATACATCCTGTTCCTTAGCGCGTCTGATCATGGTTCATTTCCGCTTCGGTCTTTCTTAAATAATGAGGAACAAGGGCGTGGATGTCTTTCACTAAAACGGCATGTTCAACAATCCGTTTAGCGGATATTTCATAGTTTCTGTCATCAATGAAGATTAATTCGGCTCCTTGGTATTCCGGAAGTTCGTATAAATCTTTTAACAGCATGTGTCGATCAGAAAGCAAAACCGTTCCTTTATCATAAATACCGGTAAAAACAGAGCCCCGTCTCGCATCAATTGCTGGTGCAACCTTTCGCTCGTAACCGGATGTCATCATCATGAGGGAACTGATGGTTTTAACCGGAATTTTTTTGGTGTACCCAAGCATTTTAGCGACCGTAACCGCGATACGAATTCCGGTATAGGACCCCGGTCCATGCCCCACAATGAGTTCATCAAGACTTTCTAAGGTTAACTTGTTTCGTTGCAACAGTTGATCGATTCGATCCACAAGGTATTTAGCATGATCACGAAGCGCGACGCGAATAGAATAATCCACGAGCTGGTCGCCTTTGATATAGCCAACAAACATTAATTGGGTGGAAACATCAAATACCAATCGTTTTTTCATATGCTTTGAACCGCCCTTTTGCATGGATAACCGACACAGGTCATTTTAAACTCACGTTCTTCTTCAGAGAGTTTCTTAATTTCAACTAAAAGATAATCTTTCGGCAAAACTTCTGGAACCTTAAACGGCCATTCGACAACAATCATGCCGTATCCATCGATGTATTCTTCTAAATCAAAATCATCACCAAGACCTTCTAAACGGTACAGATCCAGGTGAAAAAGCGTTTTAAAACCATCTTGCGTGGTGTATTTTTTCATCAAGGTAAAAGAAGGACTGTTCACCACTTGACGAATGCCAAGTGCGCGTGCAAGTCCTTTTGTGAAGGTGGTTTTCCCAGCTCCTAAGTCGCCATCCAACAAGATGACCACTTTGGGTTCATTTTTAAGCAATAACCCCAGTTCAAAACCAAGACTTTCTGTTTCGATGGGTGAGGTGGTTTTCTTGATTTTCATGATAATCCTTTATTTAAGAACGTCTTCATACCCTTTTTTTCCTAAAAGAGCAAACATGTTTTTCTTATACGCTTCGACTCCGGGCTGATCAAACGGATTAATGTCCATTAAGTAAGCCGAAACCGCGCATGCTTTTTCAAAAAAGTAGACCAAATAGCCAAACGTATAGGCATCAAACGTGGGAATTGAAATTACAAGATTGGGCACGTTTCCTTCTTTATGCGCCATCATCGTTCCTTTTAGAGCTTGTTGATTCACATACGATAAAGGTTTTCCTTTTAAGTAGTTCAGTTCATCCAAATCACTGGCTGTTTCAGGAATCAAAACATCGTTTACCGGTTTTTTAACATCAATGACGGTTTCAAAAAGGTGTCGTTCCCCTTCTTGAATGTATTGACCCAGTGAATGCAAATCGGTAGAAAAGGAAGCTGATGCAACAAAAAGACCTTTGTTTTCTTTTCCTTCAGATTCTCCAAAGAGTTGTTTCCACCATTCGTTTAAGAACATGAGGTTGGGCTCATAGCCGACCAGCATTTCGATCTTTTTTCCCGATTGATAAAGCAAATGTCGGGTGGCTGCATAAAGATACGACTCGTTGGTTTCAAGTTGGGGATCTAAATAACGCCAATACGCATCCTTCGCTCCTTGCATCATGCTAAAAACATCAATCCCAGCTGCCGCCATCGGGAGCAACCCCACCGCTGTTAAAACAGAATAGCGTCCGCCAACATCGTCAGGAATTTCAAAGGTAACGTACTGGTTGGCCTTAGCCATCGTATAAAGCGCCCCTCGTCTTTTATCGGTGGTTGCGTAAATCCGCTTTTTGGCTTGTTCTATTCCGTACTTTTGTTCAAGAAGGTCCTTTAAGATGCGAAACGCAATGGCCGGTTCCGTGGTGGTTCCCGATTTAGAGATCACATTGATTGAAAAATCTTTGTCCTTTAAATAGGTTAAAAGATTGGCCATATAATGACCGCTCATGTGATGACCAGCAAATAGGATTTCCAATGCTTCTTTTTGGAAGGGTTCTTTGAGGAACTCTAATCCGGCTTTCGCTCCTAAATACGAGCCCCCTATTCCAATTACGACCAACACCTGGCTTTGTTTTCGGATCTGTTCAGCTGCTTTTAAAATGTTCTTCCATTCGTCTTGACGATCCTCGATTGGCCAATTAAGCCAACCTAAAAAATCATGACCTTTGCTTGTTTTGGCGTGCATGGTCTCATGAATCTCTTTAATTTTTTGTTGATAAAATTCGGGTTGCTCGCTTAAAAACAAGCGCGCATCTTTAATGTTTAGTTCGATGTGTGCCATCTTATGACCTCTGTTTTTTTTGTTTTTCTATCCAATGGGGCAATGCTTGATCCAACGTGTAAAACCCGATCTTAATTTTGACCTGTTTCGTGATTTTCGGATGGATGGGGTGTGCTTGTTTATACGACAGTTTGAGTCTTTTATTTGCTTCGTCGATTTCCAGAATCACGACATCCACTTCATCACCGACCCGGATATAAGAATCAATCGATGAAATGAATTGTTCAGACAGTTCAGAGATATGAATCAGACCGGAATAATCATCGCAGGTAACAAACACGCCGTAGGATTGTATGCCTGTGACTTTGCAAAGAATACGATCGTTTACGTTCATAACCAATAACCTCGGGTTTATTATATCATAACACCGGTTTATGCATGACGTTATTGCCTACATGGTAGCGTATTCATGATGGTCTTTTGTTCATAAAAAGGATAGAAAAAAGGGTGACACTGGTGTGCCACCCCATCATTTTTGTGATTTAATCCACATTCACGACGCCGATTACCCCTGGAACATTTTCCAAAAGTAACGCTTCAATCCCTTGTTTTAACGTCACGTCAATCGCCATACACCCGTCACAGGCTCCAAGCATTTTGACGTATACGATGCCGTCTTCAACATTGAGAACTTCAATGTCTCCGCCATCTCTTTGTAAATAAGGTCGCACCTTATCAATCAATTTTAATACCATGTCTTTTGTTTGATCCATTCATCTCACCAGCCGTTTCTCACTTAACAGTATAGTCTTTTTTCTACTTTTGTTCAAATGATTCGATAGCGGATGGCTTAAGTCTTTTTAAAACATAGTGAGGTGCATTCATGTTACACGATTCCGCTAAATAGTCTGGAATCCGTTTGTAACCGTTTGGCGATTTGGGGTCTGAATTAAACCCTCTAAGTCTTAAAAGACCCGAAGAAAGGTCTCCTACTAAATAAATGTAACGATCAAACGCCACATCCACGTAGCGTTCCGTAAATTTCAGTAAATCGAACCCTTCACGATGGTTCTTAATCAATTCAAAAGGTCCAAATGGGGTATCAATAATCATAGTTTCTCTTCCTTAGAAGGACGACGGCTTCGCTTGCTATCGCTTCGCGTTTTCCGATTGCGTCCATTTTTTCATACGTGGTGGCCTTGATGTTAACACGGTGTTCATCCAGTTCAAGCCACTTGGCCACATTTTTTTTGATGTCTGGGATATACGGGTTCAATTTGGGGAGTTCCAAGTAAACCGTTGAATCCACGTTTTCGATTTCATAACCTTCATCTTTCATTCGCTCGATAATCTTCTTGATGAGTATTGTGGACGATATGCCCTTGTATTGATGATCCGTATCTGGAAAATGAGTGCCTAAATCGCCTAAACCCATGGCACCTAAAATGGCTTCACCAATGGCATGAAAGAGCACATCGGCATCGCTGTGCCCATCCGGTCCCGCTTCAAATGGAATGGGGGTTCCTCCAAGAATCATCGGACGACTCGCTTTAAGGGGGTGAATATCAAAACTGTGTCCTACTCGCATGATACTGTCTCCTTCTAAAAGGCTTTTGACCATCACCAAATCTTCTGGATAGGTGACTTTAATATTGGGCTTATCGTTTAGGATGACATGGATGTTATCTTCCTGATAAAACGCTTGATAAAGTGCGATATCATCATCGAAGGCTGCTGTGTTTCGGATGTGGGCATACCGAATTTTCTCTGTTAAAAAAGCTTGAGGGGTTTGGGCGAGCAAATAGTCATCTCTCGAAACGGATGCCATGGCATTTCCTTGTTTTCGTTTGAGCGCTTGGCTAAGTTTTTCACAGACCACAACCGCATCCACATACGCTAACTTTTTTTCAATTTCCAAGATGATGTTTCGGTGGATAAGTGGGCGAGCAGCATCATGAATATATACATACGGGGTTTGAACTTCTTTTAACCCTAGCATCACCGATTCACTTCGTGTTTCTCCCCCAATAACGATTTTAACATGGGGGGTTCGATACGCTTCAAAATGTTTTAAATCTTGCTTTGAAACCACTAAAATCACATCGAATCCCAAATCCAAGAAGGTATCCATGCTGTGCATGAATAAAGGCTTTCCCGCAATGGGGACCAGTACTTTGGATAAACGAGTATGGGTTCTGCTGCTGGTTCCAGCAGCAACGATTAATGCTGTGTTCATAAAGTCACCTTAAAATAATCATCGAGGGGTTGGTCATGCTCATGAGGGGAAAAGGCGTCGGTCTCCTGAAAGGAATAGATGACACCCATCACGTGTTTCGGGCGATGGTCGCTTAGAAACCGATCATAAAACCCTTTTCCATACCCAATCCGATACCCTGCTGTTGAAATCGCTAAGGCCGGAACAATTAAATACTCGATAAAAGAATCAAGGATAGGGCCTTCTGTTGGTTCCATCACGCCAAACGCACTTTTAACAAAAACTGAATCCGAATGGGCTTCATAAAAATGGAGGTTATTTTCAATAACTTTAGGAAACACGAACCGCTTCCGGTCTTTTAAAAGGGGTAACAAATCAATTTCTTGGGGCATGGGATAAAAGAGACCCACGACTGTAGACTGTTGATAACGAGGATCCTTTTGAATGTGTTGAACCAACTGAAGGTCGGCCAATCGCTTACGTTCTTGGTCTAGGTTTTTCCTTAACGCCATCATTTGGATCCGGATGTCTTTTTTCACAGATCCAAATCCTTATAATAACAACAATGGTTGGTAAATTGCGGGTTAAACGCCATCTTTAATGCTTTTTTGGCTGCATCATAGAGTTCCAACTCTTGATGCGCATCGCTTCCACCAATCGCAATCCCAGCAAAGACCTCAAGATCAACGGATAAGGAGCCGTATTGCATGGATAAATTCAAAAACGTTGGATTGGATTTAACTCCGTTTATGATGAGTTCCATCTTTCTAGGATCGGTAATTGTGACCCCAAAAACCAACCCTGACATCCTAAAGATGTCACCGGATTCGCTTACAAAACTTGATTTAAGCTTTTTGATGTATTCCGCCATCATCATGTTTCCTACGTCTCGTCCGTGATCCTCATTGATTTTGGGAATATTTTTAAGTTCAATCAACATCAATTGAAAGTAACGCCCGTTTTTAAAGAGTTTGTTCATAGAAACTAACAAATCGTGTTGATCTTTGATACCATCTAAAATATCGATGTTACTTGACATGAAATGACGGTTAGCAATCGGATTTAACGTCCCCATAATAATGGATCCTTTTAAATCCTCGAACAAGCGTTTTCCCTTTTCTTTAAACCAAAGGTATCGTCCTTTAACCAAGATGCGGTAAGACGCCTGATACGTCGTTTGTGTCGGGGTTAAGTCCCCTAAAGCCGCTAAGTATTTTTTTAAGTCTTCCGCATCAATCTGTCTTCGATAATCCGTTAAATCCAGGGTATTCCCCGGTAGCCCTAAGTGCTTTACGCACGCATCGTTAAACCAAATGGATCGTTCGTCTAAATCAATAAAAAACAAGCCTTCATCGCTGAGTTCCAAGGTGGCTATAAATTTATGTCTTATGCTTTCAAGTTCGTTGTTGGTGTGATTGAGTGCTTTTTCAACTTCGAGCAAGTCGAAGTTTGACTTCTTTTCTCCAACCGACATTCGTCCTTTATATTTGCCTAACACATAAACCGGTTGGTTCACCATTTTAAATAAGACCGGTTGGCCTGTTGCGTTCATGAGCAGCAATTCTTCGATTTCTTGATCGCCGATTTTTAGTGTGTCTTTATAGGTTTGATAATACACATCCAATTGTCTGTTATTGATTTCTTGGTTGTTTCGTTTGACAAACCGGATGGACTGATTGAATACAGTAAATAGTTTTTTCCCAATAACGTCCTCTTTTTCCATGTTTAATTCATGAAGCAGTGTGCTGCTCATGTCTTTGATCCGTTCTTTCTTATCCACCACATAATACACATTCCACTGAGTGTTTTTGATGCTCTTAATAAAAATCTGATAATGATTCGCTTTCAGTGTTGAGGTTTTAAACGTGGAATAAAGAATAATTAAAAAGACAAAATAAACAAAGAAATTAAACCCGATATAAACCGTTTGATAGGTGGCATTTTTTAAGATGAAAGAGGCATATAAAACAAAAGCCATCACGGATAACGCGATGTTAAAAAAAGCCAAAATCATTCGGTTTTTAAGCACCTTTTCACTTTGGATGCTTTCAATGATTACCAAAAAAAGCGTGAAACAGGCGATAATGAGCGGGTATATGGGATGCTGAATCATACAATCACCAACTTAAATAAGGGAAGATGTAAACAAGAAACACAATCAAAAGGGTTATCCATAAACTTAAAACATATATAGCCCATTTGTTTTTAGCAAAAAAGCCTTCTGCTTTTTCAGCAAACTGACGATTGGATAAGGCCCGAATGGGCTCAAAAATGAATAATAAAAGTTTTTTTATCATATCGCGCTCCTACTTCATGAACATGCCGATGTACTCCATCAGCTTGTCTCTGTCATTGATTTTAAGCATAATGCCTTCAATCGCGATGCTAATGGTGCCGGTCTCCTCAGAAACAATGACGGTTAAACTATCGGAGATTTCGCTGATGCCAAGCCCAGCCCGATGCCTTGAACCCGTCGTTTTTTCAAAACCTTGGTTTTCTGATAATACAAAATACGCACCTGCACACAAAATCTGATCCCCTCGAATGATGACGGCACCATCGTGAAGCGGGGTATTGGGCGTGAAAATATTCATCAACAGTTCTTTAGAAACGATGCTGTTCATCATAATGGCGCGTTCGGAATATTGATCCAAGGTGTTATGCTTTTCAATCGTAATCAGTGCACCAATTTTTTGGCTCGATAATTGAAGGGCGGCATCCACGATGGCAACCTTGGTTTTCTCGCTTCCCATGACGAACTTCTCAGATTTTTTATCGGCTTTCCATACGACTTCAAGTGCGCGTCTAATATCAGGAGCCATGATGATGACCATCATCAAAGGGAGCCACTGAACCATATAGCGCAAAATGGCGTCGCTAATAAGAAACTCAAAATACCGAGCGATATACGCTAAGATAAAAACAAACATAAAGGACAACGTGATGGAAATCAATCGCTTGTTAGAAACAAGAAACTTCATGAGAAACAACACTAAAATCCAAATGAGGTATCCATCTACAATTAATTTCCAAATAGGAATCTCGAATAGCATGTGTCCTAGCTCCTTCCTCAAACTAACATCATTATATCACATTCGTGATACGTTCGATAGGTCAATTGCGATGAGATTGTTACGACTTTTAGTGATTCGAAATGGGACGTTTTGCTTTATAATGGAGTTGATTGCTAGATAAGAAAGCTGAAGGGGGCTCAATCATGTGGATTAAATGGCAACAAAAAACCATTAATTAAGCCTTTGAAAATTCCTCATACGGACATTTTCAAAAGCAATCGGTCGAATAAGACATCCTGTTAGCCTAGCTATATTGCCCGAAAATGAATGAGGTACATTATGGATCAAGCATTATTAGTTGGACTTTCGCTTTATGAAAGTCATGAGAATACCGTACGTTCTTTGGATGAGTTAGAGCATCTGGCTTTAGCCGTTGGCATTCAAACGGTTGAAAAAGTCATCCAAAACGTCAAAGAGATTTCTCCAAAATTTTATATTGGCAGTGGCAAAGTGGAGGAAGTTAAGAAAAAGGTCGAACTTATGGCTGTCGATATCGTCATCTTTGATGATCCGCTTTCACCTGCTCAAATCAAAAACCTTGAAAAAGAACTCAATGTGCAAGTCATTGATCGCAGTTTTTTAATCCTTTCAATCTTTGCTTTGCGCGCACAGTCAAAAGAAGCGGTCCTTGAAGTTTCCTTGGCTCAAAAGCTGTACATGCTTCCCCGATTGGTCGGTTTAGGAAAATCGCTATCCCGGCAAGGGGGAGGCACCTATAACGCTAAAGGCCCTGGTGAGACTAAACTAGAACTCGATCGCCGTAGACTTTTAAACGAGATTGCCTTTATCCGTCAGGAACTGAAGAAAATTAAGTCTGAAAAAGACATCTCCCGCAAACAACGATTAAGAAACCGAATCCCGGTTGTGGCGCTGGTGGGCTACACCAACGCTGGAAAATCGTCTTTGATGAACAGTTTGTCCACCCACTTGAATCATGGCTCAGCAGACGTTTTAGAAAAAGATATGCTCTTTGCCACATTGGACACGAAAGCGAAACGACTTCAAAAGGAAAACCACCCTCCTTTTATCTTGGTTGACACCGTAGGGTTCATCAACAAACTTCCCCATGAACTGGTCAAGTCTTTTGAAACCACGTTATCGGATGTGGTGGATGCGGATCTTCTGATTCATGTCGTGGATGGCGCTTTTTTTGATCCCATTCAAATCGCAACCACACGACAGGTTCTAAAGGAAATTGGAGCAGATTCCATCGAACGAATCCTCGTTTTAACCAAAAAAGAGATTGCATCGGATTATCCAGATTTGCATGATGATTTTCTCTTTGTGTCTAATCGAACAAAAGAGAACATTCCAGAATTAATCAATGCGATCTACGGACATTTGTTTAAAGATCATCGAATCTGCACGCTCAAAATTCCTTTTGATAGCGGTCAAGTTTATGCAAAAATTAAGGATCAAAACACCGTGATTGAAACCCAATATCTAGATGATGGCATCTATGTTCGAGCCATTCTTTCTAAAAACGAAGAGATCGCCTATCAGGCCTACCTGATGGGTTAAGCTGAAACTGAATGAAAAGGGCTGTGAAAATGGCTCTTTTTTTTACCTGTTTCTTTTTAAGAATCATGTGTGTTTTTTATCTTTATAAAGCCGTTAATATTCATTCAGCAGCTTGAGAAAACCAACGGTGAAACAAAAATGAAAATAACCCCTTAAAAAAACATAAAAAATGTTTCTAAAAACCTCTTTACATTGTTTTCCATTCTTTGCTATAATACTCTCAATGATGAAAAAAAAGAGGAGTCCGTTAATGAGTCTAAAAGAACACGAAACCCAATCAGGTTTTGAAGAGCAAGTTCTAACGAACATTGCTGAAGATATCGCACATACTCAGGATTATGCAGCCGCTAATTTTGATATCCGAACCAAAAAACAACGCATGCGTCAGATCATCCATTATGGTCTTCTGGCCTTACTTTTTGCTTTACTCACGGGGTTGACACCAACGATTTTGCCTATCTTTCCTTTATACTCCATCGTTCCAGCCTTGTTTCTTTTACTGTATATCTTCTTTACACGTCGCGTTTTTGAAAGTTTGACCTTAAGCATCATTTTAGGGTTTTTGATGGGGGGGTCCATTGACGCTTTTGATGGGTCTGGCTTTTTTGAATCCATCAACACCTCGTTAATCAATAACGTCGCGAATGAAAATACCGCATGGCTTTTCATTGTCTGTGGTTTAATGGGCAGTTTCATTGCTTTAATTGAAAAGGCAGGTGGGGTTTACGCGTTTGGTGTTTGGGTTGCTAAACGGGCTAAATCCAGAAAAGCAACGTTGTTATGGACGTGGTTGCTTGGTATGATCATTTTCATTGATGATTACCTTAACTCTTTAACCGTAGGTTCTTGCATGGCCCCTTTAACCGATAAGCACAAAGTGAGTCGTGAATACTTAGCGTATGTCGTTGACACGACAGCCGCGCCTACAACAACCATTGTTCCCGTATCGACCTGGGCGGTCTTTATTGCAGCGCTTTACACTCAGACCGTTCAAGCACGTGGCATGACCGATATGCCTCAAAATGGATTGCTTGTTTTTGTGAGTTCTATCCCTTTTAATTTTTATTCCATCATCAGTCTCTTGGTTGTTCCTTTGACAATCTTTGGTTTAGTTCCGATGTTAGGAAAAATGAAAAAAGCTGAAAAGAGAGCTTCTGAGACCGGTGTTTTAGCGCCTCCAGGCAGCGAAAAAATTGATATTCGTGCTGGAGAAGCCTTGATGGAACAAAAAAATGCCAACGTCATTAACTTCTTCTTGCCGTTAATTGTGTTAATTGGAACAACCCTTTATTTTGATTTGGATCTCCAATGGGGGGTTATATCAACGCTTGGATTTATGTTCATCTTTTATCTGGTGCAAGGATTGCTTGATGCGGATGAGTTCTTTACCCTGTTGATTAAAGGATTTAAAAACATGTTAATGCCCTTGATTATGGTGATCTTGGCGTATATGTTTGCCGATGGCTTGAATTCATTAGGTTTCTCCGAATACACCGAAGGTTTTGTTTCAGCAAACGTTCCTATCTGGATTTTGCCAGCTTTAATCTTCTTGGTCTTCGGTTTTACCGAGTTCATCATGGGGCTTTCTTGGGGAATGTACGCATTTGCCATTCCCATGGTCACGGGATTGGCTTGGCAAATGGGGGTTAATCCAGCCATCTTGATTGCGGCTGTTGTCTCAGCTGGCGTATGGGGAAGCCACATCTGCTTTTATTCGGATGCCACCATCTTATCAAGCAGTGCCGCTGGATGTGACAATTATGAGCACGCCACCTCCCAATTGCCGTATGGGTTGATTGCAGCCGGATTATCTCTTGTATTGTTCGTTCTAACTGGACTCTTCTTCATGTAACAAAAAAGGCCAACGCTGGCCTTTTATTTTTTGGATCCCATCCGAATCCTTGGATCAATCAATGGATAAATCATATCAACAGCAAACACAAAGAATAACCCCATCGCTGTGTAAAACACACACACTAAGACCGCATATGGCACATTCACATTAAAGTAGTGCCCACCCATCATTGGAGATAATAAAGACCGATAAAGCAGAATGGAAGTCCCTGGGACATTGTTGATGTATTCGAGAAGAAACGACCCAGATATGACAAAAATAAACGTGGTAGCAATTTCTGGCATAATCGCAATAATGCTATCTTTAATGAGGTGCCTAAAGATGATTTGTGTCTTGGTTAATCCTTTAACCCGCAACAATAAAATATAATCGGCATAAGATGCATCCGAAAGTTCGTTTCGTATGAGACTAATAAATTTCGCCGTAGGCGCTAAAGAAAGGGCTGCAATCGGAATCACCAAAGCCTTTAGACGAAGCGCTTGACTGGCTGTTTGTGACAAGGGAATCGGTGGAAACCATCCCAACTGATAACCAAAGACCAACATAAACACCAAAACCCAAATGTAATTAGGAATCGATGCGAACGATAAAGTGACGGATGAAATCAGTTTATCGATTATGGTGCCTTTGAAAACAGCAGAAATCACCCCTAAAACCACACCACTGACTAAGCTTAAGAAAAAAGCAACCCAGATAATGCGCATGGTGTGCGGAACATGATACATGAAAACCGTCCAGACGGGAAGACCGTACTGAGGCGTCCCCCAGTCCCAACGAAAAAGGATCCCGGACATATAGTCGAGATAACTTTTAAAAAGAGCATTGAGAAAGACAGATTTAGGAATGGATGATGGATACTGACTCCACATTGCATAAGTCGTAATCAAATAAACGAGGGATGCGATGGTTATTAAAATGAGAATCAGCCATAGCGCACGCAAGATGATATACTTAATCATGAAGTTCACCTCTAGCTGTTCAATAAGAACGGGACAGACTAGCCATCATTTTAACAAAATGATGCTAAAAAAGCAATCAATGGCATAAAAAAACTCTTCTTTTGGAAGAGTATGGGTTAATCTAACGTGGATTATTGAAGATGATGTGAACAATCCCACAGAGAATCCCTCCAATGGGAAATGCAATCCAGGCTGTAGACCATGCCCCTTGAAGAAACCCTAGGAGCAGGAAAATGACGGTAGCAATCATCATGATGATTGAACAAAGTTTCTCAACCATGGGGTGTTCTTTTTTGGGTTTGGGTTCCATTTTCATCTTTTCATCCAAAATCCCAAAATACACGAAACTAAACACTGAACATGCAATCATAAGAACCAATATCGCAACGGCATAAAGCGGATTAATCGCGGTATATTCAATCAACGATATCATCGTGATGATGGCTACAAAGATGAGGCCAACACCAAACGTCATCGCCAATCCCATTTTTTTACTGAAGGCCCGTTTTTCAATGGCATCGTAATAATCGGCATCCAGAGGGATGGCTTTTTTGAATTCTTCTTCCTGTGTGCCATAGTAAATAAAGAGTGCGACCCCCGACATCACAAACAACAACATAATCGCAACCGGGATAAAGAAGGTTCTTCCCATTAATGCGAAAAGAAACAGCATGATGGAAACACCGAGCATAATAAGGAATACGCCTAACGCGATGACTTTAGCATACGTGTTATAAAAAGCTTCGTACTCATGCTTTTTGGTGATGTTTTCGGTGTTGATGCCTGATTTAATCAAATCATCCACACTGAGTTTAAAAATCTCACTGATTTCGATAAGGCGATCCATCTCAGGATAACTTTGTCCTGTTTCCCATTTATAGATGGTTTGCCGTGTGACATTTAACTTATCGGCCAATTGTTCTTGGCTCCATTGCTTTTCTTTTCTTAGTTTAACCAAATTTTCACTGAATTTCATAATCATCTCTCCTTTGATGCCTCTATTGTAACAAGAAGCCTGTCACCTGTTCTACCAACCATCGAAACATTATGTTGCTTTTATTGTATGTTTTAAGTTACATCGTGTGTATAAAATGGTTTACATGTCAATTATCGCATACATTTTTCTAATTTTTAATAAAAAAATGCCCAAATCGGGGTTACATAAAAAAAAGTTCAACCCCTATCAATCGCTTAAAAGGGGTTGAGCTCTTGGTCGAGCCATGTATGATTTTCTTCTATCTTTTTTTGAAAAATCCGATCGTGATCATCGCTATCTTTGGCTTGATGAAACTTAAAAACCATGTTATCTTCAAAGGTTCCAATAATTTCAATTTTTCCTCTTGCGTGGGACATCACATAACGAAACGACTTGCTTATGCCGTTGAGTTCCTTTTTCGCTTCATGAATGATGCGACCCCCTTGGCTTAACGGCACTTGAAAGTGCATCCCTCGTTTAACCGGTCGGCACTGAAAAACATAGTACGGTTGAACCCCAATCGCAGTTAATTGATTGAGTAAGGTTGCTAATGCATCTTTGTTGTCATTTACCCCTTTTAACAAAACGGTTTGATTTTTGATTTGACATCCCGCTTTTTTAAGTGCCTGAATGGCGTGGATGGATGAATGCGTGATTTCACGTGCGTGGTTAAAATGGGTAACGATAACTATTTCCTTCTTTTTACCGTAATAAGCAAGCATCCGAATCAAGTCAGGATCTTCATGGATTCGTTCGGGGAAAACGACGGGCACACGGGTTCCGAATCGAATGAATTGAAGGTGCTTGATTGCAGAAAACTGTTTGAGATAGTGTTTGATTGACTCGTTGTTCAAAGTGAAGGAATCGCCTCCTGAAATCAGCACATTATTGATTTCAGGATGATTCTTAACATAATGAACCGATTCATCCAGGGTCATTTGAATTTCATCCAAAGAATACCCAACCATTCGCTTTCTAAAGCAATGCCTGCAATAAAGAAAGCACGTATTGGTGGATAAGATTAAGGCGGTTGTTTGATACTTATGCTGTAGCCCTCTTAACATGGTGTTTTCTTCTTCTGCGCTGGTGTCATAAAATCCCGATTCAATCGCTTCTTCGATGGAGGGTACGGCCAATTTTCTTAATGGGTCTTGTGGATCACTCCAATCGATAAGATCGTAATAATAACGTGTGATTCGCATCGGATGACGTTCGTGGATGTCCTTTAAGCAATCTAGAGTAGATGAATCGAGGTGTTTTAAGTCGGTGAGTTCGTTCAGTTGATCGTTTAGCTTCTCTTCCCATCGTGACATGTTGATTCCTCCTTTTGGTCTCATTAAAATGATTTAATGATCATTGGGAAGAACACATGCATTCATCATGCAGTTGTTTCACATTTTTTTAGATACATGCATTCTAAGCTCCTTTATTTTACCATAGGTAAGTCTTATCTAAAAATGTGGGGGAAACAAAAAGCACGGATTCAATGGTCCGTGCTTGCTTGGATTCTTCTTAAAATGGATAGTTCACGTTTGATCCAGGGGATGACGTTTAACTCATCTTCATTCATGGCTTTTAGCTGTTTTTCGTTTTCTAATATGGCTTGATTGATCTTAATCCATACTGGGTGATAATCGAAACTTTTCTCATACGGATCTAGGTCCAACGTTAAGGAAACCTGATGCGCCTCTGCTTGATAATAGCGTGAAATCATTTCGACACATTCGTTAGGTTTTTCTAACCTTTTGCGGTATTCTATCGTTGAAAATCGTGGGGATGGTGCCATTTGATCGATTGCATAACCCGTTTCTTCCAAGACTTCACGTTTCAAAGCTAATTCATCGGTTTCGCCTGGAATAATTCCACCTCCAGGAAATTTGAGTTCCTTGAATCGTTCGCTTCTGATCATGAGAATTTTGTCGTCCTTCATGATGATGGCTCGAACCGCTTCCCTTTTCCATGTGACAGGTCCTATTGGGGTTCCGAATTGGATCTTATTCATGGTGTTCGCTAAAAAACGCTTCAAGATGACAAACAAACTCGTCTTTTGATTTGGTTTGTGAAAGTTTCTTTCTTAAGTGGGATGCGTGTTCTAACCCTTTTAAATACCATGGACCATGGCTTCGCATCTCCAAAATGGCTGTTTTTTCTCCTTTGAGTTCAATTAATGCCTCTAAATGCTCTATCATCGTGTTTTTGATTGTTTGGTGAGATGGTTTTTGCAAAACCTCTCCGGTTTCGAGATAATGAAGAATCTCTTTGAAGACCCAGGGATTTCCTAATGCTGCTCGTCCCACCATCACCGCATCACATCCTGTTTCATCCAACATTTTTTTAGCAGAGGGCCCGTCAACAACATCGCCATTGCCAATAACAGGAATGGATACAGCCTCCTTAACTGCTTTAATAATCGCTAAATCGGCTTTCCCTGAATAGCCTTGAGACCGTGTTCTTCCGTGGACCGTGATGGCGCAAGCCCCTGCAGCCTCAATGGCTTGAGCCACTTCAACGGCATTGATGGAGTAGGCATCCCATCCGCTTCTAATTTTCACGGTAATCGGTTTATGCGTGTGATCAATCACCGCTTTGACAAGTTCGTAAACTTTTTTTGGGTTTTTCATTAACGATGCGCCTGCCTGAGATTTAATAGCAACCTTAGGAACAGGGCATCCCATATTGATATCAATGATGTCGCAATTGGAAATCAATTCAATGTGCTTGGCAGCTTTGACCATGGTGTCGATGTCTGAACCAAAGATTTGTTGAACCATCGGGCGCTCTTGGTCGGTCATATAGAGCATTTTCGTTGTTTTTTCGTTGTTAAAAAACAGTCCTTTGTCTGAAACCATTTCAGCAAAAACCAATCCAGCTCCCATTTTTCGAGCCATGATGCGAAAAGGGCTGTTGCTGACACCCGCCATAGGCGCTAATACGATTCGGTTTTCAATGACAATCGGTCCAATTTTAAAACTCATCTGTTTCACCCGATTCATTGTATCACAGGAGGAAAATGATTTCAATTGTGCTACAATGTTTGTGGAAGGAAGAATGCCATGAACGATTACGTATTAATGAGCTACGCTTATCAAAAAGAATTAAGGATTTATGTGGCACACTCAACCCATTTGGTTGAAGAGGCGAGAAAAATCCATCAAACCTGGCCTACCGCAACAGCGGCATTCGGGCGTTTTTTAACCGCTTCTGCCATGATGGGGTTGATGTATAAAGGCGAGGAGCGTCTAACTTTGAGAATAAAGGGGGATGGTCCCATCGGTTCGATGCTGGTTGAAGCGAATGCCAAGGGCGAAGTCCGAGGAGAAATTCAAAACCCTTCGGTTTATCTGGTTTATGAGGATGGTCCCAAAAACGGTAAACTCGCGGTTGGAAAGGCGATTGGTCAAGGGTTTCTACATGTCACAAAAGATTTGGGAATGCGTGATTTTTTCACTTCCTCTTCCGAACTTCAAACCGGTGAGATTGGCGATGATTTCACGTATTATTTCACCATGAGTGAACAAGTGCCCTCTGCCGTTGGCTTAGGTGTCCTCGTTGATCGGGATCAATCGGTTCTTGCAAGCGGTGGATTTATCGTACAAGTCATGCCAAATGCGTCAAAGGAAACGCTTGACACGATGGAAGCCATCTTATCCGAGATTCCTCCCATCTCCAAACTCTTAAACGAAAAAACGACCCCTGAAGGCATACTGAGCCTGCTTGCATCCAATACCGAAGAAATTCTTGAGAAAAGACCCATTCGCTATTATTGTCCCTGCTCAAAAGAAAAGTTTGAAAAATCCTTGATTGCGTTGGATGAAAAGACACTAGATGAACTCATTCATGACGATCAAAAAGCCGATATTGAGTGTCATTTCTGCAAAAAAACCTACCATTTCAATCAAGATGATTTAAGACATATTAAAAAAAATAGAACATAAAAAGCAGGATCGAACCCTCGATCCTGCTTTGTTTTTATTCCGCTATTCTTTCTTTTAATTCACGTGTAATCTTATCAAAGAACTGAGCATCAATTTTAAAGTAAGTCCGGTACACCAAGTAAGACGCTAAAATGAGCAAGAACGGTAAAATAATCATTGACCCTCTTAACATCAATAGCATTTCAGGGGTGGTGTTCGCCGCGATAAACGCTCGTGCTTGTTCAGCGGGGTAATTTGGATTTTCCTTAATCGTATCTGTCAACGGTTTAATGACCCGACTGTTTAACCCGGAAACCGCTAACGTCACTGAGACGATGATGGTTTGAAACGCGGTTGCCATTTTAACCACAAATGGATTAATCGCAAACACAATGGACTCGTTTCGTGTCCCCAATTTCCAATGCCCGTATTCGATGGTATCGGCCAACATGACTAAAACTAAGACCTGGATAAATCCTTGTCCACTAAATAAAACCAATCCGGCAAGACCGATAAAAAGCATGTTCATCGGTAGGACATAACCAACACTGATGAACAACAAATACCCAATCGCAATCATAATAAAAGAAATGGTGAATAGTTTTTTCCGCGATATCTTTCTAACCAGCATTGGAAACAGGATTAAAGCGGTTAATTGACTAATCGCTAAAACCCCCATAAAAAGGGTAAATTCTCCTCCGCCATACCGGTTAAAATCGTAATTGAAAAAATAGATTCCCAGGGCGGTTGTGATAAAGTAACCAATGTTAAACAACAAGATCGAAATGATGATGACGAGCAACTGATCGTTTTTTCCAATAATCTTAAACATTTCCAAAAGTCTTGTCTTGGGTTGTTCGAGATTTGAAAACGTGTTTTTGGGTTGTTTAAGAAAGAAAAAGATGATGATTTGCGAAACAACATAAATCAAACATACGACAAGGGCAATCACTGAAAACGCCTGTTTGGGTGTCCCAAACATGTTTTGGTAAACAATAGGAACCGCAGCAACGACGATGAACATGCCCAAAGACGCGAAAATTCTGGCCAACGATCCAATGGATTCCCGTTCTTTTGGATCCGATGTCAAACTTGGATAAAGCGACCAGTAGGCGATGTCGTTCATCGTAAAGGTCATGCCTGAAAGCACATAAAGTAAGCCAAAGACCACTAAAAAGGCTGTTCCTGTTAATCCGAAGTCTTGGAAAAGCAAATAAAAGATGATGGCAGAGGAAATCGCTCCTGCTAAAATCCAAGGTTTAAATTTACCGTGTTTGGAATGGGTGTTATCAATGATGACCCCCATGATTGGGTCGTTTATGGCATCCCACACTCTAGCAACAGCAATAATCACCCCTACAGCGATTAAAACTTGGTTGGATACGCCAATGGCGTCTGTCAAAAATACCAGTAAGAAATTGGCATAAAGCGCGTACATCATGTCGCGCCCCATCCCGGTTGTTGCATACGTCCATTTGGTTCTTTTGTCAATCTGATTTGTTTGTGTCATGTTTGTTTATCCTTTCACCATTTTCTTGAATCCTGCTTTAAATTCTCCATTTGCTAAATGGATAATGCCTTCTGCTTGTTTGAATGTGAGTGCCCCTGAACTGAATAAAACCAGCGTTCGAATGGGCGTTTCTAACAGTGTTTTCTTAGCGACTTCCGCCATCCAATGATCTTCTTTTGAATGAACATTTGAGACCGCTTTTCGAATAATGACTCCTGAGATGAGGCGTCCCATCACGGTTTTTCTTATATCACCCAACGTTGAAGATAAATGATAAGGTCGTCCTTTTTTGATGCTTTTAGGCGGCAGTGGCTCTTTGAAAAACGCTTTGAAGCTGCTGGTGTCGTAACTCTCTTTTTGGTAACTTGTTTCTGGATAATCCAACGTTTCTCCATCGATTTCAACCGCTTGTGTAGCAATCATCTCGTTAACATGTTTTCCAACCGAGACATGATACGTTCCTTTTTCAACGCAAAATTGCTTTTTATTGACATCATAGATGCCCAACTGCTGAATGGGGATGGTCAAATGAATGGTTTTTGAATCCTGTGTCATTAACTCGACTTTTTCAAAACCAATCAAATGCCGTTTAGGTTTGAACACCGCAGTCTTAGGGGGATCTAAATAAACTTGAATCACTTCTTTACCGGTCATGGAGCCCGTGTTTTTCAAGGTTACCGAAACAATCAGCGTCTTATCTTTTTTTATCACATTAAAGTCATCGTATTGAAACGTGGTGTAACTAAGTCCATACCCAAAGGAATAGCGAACAGGTTTTTGGAACGTGTGATAATACCGATACCCAACGTAAAGGGACTCATCGTAATAAACCGAATGATTGTCATCGGTCAGTTGAACATTGCAAGCCTTGATGTCATCAATCCACGTTTCAGCGAGTCGACCCGATGGACTTGCTTTAGCAAAAAGAAGATCCAAGATAGCCCCACTTGAGGCTTGTCCCCCTAGATACGCAATCAATAACCCTTTAAGCAAGGTCTCACACGATAGATTCATGACCGATCCACCGATAGCAACTCCGACAATATTTGGATTGACATCGTGGATTTTTTTAAGCAGTGTGATTTGGTTTTGAGGGATATTTAAGTTCTTTCGATCGAACCCTTCGGTTTCGTGTCGTTCAGGAATTCCCAATAAATACACGATAACTTCCGCCTGTTTTGCTAATTCAATGGCCTTTTCTTCAAGACGTTTCACAGGTTTATCGCTTTTTGTCAAATACCCCCGCGTGTGGTGAATGGTTGACCCATATTGCGCGCATATGTCGCTCATGTGATCAACCTTGGTTGGATTGACGTATGAGCTTCCTCCGCCTTGATACCGCATGTGATAGAAAAAGTCGCCTACAAAAAGAATGGATTGATCCGATTTAAGAGGAAGAATCCCCTCATTTTTGACCAGCACCATCGAGTCGATGGCTAAACCTTTTGCTTCTTTATGGTGTAAGTCCTTATTGAACGTGATATTTGGAAGATTTTTATAGCGATTGACCATTTCACTCATGCGCTGTGCAGAATCTAAAATGGCTCCTCTGAGTTCGTGATCGATTGAACATGTGTTTTTTAAAATTTGGGCTGAATAGCCATGAGACGATGGCATTTCCAAATCGTTGCCGGCTTTAACGCTTTTGACTTTATCGTGAACCGCACCCCAATCGCTGACCACAACCCCTTTAAATTTCCATTCATCCCGAAGCACTTCTTTCAAATAAGGGTGTTCCGTTCCGTGAAACCCGTTGATTTTGTTATAAGAAGACATCACCATGGCGGGGTTCTCGTTAATGACCCGTTCAAATGCTTTAAGATAAATTTCCCTCAAGGCTCTTTCATCCACAACACTGTTGATAAAGAAACGGTTCTTTTCTTGGTTGTTCGCAAAAAAATGTTTGACCGCGGTTCCGATGCCGTGTTCTTCCATCGATTTGACAAAAGAGGCCGCCAGTTCACCCGTTAGATAAGGATCTTCTGAGTAATATTCAAAGTTCCGCCCACAAAGCGGTGAGCGTTTCATGTTAATCCCGGGGCCTAAGACGATGTTGACGTGTTGAGCATGCGCTTCTTTCGCAAGCAGTTCTCCTAGTCGATAAAGTGTTTCGCGATTAAAACTGCATGCTAAGAGGCTTGCGGTTGGAAAGCATGTGGCTGGAACAGAACCTTTAATGCCAAGATTATCAAGCGATTCAACTTGCTTTCTTAATCCGTGTGGACCATCCGCCATCATGAGGGATGGCAGTCCTCCTACAGGCTCAGTATGCCAAACATCCATGCCTTCTAATAGTTTGATGCTTTGGTCAAGGGACAGTTTCATACGACTTCGACCTCATGTGTGATGATTTTTTGATCCGCATGGATCATCACCGATGCTTTACCTCTTCCTTTTGAACGAATGTAAAACCCGATGGCTCCTCCGATCAATTGAAGCCTTTTTGGACCGATGAGTTCAATCGGACCCGTTGTTTTGATTTCAATTGGATCAAACGAAAAGGGAATGAGTTCATGATGCTGGTTGACTTTCCTTAAGACAAAGCGCTTAACATCGTACGTGTCGTTGATGGCTAAAGGACGTTTAGAGGTCTCTAAAACGAAGTCAAAGGCAGCGTTGTTACCCACATGAATCGTTTTTAAACAGTCTCCATTAAGATATCCTTCGATTTTAAAACTAACTTTCGATGTGCCCCATCCTCCGAAATACTTGAAAAAGAGTTTGGTGCCATCATCCCGTGACAAGGCATACTTTTTCATAAGCCTTAGCATCGACACTTTATGCTTTAACGATAAATTGTTTCCGTGTTGGGTAATGGCTTTAAAAATCGCTTTGGTGCTTTCCGCATCCTTTTCCGTCATGTTTTCATTTTTCATGAGTCTTTCTCCAACAAAATCATCGATGATGATGGGCGGATGCATTAGATGAGGATAGCGGGCTTTAGCGGGATAAAACGTCTTTACGTATTCATCGTTTTTATACACTTTGATAAAGTCAAAATTGGTAAAGACAACCACTTCATTTAAGTTCCCTCCGGGATACTCACCAATGTTCATGGTAGACGCCACTTCCATGAAGGGCGCTTTTAACCCTTCTTGCATATAGGCAAAGGCTGCGTACTTGGGAATGCGAAACATGTCTAATACGCCGTGATGACACACCCTGTCTCCGCTACCAAACTCTTGATGGGTGTTATAATCGCTCATGCACCAGCCAATGGAACCCGATATGCCGTTATTCGGATCCATCATAGCATTTAAGACGTTGACATGACGTAATGCGTGTTCAACACGATGCTTTTCTGAATCAAACCGTTTGGTTGGAAACATGTGCCCGTTATACTCGCTAATCAAATAAGGGACCTTTTTAGTGACTTTTCTCTTGGAATCTAAGCCTTTGTTTTGACCGGTATGTGAGAAATCGTTATAGGTATACACATCTTCTAAAAACTCTGAATGTTGGCTGTTGCGGACACCTCCCGTTTGTCTCGATGGGTCTAAATGATGTGCGAGGGCGTTGGTTTGAACATAAAAATCGTGGTCATCGGCCGATTCATTGATTCTAACCCCCCATAAGATAATCGAAGGGTGATTGCGGTCGCGCACAATCATCTGTTCAACATCGCGCAATGAGCGGTGTTGCCATGCTTCGTCTCCGATGTGTTGCCACCCTGGAATTTCTTCAAAGACCATAAGCCCAATTTCATCGGCTCGATTCAAGAAATGCTTGGACTGTGGGTAATGCGCGGTTCGAACCAAATTGACGCCTAACTGATATTTTAAGATTTCCGCGTCTTCTTCTTGAGCGGACTTTGGCATTGCGTAGCCCACATAAGGATACGATTGATGACGGTTTAGACCGCGGATTTTTATCTTTTTCCCATTTAAATAAAACCCATCTTCTTTAAACACCGCAGACCGAAACCCAAATCGCGTGTCCACTTGGTCCACACCTTCGTGGTGATAACCAAGATGAAGGGTATAAAGATGTGGGTGATCCAAATCCCATAATAGAACATCCTTGAGTTCGATGGAAAACGTGATGTCTTTTTGATTCACTGGGAGGTCGGTTTGAAAAACATTTTTTCCCATGGGATCGAAAAGACTGGCTTTAATGTTTCCTGCATGATGCGACAGGTTTAGATGAACATTTGCTTTTAAAGATCCATTTTGCTCGATAAAAACGGATGTTATATACGCTTTTTCAGTGATTTCTAAACGGACCTCGCGATAGATTCCTCCATAGCCTAGATAATCCACCACGCCTCCAAAAGGAGGTATTGCTGGGTTCTCATGGGTATCGACCACCACGATAAGTGTATTGTCGGCATCTTCTTTCAGCTCTGGAAGCTCAAACTCAAAAGGAACATACCCTCCTTGATGACTTCCAATGAGGGTTTGATTGAGGTAGACATCGCATGCATGCGCGACTCCCTCAAAAATCAAACGGATCTGCTTGTTTTGCCACTCCGGTTTGGTTTTAAACGTTTTGACATAGGTAAAAATTCCTTGGGTGATGATTTCATCAAACTGGTGATAAGGAAGATCGACTGCATTATGCGGCAAATCAACCGATTTCAACTGATCTAAGTGGTTCTCTTTTAGATGACTGGGGTGATACGGACCAAACACCCAATCAAAGTTTAAGTGTTCAAGGATTCTCATGTTTCTCTCACCTTCTCTACGATATAAATTTGTGAATCAAAATCGCCCATGAGTCGCGTGTTAGGATCGTATCCGGTTCCCATAAACGCTTGTTTCATTCGATACCCGTTCATAAGAATTTCTCCACTGGCTGTGACGCTTTCGGTGGCGTTATCTAACCCTCTATAGCGTCCGATCGTTCGCATGATTAGCCCGTCGTGTTTTAGTTTGATGGGCAAGGCATGGGAAATTAAATGCCCGAACCTTGATAAGGGAAACGATTGCTTAATCGACCGCAAGTGATACATTTGCTTTGGATTTAAATCCTTGACATGAAGCGTATCAAAATCGGGGCTTGCCTCAGCGAGTGTTTGAAAGTTTCCAATAATGTGGGTGTCTTGATGCGAGATTTGCCATCGAATTTGATTGGACCGGTTTTTATTGAACCGCTTAAACTTACCAAACTGCAAGATTTCACGATACCGTTTATACTGTTCAATTTGACTTTTGACTTCGCCTTTTTCAAGAGGTGATAGATCGCTTAGTCGGTACTCATAGCCTAAAACTCCAAAACTGGCCACATTAAAGCGTGTCGATAAAGGCGTATGTCTTAAGGTTTGAGCATGCGGTGCAGGCGACACATGTGCACTGATCGTCGATTGTGGGTAAAGATAACTTAATCCTTCTTGAATCTTTAATCGTTCAATGGGGTCGGTATCGTCAGAAGCCCAGATTTGGGGTCCATACGATAACATGCCTAAGTCGAACCGGTTTCCACCTGAAGAGCAGGTCTCAATCAACACATCAGGAAAGTGATGGCGGATATGATTCAAAATAGCATAAAGCCCTAAGATATACCGGTGGAAAAACATGCCTTGATTGGGAAGATGAGGCGAATAAAAATCCGTGATATGTCGATTCATATCCCATTTAAGATACCGAATGGGAATCTGATCCATGACGTGTTTCATCGAGGATTTGATGTACTGTATAACCTCTGGGTTACAAAGATCTAAAACCAGTTGGTTTCGGCCTAGACTAGGGGTTCTCCCTTCTATCTTAATGGCATATTCAGGATGATTTCGGTAAAGATCAGAGTCTGGATTTACCATTTCTGGTTCAAACCATAAACCAAAATCCAACCCCTTTTGATTAATTTTTTTAACTAAACTTGGTAACCCTTTTTTTAGACGTTTGGAATTGATTTCATAATCACCTAAGCCGCTGGTGTCATCCATTCTGTTTTTAAACCACCCGTCATCAAGAACAAAAAGCTCAATGCCTAATGATTGGGCATCTTTAGCTAACTTCAATAGTTTGTTTTCGTTAAAATCAAAATAAAAAGCCTCCCAACTGTTAATGACAATCGGTCTTAACGTCTTTTGAAAAGGCTTTGGAACGACGCATTCGTTCACAAAATCATGAAAATGGGTGGATAAGAGATTGAATCCTTGATTGGAATAACTGAGGATGGCATACGGGGTTTCAAATGACTCTCCTTGATTCAATGGCCACTCAAAACAGTGCGGGTTGATCCCGCTCATCACCCGCATCATGCCGTGATTCGTTATTTGAACGGCTTCATAATGGTTTCCGCTATACATGAGGTTAATCCCTATGCAGACACCATAATCCTCATGACATCCTTTTTCCATCAAAATAATTCCTGGATTATGCCGATTAGAGGAACTACCGGTGGTGGAGTCAATCACGTAAGTGCCGTAGTGAAGCGGTCGAATATGGCGATGGGTTTCTTTAATCCATCCACCATCAAAGCTCATTAAATCAAAGTCGGAACGTGACACATCCAGCATAAAACTCATCATTTTTCGAATGACAATAGGGTTAGGGTTCTTATTGGATAAAAGGGCTTTTCTGGCAATGATGTTTTGCCCTTCATAAAGCGTATAAATGAGTTTAAGTTCAAGCTGTGCGTGATCATCAACTAGCGTAATGATGAGCGATTGCCCCTCTTTTGTAGGTGCTGGTAACCCTTGATTCGACTCGAATGCCTTTTCAATGGTATAAGATTGATAAACAAAGTCTTGGACAAACGTTCCATCGGGCATTTTGACTTCCATCGGGGTAAGTCTGAAATCTCCTTTACCCACTCCTGAATATTCAAGCGGCATTAAATCAAGGAACACTTTCGCCTCATTTCTTTCGTATAGAATGGAAGACCCTGCTCCTAACGTCAATTTGGTATGCAAAGCATCGTATGTCTGATCGACTATTTTTTTACCGAAATAAAGATGCTCTAACTGCCCGGTGGGCATCACACCAAACAAATAACTTAACGCTTCTGTTTCTAAAATAAAATAGGGAAACTGACATCTTATCATAGCGATTCTCCTAAAACGATAATGGCTTCATAAGGCTTTAGTATGCCATTTGTTAAGTCGTTTCGATTGGTGTTAGAAAGCAAAATCTTACCTGTAACCAGGGGGTTAAACCGCCGTGGTTTGGCTGACATATTGGCCACAACAATAATCGATTCATCTTGGTGTTTCCGTTCAAAAACAAACACGTTATTCTGGGTTTTAAGTGCACGAAAAGTCCCTTTGGTTAAAGCGGCATAGTCTTTCCTTAACTGAACCAACGTTTTAAAATAGCAGACGATAGAATGGGGATCGTTCAATTGATTGTCCACGTTAATCGTCGCTTTATTTGCATTCATTTGAATCCATGGCGTTCCTTCGGTGAATCCACCCTCTTTTGTCCATTGCATGGGGGTTCTTGCATGATCTCTTGACGCTGTTTTTAACATATGCCAAATGTACCATTTAGGAAAATGAAGTTTTTTTGCTAATGCAACAATGCGATGGGTTTCAACATCTTTAAACGCATCGATGCTTTTAAAATCACCGTTAGTCATGCCGATTTCTTGTCCTTGATATACGAAAGGGGTTCCTTTTAACGTCAATAAAATAGAGAGCAGCATTTTTGCGCTTTCAGGGTGATATGTTTGATCATTACCAAACCGAGAGACGCTTCGGGGTTGATCATGATTTTCTAAATAATTGGCATTCCAGTGAACCTCTTCTTGCCAGGTTTTAATCACTTTCATGAATCGGTTCGCAGAAAATCGGGTCTTAAACCATTTGTTGTTGATTTGATCGGTTTCCATGTGTTCAAACGCGAACACCATGTCTAACTCTTGTCTTTCCGGTAAAATCAAATCGTTGGCTTGTTTGGGAGTCACCATGACGGTTTCTCCAACGGTAAAACAATCGTATTGATTTAAAACATCGGTTCTAAGCTTCTTTAAAATGTGATGACACCCCTCTTGGGAATGATAATGCTCTTTTCCGGTTAATACAAGTCGCTTTTTTCCGTTGGCCAATGATGTTTTGAATAAAATGTTGATGACATCACAACGGAATCCATAAATCCCTTTTTTAAGCCAAAAATGCATAATGGATTGAATTTCCTCCATAACGCGTGGGTTTTTCCAATTAAGATCTGGTTGCTTTTTTGAAAACAAATGAAGATAGTACCAATCGCCGATTCGATCCCATGCGCTTCCACTAAAAAAACTGGTCCAATTGTTTGGTTTCTTTTGCCAAATGTAGTAGTCACGATACGGATTATCTTCTGATTTTTGAGATTCAACAAACCAACGATGTTCATCTGATGTGTGATTGATAACCAAGTCCATGATGATTTTCATGTTTCTCTTTCTGGCCTCTTCAATCAACTGTTCCATATCCTCCATCGTGCCAAAATCGGGATGGATGGCACAATAATCGCTGATATCGTATCCGTTATCGTCATTCGGTGATTGATACACGGGTGACAGCCAAATCATATCCACCCCCAACGATTGAACATAATCTAATCGTTGAATAATGCCTTTAAGGTCTCCTATCCCGTCTTGATTAGAGTCCATAAAACTTCTTGGATAAATTTGATACACAACGCCTGTTTTCCATACCTCGTTTGATTTCATATGATTCCCCACTTTTTATCGTCTAGTTAAGGCTATTTTAACACGTTTCGTTCTAAAAAAACAAAAGGCTACGTGCATTAGTAGCCTCCGTCTTGAGATTGAAATGTCTTGATGGCGTCTAGTAATGCCTTTAAGGGGAGTCCTACGATGGTAAAAAAATCTCCCTCATAGTGATCAACCAATTGCCCGCCCCCGTCTTGAATGGCGTAAGCCCCTGCTTTATCCATCGGTTCCTTGGTTTGAATGTAATTCCAAATCTCTAGTTCACTTAAGTTTTTCATCCAAACGAATGTTTCTGAGTAAAACCCTTTTTCAATGCCATTTTTGATTAAGTAAACGCCTGTTAAAACGCTGTGCTTTTGATTGGAAAGCATCTTAAGCATGCGATAGGCATCCTTCTCATCCACAGGTTTTCCCAAGATTTCATCTTGACAGACAACAATGGTGTCTGCACCAATAACCAAATCATTGGGATAGTGTTTGGCTACATCGTTCGCTTTTTGTCTAGCAAGCTCAACAACAATGTCTTTGGGAGCCTTATTTGGATCCACTTTTTCTTCAATCTGGCTGGGACATATGATGAAATCTAACCCAGCATCTTTCAACAGTTTTTCTCTTCTAGGCGATTTGCTGGCCAATACGAGCATAAAATCCTCCTGTATGTGCTTTCATTATATCATATCAAACACGCATTTAGACTCTGAATTTGACAATCTTGCCTGACACATTTGTAGGCCTTCATGTTGTTCTTCCGTGTTATAATAGAGATGAAGAAGCGGAGTGATTATGATGATTGATACTCAAAAAATTCTACTTGAAGACCTTCAAATTAATCCTGAATTTCCTCTTGTTCTTTCGGTGAGCGGCGGGCTCGATTCCATGACCTTGCTATCCTCGTTGTTAAAGACCGTCTTTAAACTGGTTGTTGTTCATTTCAACCATCAAAAAAGAGACGAATCACTCGTTGAAAAAGACATGGTCGAATCGTTTGCTAAAAAGCATGGCATTCCTTTCCATTATTACATGATTGACGTTGATCACGGCAACTTCCATCACCAAGCGCATCTGTTAAGAACCCACTATTTGTGTGAAGTGGCCAAACTTTATAAAACGCCCTATATTGTTACCGCCCACCATTTAGATGACCTCTTTGAAAACATCTTAATTAAGTTGACACGTGGCAGCAATCTTTTGGGGTATTCCGGTATGCAACAGCTGCATGAAAACCATCCTTATGTGTTTATTAAGCCACTTTTATTCTACTCAAAAGAGGCATTAATCGATTACGCCACGTCTTTCCATGTGCCTTATTTGAACGATTCATCTAATGAAGAAAACACGTATTTAAGAAACCGATACCGTCACGCCATTATTCCCATCATGAAACAAGAAAACCCAGACATGTTAAACCAAATCAAACAGTATCATCATTTACTTTCTAATAGTTTTAAGTTTCTTAGAAACACCTCAAAACTCTATGTTTCAAAAGACATGTCATTGGATATTCGCCGTTTTGAGTATTTGGATAGGGCTTTGCAAGAAGACATTCTTGCTTACCTATTAGAGAACCAAAAGATTACTTTCAATTTCGAGATGATCCAAAACATGCGAAACATGCTGCTTTCTAAAAAGCCAAATCAACGCTTTGCGTTGTCCAATAACCACGTCTTAATTAAATCCTATGATGAGGCCAAAATCATCAAGCAAATCCCCCACCAACCCATCTGTGTTGCGCTCAAAGAAGGGACCACAAAAATCAAAAATGTCGCACTTTTCACATTTTTTATCAATTCAAACTCGAATACTGCGGATTTTTATAAATTATGTTATAATGAATTAGCCTTTCCATTATGGCTACGCCATAGAAAAGATGGCGATTTGCTTCGCTATGACTATGGCCATAAAAAACTCAAAAAGCTTTTAATCGATCAAAAAATACCAACCGAAACCCGAGATCAGTTGCTCATTCTCACGGATAACAATCATCAGATTCTTTGGGTTGAGGGACTTTATACCAATCAAACACTTGGACAGACAAACACCTTATATTTCAAACTGAAGAGGTAAAAAATCATGCATAAAGATATTGCTGAAATCCTTGTATCCGAATCCGAAATTCAAGCCATATGCAAAACCATGGGCCAAGCCATAACAAACGATTATCGTGATAAAAACCCTTTAATCGTCGGCTTACTAAAAGGATGTGTTCCTTTCTTGTCCGATTTGTCCAAAGAGATGGATTTTCTATTTGAAATTGCGTATATGTCGGTATCAAGTTATCATGGCGGGATTGCTTCCTCCGGAGATGTTAAAATTAAAATGGACCTAGACATATCGGTTCATGGTCGAGATGTGCTTATCGTCGAAGACATTGTGGATACCGCCAATACGATTGTGACCATTGTTGAACTGCTCAAACACCGGGGTGCTAAATCCGTTGAAATTGCTACCCTTCTCGATAAACCCACTGGACGTATTAGACCTTATGTTCCAGCTTATATCGGGAAAACCATTCCGAAGGCCTTCGTTGTGGGCTATGGCTTGGATTACGAGGAATATTATCGTAATCTTCCTTATGTCGGAATTCTTAAACCTGAGGTCTATAAATCCAAATAAGGAGGATCTTCAATGAACCCAACACCTAAAAAACCTAACGCATCGAGACGTTCGGATTTCCGCAAGAAACCGGATTATCTCATCATGCTTTTCACCCTCTTGATCCTCGTCGGTGTCTTTTTGTTCTTGCGTGATGCTTTTCAAGGACAAGTCGCCAAACTGAATTATACCGAAATCACCCAATCGGCCAATTTCGGCCATATCGAGCGGGTACAATACACTCCTGTCGGTGGGGACAACTTGACTTTAGTTAAAGTCGAAGGCGTCTTTTATAAGGGCTCTGGTTCAGCCGCCATTTATGGAACAGAACGTTTTGAATCGATTTTACCGCTTGAAGAAGTCTTAATCGTTTTTCAAATCGTTGAATCCAAAAACGGAACCACCATCACTTCCCCTCGCTCAGGCGTGACGTTATGGACCGTCTTAATCAATCTTCTACCGATTGTTCTTATCATTGGTGTCTTGTTCTTTATTTTCAGAAACGCTAACAATCAAAACTCGAAAGCTTTTGATTTTGCTAAAAACCGTGCCAAACTCAATCGAGAAAAAACGGTGACTTTTAAAGATGTTGCTGGCTGTGATGAAGAAAAACAAGAGATGGAAGAAATCATCGACTTTTTAAAAACCCCCAAAAAATACCTCGATATGGGCGCGCGTATCCCTAAAGGTGTCCTATTAGTGGGCTCACCCGGTACGGGTAAAACGCTCATTGCGCGTGCAGTTGCTGGGGAAGCGAACGTCCCCTTCTTCTCCATATCCGGTTCGGATTTTGTTGAAATGTTTGTTGGGGTTGGTGCCTCCCGTGTGAGAGACTTGTTTAAAGTCGCTAAAGAAAATTCTCCTTGCATCATCTTCATTGATGAAATTGATGCCGTCGGTCGTCAACGTGGCGCAGGACTCGGCGGTGGTCACGATGAAAGAGAGCAAACGTTAAACCAATTACTCGTTGAAATGGATGGATTTACATCCAACATGGGCATCATCATCATTGCCGCTACCAACCGTCCAGATGTTTTAGACCCTGCCTTGTTGCGTCCTGGTCGATTCGACCGTCAAATCACCATTAGTTTGCCTGATGTCCGTGGCAGAGAAGCGATTCTTAAAGTCCATGCCCGCAATAAAAAACTTGACCCTAGCATCAAATTTGATGAGTTTGCTCATCGGATTCCTGGATTTTCTGGGGCCGATATTGAAAACTTATTAAACGAAGCCGCTTTATTGGCTGCCCGTGATAATCGAACCTTGATTACCGAACAAGACATGGATGAAGCCATTGACCGTGTCATGATGGGACCTGCTAAGAAAAGTAGAAAATATTCGGAATCTGAAAAACGCCGTGTCGCTTATCATGAAGCAGGACATGCCGTCTTAGGGATCAAACTAGAAGATGCGAACATCGTTCAAAAAGTCACGATTATCCCAAGAGGCCGCGCCGGTGGTTACAACTTGATGACCCCTTCTGAAGAACGGTTTTTGGAAACAAAAAAATCTCTTCTTGCTCGAATCACCTCCTATTTAGGAGGACGCGTCGCTGAAGAAATCGTGTTTGATACCGTTTCAACAGGTGCTTATAATGATTTTCAAATCGCGACTTCCATCGCTCGTGCCATGGTCACCGAATATGGCATGTCCGATTTAGGACCCATCCAATACGAAAGTGCGGGTGGCAACGTTTTCCTCGGCCGTGACTATTTCAAAGAAAAGAACTTCTCTGACCAAGTGGCCCATGAAATCGATAAAGAAGTCCGTCACATCATTACCGGTTGTTTTGAGGAAGCCAAACGCATTCTATCGGATAACCGATCCTTACTGGATCTGATTGCCAAATACTTAATTGATGTTGAAACCTTGACCAAAGCGGATATCGATGAGATCGTCAATACCGGCGAGCTGTCTTGGTGGCAAACCAAACAGTCCCTTTCTGTCAATGAGGCTTGATAAATACTTAAAGGTTTCCCGTATCATTAAACGGCGAACCATTGCTAAAGAAGCCGCTTCTAAAGAACGGGTGGACATCAACGGAAAAACCGCAAAACCCTCCGCAGAAGTGAAGGTAGGCGATCAGCTGACGCTTCATTTAGGACTTAAAACCATTCGAGTGAGAATCACATCACTTGAGCCCGTCAAAGACGGCCTAATGTATACGCTTTTAGAAGAGGAAAAAAGGCCATAAACTGTTTTTATGGTCTTTTGTTTATGATATAATGAATTGAATTATAGGAGGAGGATACCGATGTACCCAGATGATTTAAATGAACAACAAATCGTGCGCCGTGAAAAAGCTCAGGCGCTTCGCGATAAAGGAATTGACCCTTTTGGTCAAAAATACGTAAGAACCCATACTGCAAAAGCCCTATTTGATGCTTACGGAACCGATACTCTTGAAACCCTTGAACAAAAACAGATTACCGTATCCATTGCTGGACGAATCATGTTGAAGCGGGGGCAAGGAAAAGCCGGATTCATGCATATCAAAGACCGAGATGGGCTCATTCAAGTCTATGTCCGTCAAGATGCGGTTGGAGAAGCCAGCTACGATCTTTTTAAGCATGCCGATTTAGGGGACATTGTTGGCATTAAAGGCGTTTTGTTTCGCACAAAAACCGATGAGTTGACCATCAAGGCTCATGAATATACCCATTTATCCAAAGCCTTAAGGCCTTTGCCCGATAAATTTCACGGCCTTCAAGATAAAGAGGAAGCGAGAAGACGCCGTTATGTGGATTTAATTGTCAATGAAGAATCTAGAAGAGTGGCTATGATTCGTCCAAAGATTATTCGTGCCATCCAAAACTTCTTTGACTCCCGCGGTTTTATTGAAGTGGAAACCCCTGTTTTACAACCCATTTTAGGCGGAGCTGCTGCGCGTCCCTTTGTGACACATCATAATGCTTTAGACATGGACTTTTATTTACGGATTGCAACAGAACTTCCTTTGAAAAGACTGATTGTTGGTGGATTAGAGGCGGTTTATGAAATTGGCCGCTTATTTAGAAACGAAGGCATGGATGCCAAACATAACCCTGAATTTACCACGATTGAAGCGTATTTGGCGTATGCCGATATGGAAGACATGATGAATTTATGTGAAGATTGTTTATCCACGGTTGCCTATCAAATACTGGGATCATATGATGTCACTTATGTTGATCAAGTCATTCACATGGGGCGCCCTTGGAAGCGTTGGCATATGGCGGATGCTGTTAAAGAATGTTCAGGAGTTGATTTTTGGCAACCCCTTACGTTAGAAGAAGCCACGTCTTACGCTAAAAAGCATGAGATTCATGTGGAAAAGCACTATTCGGTTGGCCATATCTTAGAAGCGTTTTTTGAAAAGTATTGTGAAGATCAAATCATTCAACCCACATTTGTTTATGGTCATCCAATCGAAATCAGCCCTTTGGCTAAGAAAAACCCAAACGACCCACGTTTCACCGATCGCTTTGAGCTCTTTATCAACCGAAGCGAGTTTGCAAACGCCTTTACAGAGCTAAATGATCCGATTGATCAACGTGAACGTTTTGAAAGCCAAATCAAAGAAAAAGAACTCGGAAACGTTGAAGCCTCCGAGATGGATGTTGATTTTGTGGAATCCTTGGAATACGGCATGCCCCCAACAGGCGGCATTGGCATCGGCATCGACCGCTTCGTCATGCTTTTGACAAACACCCCAAACATTCGGGATGTCATTTTATTCCCCCACTTAAAGCATCGCTACTAAAGAACACACGTGTGTTCTTTTTTTAATTTGATTTTCATGATAAAATACGTCTATATGAAAAACAACGGAGGATGGTAGCGTGGAAAAAAAAGCCAGTGATTTTTATCTCAAACATCATAAGACCATGAAAGGGCGAAAAGCCCGTAATTCCCAGTGGATCTATAAACACCCTGCATTCTTTGTTGCCGCTCTTCTTTTATCCCTGGGATTACCCGTTCCTTTAGGGGTCATTTTTTCGGTGCTTTATATGGAAAATAACCGACGTTTGGGGATATGGGTGTTGCTTTCGGCGATTTTAGGCGGCTTAATCATCGTTACTGTTCTAATGCTTCTCTTTTTTGACATGATACAAGGTGGACCGAATATCCCCGATAATGTTTAGGCTTATCCAATCAACTTCTTAATCCAACGGAGAATTTTTGATTCATAAGGAGGATACCGAAAGGGTAAATCCACCTTTAATGATCGTTTCACGATGGCTTTGTGGTGGCTGAACGTTTCAAAACTGTATCGGCCATGGTAGCGTCCCATTCCAGAATGACCCACTCCCCCAAAGGGGAGATTTTTATTTCCAAAATGCATCAAGGTGTCATTAATGGTGGCTCCCCCAAAAGAAAGGGTCTCTACCAGTTTCTTTAAGAAATTTTTATTTTGAGTAAACGGATAAAAGGCCAATGGTTTTTCCATCGACTGGATCAAACGTAGCGCTTCTTCTTCCGTTTCATAACTAAAAATGGGCAGGATAGGACCAAAGATTTCTTCGTTAAGAAGTGGGCTTTCTGGTTTGATGTTTGTCATGAGTGTTGGTTCGATTTGGGTTCCGTTTGCTCCTCCCCCATAAAGGATTTTCCCGTCTTTTAGAAGCGACACTAAACGATTGTAGTGCTTCTGATTGATGATTTTTGGATAAAAGGATGCGTTTAACGGATTCCCATCGAAAAAGGTTTGGATATGCTTGATGGCATAAGACACCCATTCATCTAACGATTCTTTATGAATAAGAACATAATCAGGAGCAATGCAAGTTTGACCTGAGTTGATGATTTTTCCATAGATAATGCGTTTTGCCGCTAAGTCAAGTGACGTGGTGCCATCCACCAAAGCTGGGCTTTTTCCACCAAGTTCCAAGGTCACCGGTATAAGATTTTTAGCCGCTTCTTGCATAACGATTTTTCCTACATGTGTGCTACCCGTGAAAAAAATGTGGTCAAATCGCTCCTTAAGAAGTGCTTGACTTTCTTCAATATCCCCAATAATCACCGTTATATACGAGGAATCAAAAAGCTCCTCAATCATGGTTTTCATCAAACGGGCGGTATGGATTGAATCTGGGCTCACTTTGAGGATCGCCGTATTTCCAGCTGCTATGGCCCCAATCAAAGGAGCCATGGTTAATTGAAACGGATAATTCCAAGGAGAAAAAATGAGCACATTTCCACAAGGCTCTGGATAAAGGATTGAAGAAGCCTTAAACAGTGGAAGAGGTGTTTGGACTTTTTTGGGTTTCATCCACGTCTTTAAGTGTTTGAGGGTGTGATTGATTTCAATCAATGTCACACCTATTTCTGTTAAATAGCCTTCCACATCGGATTTTCCTAAATCCTGATAAAGGGCTTCTACTATGGCTTTTTCATGGGTGATGATGTGCTTTTTTAGATTCAAGAGCGCGTCTTTTCTATAGGCATACGATCTTGTTTGATTGGATTGAAAAAACAGCCGTTGATTTTGCACGATGGTTTGAATTTCAGTCATATGGGATTCCTTCTTTCGTTGGTCTTATTATAGCCTTTATGGGTGAAAAAGAAAAGGACATTGGCTGTCCTTATAGAATTCCAAGTTCATCCGCAATCTCTAAAAAGATGCTGTTAACCGGATAATACTCGATGTTCAGTTTCTTGAACAAATCGTACGATAACTGATCAAGTTCTTCATACATGTGTTCAGGGATATCTTCTTTATTTTCAATTTTCTTGAAAATTTGCTGTTCGAAATCTACCAATTTATCCATGTCGGTTTGATCAAAGTTTTCGGAACCTAACAACTCATTTTGAAAATCAATAGCGGATAACAATAAGTTCACTTCTTTGGCTCTCGCTTCAAGACTTTGGATATCGTTTTTATAGATTTTCAAAAGCTTAGTGATTTCATCCATTTGATCAAGCATGTAATAAAATCCGGTCTCAAAGATGTTGTTTTCTTCTTCTGAGAATTCTGGATCATCGATGAGTCGGTCATAAAGATGGTCAATGACGTCGATGACGTGCTTGAAACGAAGAATCAAATCGGAATGATTATCAACTAGATAGGTCAGTAAATCGTGGTATTCAAGTTTCCAATTCGCATACTCATGATACAGGCTTTCATCGCGCATGTTTAAACCCTCCATTAAGCTTTGTTGATTGAACCAAAATCGTCAAATTTTTGATGGATAACCGCACGAATGGCTTCGTATCCAGGATTCAATAATTTTCTTGGGTCAAACCCTTTGCCTTCTAAATCTTTACCTGACTCAATGTATTTACGGGTCGCTGCTGCAAACGCCAATTGAAGTTCTGTGTTGACATTGATTTTAGAGACGCCCATGGAAATGGCTTTTTGAATCATATCCAAAGGAATGCCTGTTCCACCGTGAAGCACCAAAGGAATGCCTTGGGTCACACGTGCAATTTCCTCTAAAACATCAAATCGAAGACCTGGCCAATTCGCGGGGTACTTCCCGTGAATGTTACCAATACCTGCTGCAAACATGTCAACACCGGTGGCTGCAATCAATTCACATTCTTTGGGATCTGCAACTTCGCCTAAACCAACAACGCCATCTTCTTCTCCACCGATTGAACCGACTTCAGCTTCTAAAGAGATGCCTCTTGCGTGACAAAAATCGACAAATTCTTTCGTTTTTGCAAGGTTTTCTTCAAATGGATAATGGGATCCATCAAACATAACCGATGTGAAACCTGCTTCAATTGCCTTGTAGGCTCCCTCATAAGATCCATGATCCAAATGAATGGCTACTGGGACACTGACTTTATAAAACTGGTCGAGTTCACGCACCATTGCAACAACGGTTTTGAAGCCTCCCATGTATTTTCCAGCCCCTTCAGAAACCCCTAAAATGACCGGTGACTTTAATTCTTCTGCTTTGGTTAAGACCGCTTTGATCCATTCCAAATTATTGATGTTAATTTGAGCAACCGCATAACCTTCTTTGCGTGCTTTTTCCATCATTTCTTTTGCTGATACTAACATGTTATTTTCCTCCTCGTTAAAGACACATCTATTATATATAAAGTTTTCTCAAATAGCAATAAACAAGACTATGTAACCGTTCACAACGCTTGATGTTTTATGGCGGCTTTCACAAAATCCTTAAAGAGCGGATGCGGTCTTAAAGGTCTTGAGAGAAACTCTGGATGAAACTGAACCGCTACAAACCAAGGGTGATCGCTGATTTCAACCATTTCAACCAATTGATACTCGCTATTATACCCAGAGAGCACCATGGAGGTGTTTTCAAATTGTTCGAGATAAGCGTTGTTAAATTCGTATCGGTGGCGATGCCGTTCTTTAATTAATTTGGATTGGTAGGCGTCAAAAGCTTTTGTTCCTTCTTTAACCTCGCAATCATAAAGACCTAATCTTAATGTCCCGCCTTTGTTTTCATCATCCGCTCGTCCACGTTGAAGCGAGATGATGGGATCGGAACAATCGGGATCAATTTCTGTGGAGTTAGCGCCTTCAATTTTCAAAACATTTTGAGCGTATTCAATGACCGCTAATTGCATTCCATAGCAAAGCCCTAAGAAGGGCACTTGATGTTCTCTTGCATAACGGATAGCGGCTTTTTTCCCTTCAGTGGCGCGTTTTCCAAATCCTCCAGGAACCAAAATGCCGTCACAGTCTTTCACATATCGGTCAATGTTTCCAGCATGGACTTCCTCGGCGTTAATCCATTTGATGTTGATCATGTAGTCGTGAGCGTATCCTGCATGCTTTAACGCTTCGGATACGGATAAATAGGCATCATGGAGTTGGACATATTTACCCACAAGACCGATGGTTACTGACTGTTTTAAATGCTTGATTCGATCAATCAAATCTTCCCAGGCTGACAAATCCGCTTCGGGCAATTGGTAACCAAAATGGTTCAAAATCCAGTCATCCATGTGCTGTTTATGAAGATTAAGAATCACTTCATAAAGAACATCCACATCCAAACTTTCAAATACTGCATTTTTTTCGACATCGCAAAATAATGCAATCTTATCTTTTTGATCTTGAGATAACGGCATTTCACTTCGTAACATAATGATATCGGGATGAATCCCTAAACTCATCAACTCCTTAACGGAGTGTTGGGTGGGCTTGGTTTTCATTTCGTTGGCTGCTTTTAAATAGGGAACGAGCGTATTATGGATATAAAGCGTATTTTTGAAACCGAAATCGCGTCTTGCTTGTCGGATGGCTTCTAAAAAAGGGAGTGACTCAATGTCCCCTACCGTTCCTCCAATTTCGGTAATGACAATATCCGGTTCGCTGTGTTTAGCAACATCCACCAATTTTTTCTTGATTTGATCGGTGATGTGCGGGATAACTTGCACAGTGGCGCCTAAATAATCGCCTCTTCGCTCTCGTTTGAGCACGGTCTCATAAATCTTTCCTGTGGTAATGGAAGCGTGACGGTTTAAGTTTTCATCGATAAACCGCTCATAATGGCCTAAATCCAAATCGGTTTCAGCTCCATCTTGGGTCACAAAAACTTCACCATGCTGATAAGGACTCATGGTGCCAGGATCCACATTGATATAGGGGTCGAACTTTTGCATGAACACTTTGAGTCCTCTGCTTTTGAGAAGTTGACCTAATGCGGATGCGGTAATGCCTTTTCCTAAACTTGAAACAACGCCCCCTGTGACAAAGATATATTTTGCCATGATATGCCTCCCTGATTTAAAAAATAAAGTCCCCATTTGCATAGGAGACTTTTTTTTGGTGTGCCCTTATCTATTATATCAAAAGATTAGGATAATTCAATCATCGTCTTGATTTTTCCTTACCAACCGTCTTGGGGAATCGGTAGTGGATAAGCTGACGGTGGAAAACTCCAATCGGATGTGCTCATACCTAAATTGGTCTCTAACCAACTTTGAGATGTGAGGTTAGCGAGAGTTCGCGATACAGCCCCATCTGAGTGAATATTTCCACTGATGGTTTGGGTGCTTAAACGATGTAAATTGGTTCCACTTCCAGAGGCTATCACACGTCCTGCTCGATTATTTGAACCGGTGTTAACTGTGCTGCTGACATTGCCTGCAGCAAAACTTGAACTGATGCTCCCTGCATTTTGACCAATAACGCCTCCTGCATAAGCTTCTCTATTAGAACTTGAAAACCATCCAGAATTGGTTGCTGTTGCAGAAGCGCTCACCGAACCGCTTGCATAGACTCTTTCAAGTGTTGCGTTATTAAAACCGGTTATCCCACCCGCATAACTTCTGGCCGTTGCTGACTGAAACCAACTCGCGGAAGCTGACGTTGTTGAAGTCACCCCTACGACTGCAGCACTGTTGTTGATGGTCCCCGTATTATATCCTGATAAGCCTCCAACAAATGATTGAATGGTATTGCTACCGCTTACGGACAAATTGGCAGCTAACGTGCCCGTTGCATAACTGTTCATGATGGTGCCTGCATTTTGACCTGCAATCGTGCCTAGTCGTCGTTCACTGGAACCTGTTAGATTCGCTGAAACCCCAAGCAGATATAAGCCATCGATGACAGCAGAACTTCCTAATGCGGAGAAAAAACCGACATTTTGAGCATTACTAACAAGTGTGAAATTCGATATCGTAAATCCGTTTCCTAAAAATTTCCCAGTGAACGTGGATCCATTAGCTATCGGGGTAAAGTTTCCACCACCTAAATTGATGTTTTCCACCAAGATATAGTTTCCACCCAGTGGGTATCCTGATGTACCAATTTGACTTAACGTAATGTTTCCATTGCCTTGCGATTGTGCAACACCGAAAAAGCCAGGTGGAACCCATTGGCCGATGGGAACTTGACCGGTGCTCTGGTCTTGGTTTCCACTAACCGATGAAGCCCAATAGGCATAGGTCATCCCTGCGTTAAACACAATTAAGACTAAGATTAAAATAAGACTAAGTTTCTTTTTCATGAGACACCTTTAACAAAAAAGCCAGTATAACAAAGACATGCTTTGCAACTGGCTATCTCTTCATTGGAGAGACCCTATAGCTTTGCGTCCCTGGATTGCTCCAGGTTTGCCGAAAGGTTTACGGTCTCATTATAAAGGAATATGATTCAATTGTCAATGCTTAGTCCATCTCCACATAATCCCAATAGGCCATTCCAAGTGCGGTACCCGGTTCATGATTGACGGTGGTTTGTAGCGAAACCCAGACTTGATTCTCATGGACAACATAAGCACCCGTTGGATAAAGGTTATAACTGTACCAATAAAACGTCGTTAGATTATTCCAAGCGTTATTTACAGAGCCAGGTATCACGTTGTTATTGGCGTTTCCAGCATTCACTACTTTGAAGAAATCGCCTTGATAGGTGACGTGATCACCGTTTTGATAGACATTATACCATGCGTACTCAGGGTTTCCAATTCGGTTCCATGCGTTATACGCCGTACCAGGAGCAAGTGATGCGTTCGCTTGATTAACCAGTTTGAAGACTTCATTTTGATAGATGACTAAGTCACCGGTTGAATAACTATTAAAGGGCAACCACGTCGCTGTATTAACAGCTTTCCAAACGTTTTGGGCATTCTGTGTTCCCGGTTCTCTTCTCAGTTGACCTTGGGCTGTTGTTAAAGCTTGCCATAAGATGCCGTTATGAACGGTAAAGGGGGTACTACCGGTAATCTGATTGGTCCAATTGGGTGCGTTCAATACTTCCCAAGCGCCATGTTGACCACTCGTTTGTGGGTCTACCCCTGAATGAATCCATTTAGCACGATAATAGGTCGTTCCCACTTGAACAATGTCTCCTTGTTGATACGTTGTCTGGCTGTTCCACGTAAAATCGCCGATTCGAATCCAATTGGCATCCACGGTAGGTTCGGTGTTGTTAGTCCAACTGAGTCTATTTTTATAGAGTTCGCCCTGATAAAAAACGATATCATCCATGCCATAAACTTGACCTAAGATCCATTGATTTTGAATGAGAATTTTCCATCCGCCGTTGGACCCCGGCAATGTTCCTGTCGCCCATCCACCATTTAACACTTCATAAAATGCGCCTTGATACCAGACCACATCCCCTGTTTGATAGGTATTAATGGGTGAATACACAATCGTCATCTTGTTGTAGGGACCATTGGGATCCGTTTGTTCACTTGGTGCGATATTAGGAAAACTTTTAATGATGTAGATGTCACCATCGTACCAAACAAGATCACCAATTGAATAGGTCTTGTTAGGGTTATAAAGGCTAATGCCGTTTGGAATATCGCTAAATTGCCATTGCCCTAATAATACGTTTGCTGAGGCCTCATCAGACGATTCTAAAACTGAAGACGCCCAAAAAGCATAGGTCATGCCCATGTTAACAATCAATGATAGCGTTAGAATAGCAACAATGATTCTTCTTTTCATGCGTTCCTCCTGAATGAAAAAAACCAGCTACAAAGAAAACTCTTTGGTAACTGGCTATCTCTTCATTATGGAGACCCTTAAGTTTTGCGCCGCTAGATTGCTCTAGGTTTGCCTTTATCGTAGATAGTATATCACATGTTTTTAAGATGTCAAGGTGATTTGCTTAGAGTTTTTTCTCAAAAATGATTTGTTTCCCGGTTTTGACTTCATCAAATCCCATTTTCTTTAAATACTCTTGATGGGTAGAAGATCCCGGTTTTGAAATCAGTTTTTGATACCCCAAATCCTGGAAATACTGTTTTTGATTGGTGTATAAAAATTGCCCCATTTTAAAATCGCGATACGTTGGTGTGACGTAGTCAATCATGATTTCTAACGTGGTCTCGTTTTTCGGTTTAGCCACCACGACTCCCGCTGGAACCGTGTTTCTTAAGATAAAGATTTTTAAGTAAGCTTCATCTGCTAAGTGTGCGTCTACCTCCATAAATTTAGCGATATCTTTCTCATACGCTTGAATAAAGTGATTGAAATAGGTCGCATCTTTGGTGGTCATCAAATTGAAAAAATCCTTTTTCGTGTACATGTGAAACAAATAATACACATTGATTAAGACAATTCCGCTGTTCATGAGTCCAACCGGTATAGCGTTCAAAACAAACCCATAAAAAGCGAACAACAGTGCGCCAAACAGGTTAATCCAACGCAATCGCTTCACAGAATTCATCAGCAATGATATCAAAATAATCAATGATGCTCCGTATCCTAAAAAATCAATCCATCCCATACTTTTTTCCTTCTTTCTTTTCGATAAAAAAGGGCATATCCAGGATATACCCTAAATCATGATTATTCTTCGTACAAATCTTCATAGTCGTCCATGATTTCGTTATAATCGTCTTCATCATAATTGTCATCATCGAACTCTATTTCAATATCATCATCGCCGTCATCTTCATCGGTTGATTTAATCGGTAAATCAATGTCTATGTACGCTTTTTCTTCTTTCGATTCTTCATCAATTTCTTCATCGACTTCTTCTTCGTCCTTTTCGACTTCTTCTTCCTCGTCGTCTAGAACGAACTCTTTGAAATCCAGATCTTCTTCGATGTCTTCATCAATGTCATCGGCTTGAACAAAAGCGAAACCATCTTTATCCCATAACTCGAGGTTGCGTTCCTTGAGGTCCCATTGGTCTTCCCCGCAGAAAACAAACTTAGCGCTTTGGGTAATATCCATATAAAGTTGTGTTAATCTGTCGTAATCATCCAATGATACGTTTTTGATATCGGCGACCTGCTTGATGATCTCGTGAATGGTCATCGGCTTTTTGGCGTCCTTAAGCAAGTATTCAGCGATTTCAAGCATGGACAATGTCTTTAAGTTATCGTTCATTTTTGCCTCCTAAAACCGTATCTATTGTATACTAAACCCTTTTTTTTTGCAAGCATTATTTGTTTAATTGTGTAATCATTAAAACAATCGCAAGAATCAGTGCCAAAACCACAAATAGCTTTAACATCTTTTTGACAAACCCAATGGTTCCAAAGACAATGATGAATGAAACAAAAACAAGACCAACGATTTTAATAAGCTCTGGCAACGGTGAAATAAACTCTTGATAGAGCCCAATGAGTCTTTCATCAATCTGCAATGTGTTTTGTAGGAAACCATTGAATCGGTCATAAAGCGAGCCAAATAAATTCTTAACAACGTCTAACATGGGTTGATCCTCCTAGAATTTGAGTCTGTTTTCAACTGCCTTTGATAAGGTCAGTTCATCTGCATATTTCAAGTCTGCTCCAACGGGAAGCCCATAGGCCAGTCGGGTTATCAGAATCGGTTGATCGTGATAATAGTGTTTAAGAAATTTAGCCGTCATCTCGCCTTCGACTGTTCCGTTTGTCGCGATAATAAGCTCTTTGGTTTTCGAAAGACGTCTGGTTAATCCCTCAAGATGGAGTTGTTCATGGGTTATCCCTCTTGAAAAATCAATAAGTCCTCCTAAAACGTGGTAAAGCCCGTGATAGGTTTTCGTTTTTTCGACCATGACAACATCTTTAATATCGGAGACAACCATGATGGTTTCTTGATCGCGAAGGGAATCTTTGCAGATCACACACGTTTCTTCGTCCGATAACATATGACAAATGGTGCATTCCTTGATGTCTGTTTTTATTTTTTTAAGATGATCAGAAAAAGCGATTAAATCGTCCTCTTGGGAGGTAGACACCAAAAACAAAGCAAGCCGTTCCGCTGTCTTTTCGCCAATGCCTGGAAGTTTTTGAAAATCTTCTATCACTTTTTGGAGGATCTTGGGGTACATTAAAAACCAAACCCACCGAGTCCACCGGAAAATTGTCCCATGGTTTCTTCTTGTTCTTTTTCGATTTGTTTGAGTGCGTCATTAACAGCAAGCAAAATCGCATCTTGCAAGATGTCTAAATCTTCAGCCATCTCTGGGTGGATTTGGACATCAATCACTTGACGGGTTCCTTGCATGACAACGGTAACTCCTGAGGCTTTCCCAAAAAATTCTTTTCTTTCTAATGCCTCTTGGGCTTCCATCATTTGTTTTTGGATTTTTTTAAGTTTGTTCAAGATGTTAGGGTTCATGGTCTACTCCTTTATAATGGCTTTATCGGAAAAATAGGTTTTAGCTAGTGCTACAATTTCAGGTTCTTTTTCTTCTTTAACGGTTTCTGTTTCATAAAGTTTAAGATCATAGGGTGGCAGTTGTGGTTTCATATGCCCCTTTTTCCATAGATCCATATAAACTTCTTTGATGATAAGCCAGTCTGACTTTAAAATGACGACATAATCATCAATCAAATGCGCTTTGTTATTGAAAATGTCTAAGACGAGTTTCTTGGTTTCTTTTTCAAGCAATTTTTTGCATAATACGATGTCGTTAGCGACCAATAACATCTCGTTTGATGTGGCTTCTAAACTGGTTTGCCAGACTAAATACGCGGCCATTTTTAAATGCGCTTTGGGATAATCTTTTAGATAGTCCCAACCCGATAAAATCTTGGCTTTTTTCTCTTTATCGCTTTGATTCAAGATGGATTCGATTTGTTTGATGGTCACTAAAGGCTTTAAGGCATCTGTTTTAGGTTCCGTGCTTATTGGACGGTCGTGCCATTTGTCTTTAAGTTCGGAAACGGTGTTTTTTAAGTCCGCAATGACGGCATCGTAATCGATTTGTTTTAAGTGACGGTGTTCCATCATCTTGACCAGCGCAAGTTCCACATACGCTCTTTTTTGATGGGTCCACTTGATGTCTTGTTGGAGTTGATTAAGAATTTCTAAGTAGAAATAGATTTTTTCAAACGAAAAGATGCTTTGTAGATTGGCATACTTGACGTGTTCAGGTTGTGTGGTTTTCTCTAAGAGGATGTCTCTAAGCGCTAAAATGAGATCATTGACAATGCGGGTAATCTCTTTTCCTGCCGCTAACAGTTCTTTTAATAACACCATGGCTTTTCCAATTTCTTTGTTGGAAATGGCCATCAATAAATCGGTTAACGCTTTTTTAGATACCGATCCAGAGACTTGATGCACATCTTCTTCAGTGACTTGGTCACTCGAATAAGAGATGGCTTGATCGAGCAAGCTAATGGCATCTCTTAAGCCTCCTTCAGCATTTTCTGCAATCGCATAGATGGCTTCTGGGGTGATGTTGATGGCTTCTTTTTGAACAATAACGTTAAGCCGTTCCACGATATCCGCTGTTTCTATGTTTTTAAAATCAAAGCGTTGACATCGAGACAAGATGGTTGCTGGTATTTTTTGGACTTCCGTGGTTGCTAAAATGAAGATGACATGCTTTGGGGGTTCTTCCAATGTTTTTAGTAGTGCATTAAATGCACCTGTGGTAAGCATGTGAACTTCATCAACGATATAAACTTTGTACTTCCCAACGGATGGCATGTATTTGACTTTATCGCGCAAATCCCGAATTTCATCGACACCATTATTGGATGCCGCATCAATTTCGATGACATCGGGGATATCGCCTTTGTCAATGCCTTTGCAGATATCGCATGTGTTACAGGGATTGTTATTGGGTTGGTTCAAGCAGTTTACGGCTTTCGCAAATATTTTCGCAATGGAGGTTTTCCCAGTCCCACGAGGACCACTAAAAAGATAGGCATGTGCGATTTTATTGTGTAATAAAGCGTTTTGTAGGGTTTTGATGATGACCTTTTGGCCAGAGACTTCATCAAAAGACTTGGGCCGATAGGCGCGGTATAACGCAACATATGCCATAAGATATCCTCCTGTTGTTTTTCTCTCTCATTATATCATCCACATGATGATATTGAACGATAAAAGTGATGAATAATCGGTGTTATTTGCCTAAGCAAAATTTCGAGAAAAGCTCATTAAGCAAGTCTTCTTGGAAATGATCGCCTGTGATTTCTCCTAATAACCGCCACGCTGTCGTTAAATCAATTGAGAAAACATCAACGGGCATATCCAAATCAATGGATCGTTCAACTTGGAGTAACGCTTCTTTCGCTTTTTCAACCTTACTGATTTGTCGCGCACTGGATAAAAAGTTGAATTCACGGGTCACGATATCTTCTAAAGACAGTTTTTTTAAAATCGCTTTTTCAAGATCACCTAACCCATGTTTATGGATGGCCGATATAGAAATCACATCGTCGATTGGTAAGGCTTTGGGCAAATCGGATTTATTGCCGATGATGAGTCTAGGTTTCTCCTTAGTCATTTCTAAAAGACGTTGGTCTTCTTGGGTTAAGGCTTTGCTTTGATCAAGGACTAGAAGGACAAGTTCTGCTTCTAAAATGGCCTTCATGGAGCGATCAACACCTATTTTCTCGACAAAATCGGTTGTGTCTCGAATGCCCGCTGTATCCATCAGTTTTAAGGTGACCCCTTTGATGTTGATGTACGCTTCGATGGTATCACGAGTCGTTCCTTCAATGTCGGTAACAATGGCTTTTTCTTCATTGAGTAACGCATTTAATAGTGAACTTTTTCCCACATTGGGCTTTCCAATAATGGCTGTTTTAACGCCGTCTCGAATGCGCTGGTTTTTCTTAGATTCGCTTAAAAGATGCTCAATTTTATCGATAAGGTTTCGGTTCAAAGGTCGAATGATTTCTTTGCTCATAAGAATGGCATCATCGTATTCAGGATAATCGATGTTGACTTCAATTTGAGCAATGATGGTTAAGAGTTCTGCGCGTAGCGATTGAATCAATTTTGACGTCTCTTTGATGATTCCTAAATGGGCAATCTTCATGGCTTGTTCACTTTTAGCATGTATTAAGTCCATAATCGATTCCGCTTCAATCAAGTCGATCCGCCCGTTTAAATACGCCCGTTGACTGAACTCCCCAGGTTCCGCTAACCGAATATTTAAAGAAAGTATGCGTTCAAGCACTTTTTGCGTAATTAAAATACCCCCATGAGTGGACACTTCAACAACGTCTTCAGCCGTAAAGGTTTTCGGCCCTTTCATGACGCTCACCATGACCTCATCTAAGATCGATTGATCAACATTAAGAATATGCCCGTAGTGAATCGTATGCGAGGCGACTTTGTTTAAATTCTTCCCTTTGAAAATGGATGCTATCAAAGGAATTGATTCTTCACCGCTGACACGGATTACCGATAGGCCAGCTGTACCAAATGCGGTCGCAATCGCCGCGATGGTGTCGAATTTCATATTACTCCTCAATGGCTCCTGGTTTGCGGATGCGTGCAGTGTTTGTAAACGGATTGAATCCTCTTGATAAATCTCTAACCGAAATGAAAACAATAACAAATGCTCCTAAAATAGAGCCAATCAAAATGTAGCCACTTCCAAGAATTAATCCCATCATTGCAGTAAACCAGATGGTTGTTGCTGTCGTGATGCCCTTGATTACATTCTTTTGATCTTTAAGAATAACGCCAGCTCCCACGAATCCAATCCCGGTAATGACTTGAGCAATCACGCGTTGACCCTCTGGGTCAATCATGATGCCCGTTGATTGAAGATAGATGTGATACTCGAACATTAAACGTTGCATGATGGCAATCCCCGTACTTCCCATGGCAACCAGGATGTGAGAGGAAATGCCTGCGGCCTTTCCAACATTTTGGCGTTCTAGCCCTACGAGGGCTGAAACAACAAAGGCAATCCCAAGGGGCAGTAAAATCTTAATAAGAATTTCTTGGACACTTAGATTTAAATCCAATATCATGGTTTGTGTCTCCTTTCGTATATCGCGTTAAAGTCGTAAGACGCTGTATCGGTATGATAACCCAATATGGCTTCTAAATTAACATTTGCAGCGGCTTTATAAAGATGAATATCAATTGAGGGGTTATCCGCCCTCAGTTTTTTGAGCAACGCTTTTATCTCACTTCTTTTGGATGCTGTTTTTTGAGCGGTTACGGTGCATCCGCAGTTCATGGTTTGGATATGATTGCGTCTAGCCCATCGTTCGATGTCTTTCTCGCGAATCAAATGAAGCGGACGAATCAGTTCCATGTTAGGGAAGTTTTCAGCTTGGATTTTGGGAACCATGGTTTTGAATGTTCCGTTATAAAACATGTTTAATAACGTTGTTTCAATCACATCGTCGAAATGGTGACCTAAGGCCAGTTTGTTGCAGCCGAGATCGGAAGCCATCTTATAGAGAAATCCGCGACGCATCCTGGCACACAAATAACAAGGATTTTCAGAAGCAATTTTACCAACGACATTAAAAATGTCGGATGATCTAATCACAAGCGGGATGTTTAACTGATTGGCGTTATGAAAGAGCAACGCTTTGTTTAATTCGCTAAACCCTGGATCCATGGAAATAAAGACCACATCAAAGGGAAATTTCCCATGTTTTTTTATCTCTTGAAAGAGTTTAGCCAAAAGCAAACTGTCTTTCCCTCCGGAAACAGCGACGGCCACTTTGTCATTTGGTTTAAGGAGATCATACGTCTCAATGGCTTTAATAAACCGGTTAAAGAGGTCTTTACGATAGGTTTTTGTAATGCTTTTTTCAATCTCACCCAAAGGCTTCATGGGGCTATCTGTTTGAATGCTATGGCACTGCATCATGTTCATTTATTTAAATACGCCCGGACCAATTCTTCCGTGTCTTTCACAAACTCAGGCAACTGATCCCACGAATCCAATCGTGCGCCAGAGGCTTTCGCGTGTCCGCCTCCGTTATACCGGTTTGCCAGTTGATCAATCGTTGGCCCATTGGAACGAAGTCGAATGCGTATTTCATTGGGGTATTCAATAAAGAGCGCCCAAACAGGATACCCTTCGATGCCAGCAATCAAACTCACCATCGAAGCCGCTTGTTCGTCTGTGACTTGATAGGTTTTTATGATGTCTTGTGTGATTTTTAGGTAGATAAAGCCATCAGCAACTTGAAAATTGCTGTAAACATAGCCTTTGAGACGAATCATCTCGAGTGTTTCTGTGGACAATGCCTGATCGATTTCTTCCACATCGACCCCATGCTCAAGAAGCATTCCCGCCAATTGATGGGTCATGTTGGACACCCCGCGATAACGGAAACGTCCTGTATCGGTTAAAATTCCAGTATAAAGCGCGATAGCGCCTTGTTGCGTCAGTTTAAGTTCTTTTTTGAATGTGTGGTAAAAATAAGCAATCATTTGAGCACATGAAGGAAACTCTGTGTCTACCCATCTTAGATCGCCATAGTCATCCACTGGGATGTGATGATCGATTTTAATGATTTCTTTTCCCAAAACATACCGTTGATCGCTAATCCGGTCTTTGACTGCGGTATCCACCACAATGGATAGTGCTCCTTGATAAATGTCATCGGTAATGGTATCCATCTGACCGACAAAATCAACAAACGCGCTTCTTTCTCCAACAACAAAGACGTTCTTTTCTGGAAAAGACGTTTTGATGATGTCTTTTAATCCAAATTGAGCGCCATAACAATCGCCATCTGGGCGTTTATGACCATGGATAATGATGGTTGAGTAGGCTTTAATCTTATTTAGTATTCTTTCCATTTTCTTTAGCCCTTTCATTTAAGTCTCTTAACACAAGTTCAACGGTGTCCCAATCCGGCAGGGTTGCTCCACATGCTTGATTGTGTCCGCCGCCCCCGTATTTTTTAGCGATATCGACAATGGTGATCCCGCGTGAGCGAAACTCACCGATAATGACTTTATTTTCAACATCTTCTGTGAAATTAGCCCATATCGGAATCTCTTTGATTCCGGCCATTTGATTGACCATCCCTCGTGAGATGGATTGAAACTCTAGACCACTCTTTTGAATAACGTCTGCATCATTTTTTCGATAAGCCACGCCGTTTTCTGTGATATCAAATTGTGAAAATAAGTTTTTAGTTTGTCTTTTTTGCAGACTTTCCGTGTATAAATAGTCGTAAAACTCTTGATAGTTTGGATCAAATCGCATGATATATGCCGCGAGTTCAAACGTTTTTTCAGGCTGATTCATGTAGAGGAATCGTCCTGTATCGGTTACCATACCCCCGTAAAGATAGGTCGCTGCTTCCGAGGTGATTTTATAGTTAGCCACACGCGCTAAATCGATGATCATCTCGCAGGCTGATGCAAAATTTGGATCCTTATAATAAATGGACACGTTTTGGATATCGGTATCGTTTTGATGATGGTCGATGATGATGCGTTCTTTCGCAAGTTCGTAACGATCATCTGATACCATTCGACAGACCGCTACATCCACAATGATGGCTAAGGCGTTTTTATACGTTTCATCCTCAATTGAATCCATGGTCGCTTGAAAAGACATGTCATTAACATCTCCCACAACATAAACGTTCTTTTCAGGATAATTCTCTTTCAAGATAAGCGCTAATCCGTATTGGCTTCCGATGGCATCCATGTCAGGTCTTACGTGTCGATGAATGACGATGGTTTCATAGGTTTGAATCAGTTGTATGATTTTTGATTTGATTGGCATGAGGGTTGGGTTCCTTTCTGTCGTATTAAAATAGTATATCATGAAACGGAAGAAAAAAGCGAATGCTATCGCTTTTCATCGGGCCGCTCTTTAAGTTTTTCTATATCTTTTTTCAATCCTTCTGTTGCGTCACGTCTTCCGAGTCGTTTCTTTTGATAAACAAAGAATCCGTAAAATAAAACTCCGACGACAACCAGGTAAATCACGGAATCCCTTATAACCAATGATCGACTATCAAAGGTAAACGCTGAGGTCATGAAGATGTCATCGGTGTTATGTTTAGGGACATCGCCGTGCAAAAGAATGTAGGCGCTTAAACGTGATTTTAAAAGGAGGTCATTCTGTTTAATGTGGAGTGGATAAGACGCGATAACTTCACCATTTTTAACGATATCAAACGCAGAAGTTTCTTGAAAAATACCTTCGATGGTGAGGTCTTCTTCGTTGTAGAAACTGGAGTCATTTTCCATATCAAGCATCGCGTAGACGGGTAAATCGGCGATTTGAAAGGCATAAAAGGTTAGTGTTCTTTCGTCGTTTACGGTTCGAATGACCCCTTGATAAGGCACCATGATTCCAGGTCCACTGATTTTCTCTAAAAAGATTTGAAACCCTTGGACGATAACAGGGGTCAACGCTTCATAACGTACGGCTGCTACATGATAGACAAAAAGGCGATAGGTAGAGGTCCCTACGTGCCAAACATCTTCTAACAAAGGCTCCTCCATATAATATCGCTCAGAGACAAAAAACCCATAGTTTTTTTCTTCAAGGGCAATTTGTCCTAATTCATTTACTTTTTGGTCAAACGCTTTGGCGTTAGCTTGGACAATAACCAAACCTAACCCCATGGCTACGATTAAAGCGAAGACAATTCGCATGAAAATGCGCATTTAGGTGTTGCTCCAAATGTTGCGACGATAAAACCGTGCTTCTTCTTCAGCTCGTTCAAAAAGTCGATTTAACGTAACTCCATTAAAGATAAGACGTTGAAGATCGTCTTGATACATGGCCGCACTAAATCCCATACGCACCATTTCTAAATTGACCAAAAGCCCATCTGCCCATACCAAAGCGAGTGTTCTGCCATACGTTTCTGTGTTTCCGGATTCTGGATCATGCATTAAATAAATGACACTTGCATTTTCCAAAATACTTCTTAAATATTGGGTGGCTGCAATCGCGTAAGGCTCAGGTGAGGGGGTCATCTCTGGAGTATTGATTCCAACAAAGCGAACACGTCTTCCACCAGTAAAATCAGGAAAAGCAGGATCTAACGAGAAGAACGTTGATGTGTCTCCATCGTTTGCGTATTCATAAGCGACTCTCACCATTCCCATGGCTTGATCAAAGGATAGTGCAATGTGTTCTGGACCAAACGTAATCGTTCTTAAATCAGGAAACTGAACAGGATGGGTTCCTAAAAATGGATAATAATCGGAGGCGTAAATATCCCAATCCCTTACATTGTATGTGGTGCTGTTGGTCACAATATGGCTTCTTCTAACAAACGTCTCATTTCGAAGATAGAAGAATCCCCATCCAATATTCCCGATGATGTCAACAATGGTGCCATTCTTATAGGTGATGGCTACTGCATCGTTTCCATCAAACCGTAGGTTGGCATCAATAATATCAGCTTTATCCTTGAGTTCAGTGCTGCTGTTGGTGTGGGTAAACACAAGAATGTCTCCTGGGTTTAACGTGCCTTGCATCGGAATGATAATGGTTGGCGTTTCCGATCCGTTTTCGTAAATAGCAATACGATAATGACTCAAATCAATATCTTCATTGCTGCGATTCATAATTTCAATAGCGCGATTATCATCTCGTCCTTCGATATACTTGGTAATCATGAGACCATCGGATAAGACAGGCATCGCAATCCAAACTGTGATTTCGGTCCAAAATGGTACTACCATATCCACACGATAATTGTTGGCATATCCCGCAAAAAGACCTTCAGTAATCGCATTGGTACTGATGTATTCAAACGAAAAATCAATGTCAAGTTCAATGAGCACATCAAAGATTTCTTGTTCAGTCTTGCCTTCTAAATCGGGCAATTTAACGCCGTTAATAACTTCATGCTTCACAAAGTTGACGACAATCATGGTTCCCTTTTGAACTTTTGTTCCTGGTGTTAGGGATTCACCATAACTATGAAACACGCCTTCCGTCATTTGATTGTTAATGATATCCGCAAAGGTGACTTGAAGGCCTAAAGAACCCAATGTCTCCAAAACTTGAGACCGGTTCATTCCGGTTAAATTCGGCAGTTCAACTTCGTTAGATGGTTTATCTTGACAAGCGATTAACCCTATTAACATCATGAAAACCATGATGATGAGGAAACTCTTTTTTATCATATGCTTCAGCTCCTTATTTGGTGTATTCATATTATAACATAACATGTTATAGTTGTCATGATGTAGACAAAAAAAGGCAATTCGCTTGGAATTGCCTTTTCGTGTTTCTTAAGAAGTTGTGTAAATCTTGATGTTATCAACCACGCCAGCTTGTGCTGTGTTTGTTGACGTTGTTCCTGACCCTGGACATAATAATGCAATTCGATAAAGTCCTGGTGTAGTTACGTTATAGACGACTGTTTGATAACTATCTGTAAGTGTGTCTTTGAGATTAGAAACCGAGTCCGTATTGGTTAGTGTTACCCATTCTACTCCATTAAAGAATTGAAGAGCATACAATGCGTCTCTGTTCGGATTTTTAATATTGTTTACAGCAGTACTGCTCCATGCAGTGTAGTCAAACTCAATTTGAGATAAACCTGTATACATCTGTAAATCCAACTCAATATAGGATACGTTTCCAGTCGAAATAGGTGCTAAAATGTAGGCTGGACTGGTTCCAAATGTATTAATCTGAGCTCTAAGTTTTGCTAATGTGTATTGGATACTGTCCCATGCATTCGTAAATGTAATAAATGTTCCTGCGTAGCCAGTAACATTAACAGTACCGAAGTCAATTAACCATGCAAGGGTAGGAGCTCCTGCCACTTGTTTCAAAACGATGAAATTAATTGAGCCTGATGCAATGACAGTTACGCCGTCTTTGACTTCATAACTCAAAGTAACGGCTTCATCATTGGCTGCTGGAACTGGTCGTGTGACCGTTCCATCGTTGGCAATAACCGCTGGATTAGATGACGTCCATTCTATGGTTCTACCGAACATCGGTTGTGCTGAAAGATTGATGTTAGCAACCACTTCATCATCCGCTTGAGGAAGGACAAGGTTTTGAATGACGATTGGATTTAATACCGTGCTATCAGCCATGCTTCCTACGGTAATGTCTGCTTGACTAAAGATCGAGAATTGAAGGGCATTGAAGTAGCCTAGAGGTGCAACCAAAGTAATCAATGTTCCTTGAGGTACGCCTGTCAATGTAGCAGTGAAGTCAGCATTATTATAGAAGTAGGCAGCAACTTCTCCGGTTTGATCAATCAATACCATGGTTCTGTTATTGGTCTTTAGGACGGCTGTGATTGAAATCAGTTTGCCTTCGTGTTGTGCCAAATCAGAGATATCATTAATTACTGTCGGTGTGATGGTCACTCCGGTTTCGATTACTTCAACAGCAATCGGTGCTATGATTTGGATTTGTCCGTTGAATGTGCCAATTTTACCTGTAATTAACACTTTATTTCCCACTGAAAGTTGTCCTTGGACATGGGTAGTTGGAGAAGACATGAAAAGCGCAATACCTGCTGTGGTGTCTTCGACAAACACTCTAAAACTTGATCCAATGAGACTATTGGACGTAACAACCACTTCTACAGCAACATCATCGCCTACGCTCATCGCTCTTGCTTGTGCGACAGTGACAATCGGTGTGGCACTCTCTAAAGCAAACATTTCAAGTTCAGCATTAAAGAGGGTGTTGCGGTTAAGAACAGCAAACTGTTGATCAGCTGTTAACTGATTAAACGCATGTCGAATGGTTGTCAGTTGACCTTTCATTCCCAATGTAATTGGGAAATTAATGGTCATAATTAACGCTTCCATGTCATAGATGTCTAATAGTAGATTGGCCATTTGTTGGGTAACTGTGGTCAAGCGACTGGCATTGGTGACCAATTGTTTTTGATCACTGTGCAGGCGGTCATAATCAAATCGCGCTTGATCTAATAAGAAACGTTCATTAACTTTAGCTGGTACACTCAGTTGTGCAATTTGATCTTGAACTTTTGTGGCTTCATTGATCAATTTGGGAATATCTTGAAGTGCGTGATTTAAAACATAATAGTTCGTGACCAACATTTGTTGATAATGGTCTAGGGCATCATAAGCGTACTTCATCATCAACGCATCATCCTCAGCACTGAGAATCATAGGTTGTGGCAACGTATCGATCATCGCTTTAACCGCTAAGGCTTGGTCCTTTAGTTGGGTTATGTTTGATTCATAGAAGGTAAGCAAATTGACATTCGTCACAAGATCTTGAAGATCTTTGGTAAGTTTGTTGTATTCGGTTCTTGCTTCTTGAATGAGGGGCTCGAACTGTAGACGAATGGGGCGTGGGATGGCGTTAATCAAATCGACTACATCGGTTGCTTTTTTGATAACTAAAGCCAAGTCTCTTTCAGCTTTTTCAAGTTGTTTTAGATTTGTAATTTGTGCTTTTTGAATCGGCGTTAATTCATCGTACATGCGTCTTGCATCAACAACATACGGTTGATCGCTTAGTTCAATGACATCATTCAAAGAAGCAATAGCAAGAGAGACCATAACAATCTGATACTCAATTTCAGCAACCGTTAGTTGTGCCGTGTTTAAGTGATTGATGTTAGTCACGCGTTGTTGTTGTTCTTCTGTTAATGAATCATACGCCTGCCGCGCACTTAAAATAATCGGCAACTGATTGATATCAACTGGTGATGTAATTTCACTGATTCGATTCTCAACGGATTTGATTTCAGCTTCAAGTCGACGAATTTCAGATTCTGCCCTTAGAAGGGCATTGAAATTCACAATGAGCGACTTTAACTCATTAGAAAGTTCATCATAAACAAGACGAGCTTCCGTTATCAAATTTTTATCGGCCAGTCGCACAGCGCTTGGAAGTGCATCAAACTTAGCTTGGGCTTGATCCAGTTCAGCTTTCAATCCATTGATGATTTGAACGCTGGTTTGAAGTTGATAAAAATTGATGACTTCTGATTTTTGGGCCTCTGATAACGCCTGATAGGCAGCAAAAACCGCATCCACTTGTTCTCTGTTCACAAGCTCAACAATCTCTGGTAGCCCCATAATTAAATGAATGACGTGTAAAACAGCCTCATCCACTTCGGGGACAGTTGGATCGCTTGGAACCGGTGTGACTTCTGTTGGATCGGGTGTCTCAACAGGAACTGTTGGTGTTGAACTCTCTTCGCATGCGACTAAAAATAGGGCAGCTAAGATGACAGCAACCAACAAGAATAATTTTCTTTTCATTTCATCACTCCTATCGTTTTGTATAAACATTATACCATTTTTTAATTTCATATTAAATTAAATCGTGATTTGGATATAATTGGATAAAGAAAAAGCCACAACACGTGGCGTGTTGTGACTCTTTGCTGGAATTGAATGTTGATTATTCGTTGATGACAGGGATGTAAGTAATAATGATTTGCAAAATGTAAATTTGAGCGTTACTGCTTGCAGATGGATTCAATTGGGTGTTTTGGATTGAGAAAGTAGTAATTGATAGTTCATCATAAGACTTCGTAACGCTTGTTAAATCGGCTGATTGCAGTTGAATCGTCTCTGTTCCCAACACTAAGTCTGCTGTTGGACTATTGGGTGATGCTCCAAACACAAACTCAACCTTGGTGATAACATAGCCTGATGCAATTGAGAATGTTAAGGTGTTTCCTTCGCCGTTAGCTCTGTTGGCATAAATTCTAATTTGTCCAGCAGTATTTAGCCCTACTTCAACAGAAGCTTGTCCTTTAATGCTTGTTACGGTAAATAATTCAGGATCAAGACTAATTAAAGCGGCGTTATTTGCAGGACTTGCTATCATATTGCTTGTAGCGCCTGTATAGGATGCTGTCACTGTGATTGGATCACTCGAAACGTCTTGTTTCAATACTGTAAATTCAATGTTTCCAGATGAAATAACAGTATCGCCTTTCTTAAATACGTAAGACAAGTTAACAACAGCGTTCTCTTGATCACTACCAGGTCTTGTAACAACGCCAGCGTTGCTGATAACAGCTTCGTTAGATGATGTCCATTCAACAACGGTTCCAAATAATCCTGTCGTTGGTAAACCAATGTCTCCAATCACTTCATTGTTAGGTTCTGGAAGAATGAGGTTAGCTAATGCAATGGCATTTAAGTCCGCTTCAGCCCCCATCGCGCCTACAACAACAGCGGTTGGATAGAACAAGTTAAATTGTAAATTATTAAATCTACCTAGTGGTGCAGTGATGGTAACAATGCTTCCAACTGGAACACCTGATAAAGCGGTAGTGAAATCGGCAGATATTTGGAAATACCCGTTCATTTCGCCTGTTTCATCAATGATGACCATGGTTCTAGCGTTGGTCTTTAAGAACGCCGTAATGGTAACCAATTTACCTTCGTGTTGTGCCAAGTCAGCCACATTTTCAACAACGGTTGGAACAGGGGTTAGCCCGGTTTCAAGCACTTCAACATTAATGGGCGTCACGATCTGAATTTGACCGCTGAATGCACCAATCTTACCGGTAATTCTCACTTTGTTTCCAACAGTAAGCAATCCTTGTAACTCAGTGGATGGACTGGATACGAATCCAGCAATACCGGCTGTATCATCTTCAAAGAAGATGCGGAAGCTTGTGCCTGAAAGGTTGTTGGCTGTAACAATGGCTTCTACGGTGATGATATCGCCGACATCCATGGTTCTAGCGGTTGCGACGGTTCTAACAATAACACCGACTACCACACTAAATTCCTTCGTAAAGGTTTCTTCCCCTACCGTAACTAAAGCGGTTAATGTAACCGTAACATTACCTGTAGCAGGCAATGCAACAAGGCCAGTCGCTCCGTCAATAACAGCATCATCCGAAGATGACCAGACGATGGTAGAACCGTATCCGCCAGATGTTGGAAGATCCATTACCTTGTTTTCTTCAACTTCTAAATCAATCTTAATCGCATTTGCAACTAACTCTGCTTTTTCAGCATCGGTCGCTTCTACATAGATGCCCATGTAGATTTGAGACGCGTGTGAGTAAGCAAATCTTGGTAAATTGCTTGTCCAAATGACTGGAACGCCAAGCAAACTGATCACATCGCCGACTTGTAAGTTAGCTATATTACCATCTGCAACAACGACTCTAGAATCCCAGAACAATGGAATGGTTTCTCCTGTCACAGGATCCTTAAGAATCGCTAAGACGTTGCCAAAGGATTGAGCAGGAAGCGAATCAACAACAAGATTCGTGCGAATCACGTGTTTAGCCATAAACGGCAACAAGCCTTCTGCTGTCAAAGGAACACCGTCGATGTTTTCAGCAAATGGAATAATGCCATCTTTAATGGTCTTCACTTCGAGTGGGTTGATTTGCTGCAAGCCACCAAATGCGGCACGTGAGCCAATGACTTCAACTTCTTTGCCCACTAAAGCTAACCATGCAGCCACATCCGCTGTCGCAACATAAATAGCAATCGCAGACGTTTCATCTTGAACAGCAAACGTTCGATTGGTGAGAATGCCTGTTACGACACCCTTGAATCGTACCTTGCTGCCAATCGCTTGTTCAAGAACTTGACTAACGGTTAAGACTTCTAGTTCACCTACGTTAATCTTAATCGTTGTTGTCTTAGTCGCATCACCCTTAGTCAAGGTCGCGGTTAAGGTTACTTCGGTTTGTCCTTGGGCTGGCATTGTTACGGCGCCAGTTATTGGATTAATTAAATCTGGATGTGAACTTGTCCAAGCAATGGTCGCTCCAAGAAGCGAGGATGGGAATGTCAAGGTTGTTGCTTCAATGTAATCTGGAGAATAAGTGGCTTTAAGGGTTTGATCAACAACATTCAAAATACCTGCATCATCCAATGTTGTTTGAATATCGTTCGTTGTTTCTAAGAACAACATGTTGAAGATGGAGCGATCAGAACGATAGCCATAAAGAAGAATGTTTAACGTGACAACCAAGCCATCAAATGGATGAAGCGCTGTGCGATTTGAATGATAATATATCACAACACCATCGGTGGTGTGTGCGCTGTTCGCTGCCGTTGGGATATCGCCACCAACATAGTCTGGGTTCACTAAAACTGTACCGTAGTTGTCAGCCGCATTTTGAACTCTGACTTTAGCCGTTAAGCGGTAATACACGTATTGAATGTCTGGATCTTCAGCTGTTGGCACATGATGGTTTGCAAGCATTTCTGTTACAGATCCAACTTCAACCGGGATAATGGTGTATGGTTCTCCATCGCTTTCAGTGAAAACAACAGGTGAACCGGATACGGCTGTATGATTCAACTGCCATGCACCGAAATAACGATCGGTTAATCCGCGGACATTGTACACTTTGCCGATTTCGATGGTCGTTAGACGAGAACCCATATAAGCAAAGATAATGCCCGATTCATCGGCCATGACAACACCATCACCTGTAATTCCTAAGATGGTGACATTGTTGATTCTGACATAGGTTCTAACCGCAGCCAATCCGTCCTTACTAATAGCAATCGCTTCTGCGATGTTTTCAACAAGAACATAATCTGTAGCCGCTAAAACAACCACTTCAAACGTTTTCGTTAATGTTTGTCCAGATAGATGCAATGTCGCTGTTAAAATAACCGTGACATTCTCATCTTGTCTATCAACAACACCTAAGTTAGAAACAACTGCTGGGTTATTGGAAGACCACGTAACGGTGACGCCTTGTGTTCCGACCATAGTAGGCAAGGAGATGTTTTGAGAAACACCGTCGCTAATGCCAGGAATGAGAAGCGCATCGCGTGCTTCTTGCAAGATGATGATAACTGGTTTTTCACTGATGGCTGGAACAAGAATATTAAATTCTCTTTCTGCGTTTCCAATTTTAGCAATCAAAATGATGTTGGCATCCACTTGTCCGTAGTCGGGACGAATCACGGTTCCTGAGCTTGACAACACGGTTGGAATCAGTGATTCCCACGTGATGGCTAACCCATTGGATGTCGCCGGCAATGTGATGTTGCCAATGATTGTGTAAACATCGGTTTGCGCGTTATAGCTGATGTTAGCACCGGCCAAGATAATCGCATCCAAAGCCGCATTCACATCGTGTCCAATGACCTTCAAGGTGAATGTTTTGGTTTCAGATTTGTCATTGAGTGACGCTGTTGCGGTCAAGATGACATTGACATCTTGGAATTGTCTTGTGACAACACCTGCATTCGAAATAACCGCTGGATTGCTTGAACTCCACGCGATCGTAACATCACCAACTTTGGTTGGGAGTGTGACGTTTTTCGTGACTGAGTTCGTTGAATCGCCGGATTCAAAAACAACATTGAGTGTATCAAGCGCTTCGTTAATCAATTGATTGGTATTGTCTCTATCGCAAGCGAAAATGGTAAATACCATCAATAACATGACGAAGATGCTCAATAATCCCTTACTGAATCTCTTTGTACTCATGTAATTCCTCCATTTTTATTTTTTTATCTCTATTCGATAAGCAAACGTGAAAGGCATAGAACACTCTATGCCCATTCATCTTTATATCCTTTGTTTTATCCGCCTAAATTGGCTTCATTAAAGGCTTCATCTAATGCTTCTTGAATCTTTCCATCACCGAGGACGATCCGAACCAATGCTAAACCAACTTGTACTCTTGCACGGGATGAGCCAACAAACGCTGGGTCATAGAAGAAATAGTTGGCTTGTTGATAAGCAGCAAGTGCAGTAATCGCGATTGGGTTGTTCGAGTTAGCCAAGAATGCTTGATACGTTGGATGCGTATACGCGCTTGTTCTCACTGGCAAGTAACCGGTATTAATCGCCCAATCCATGGTGTTTTCGGTGTTGATTAAGTGTTTGAGGAACAACCACGAAGCAAGCACTTCTTGAGGATTGTCCTTCTTCAAGATGGAAATATTGGTTCCTTGTTGAATCACCGCGCGATCTTGTGGACGATCTGCGTTGTATGGAACAGGTGCAACTCCGACTTGGAAAGTAGTGCCCAACGATGGGTTGGCTGCGTTAAATCCGCCAGGAATGTTGTAGCGGATCCCTGCTGATGAACCGAAGGTAACAAAGACTTGTTGGTTAACAAATGGCGTTGATGCGTAGTTTTGATCCCAGAAATTGGGAAGGGTTAAACGTTCTTTATTGTCTCTTAAGAACGTCATCGCATTAAACGTATTGGGACTCGTATGCCATTGAAGAATACCACGTCCGGTTTCAAAATTGATGGCCGTATAAGCACCACCAAATTGACGGGTAAACGTAATGAACATGTTTCCATCGGAATCATAGGCTGCAGGACGAATCAGGTTTTTAGCACTATCAATCCGTTGTTGCAGCGCTGCGCCTGATAATCCTGGATTATCAGCACGAACTTTCTCTTCAGCTAAACGTTCACCTTCAGCCTTGAGGGCAGGTGCCATCGCCATTAATTCTTGCCATGTCGAAGGAGGGGTAAGGCCTAAGCGTTCAAATACGGTTCTGTTATAAATCATCACTTCGGTTGACTTATTGAATGGAAGTGAATAGAAGGTACCATCCGCATCGTATTGACTGTTTTCCTTACGGTAGGATTCAATGATGTCTTCAAATGCATCAGCACCATGAAGACCCCAAAGATCGCTTTGGATGTAAGGATTTAAGTCAACAACGACTTTCCCGTTTAAGTATTCTGCAACATGATCGGGATACCCTTGAACAAGGTTAGGATAATTTCCTGCTGTAATCGCGTTAATCATGTTTGAACGAAGGGTGTTGTAGTTTCCAGCACTTTCAGCAATCACCACCGTGATGTTGGGATAAATCGCTTTGAAGGAAGCTGCATACTTGTTCAATAAATCCGTATTACCTTGACCCATTGCATGCCACAGCGTGATGGTAAGTGGCGCTGTTGTTAGGGTCAGTGGAACAGGTGATTCTTTGACTTGCAAGATGATCGTGACACTGGCTCTTCCACCCAGTTCGCCAGTAACTCTTAGACGAATGGTGTACGATCCAGCCACCGCTAAACTGAAGTTTGCTGGCAAAATCACTTCAATGGCATCGGTGATATCTGATCCATCAGTGTCTTGTGCGGTAACCCCAGTAAGTGGATCATAGGTGCCTGAACCAATATAGTAAATCGGATTGGTTACATGCCCTATAATAGTGGGCAACGGGATTTCTCCTCCAACTGTGACAATAATTGTCACCTGAGTTCTCGCGCCATCTTTATCGGTCACCGATAAAATAACGGTGTATTGACCTGGGACATTTTGATCGCCATCTTCCCATCCATCCACTTGGATTTGAGCGGTTAGATCGCCATCTTCACGGTCTGTGGCCTTGACTCCATCAAGTGGATTGAATGCTTCGCCTACATTGATGGTCACATTTTCTTGATGTCCGCTGATGACAGGGGCTTGATTACGTCTTTGGGCACATCCTGCCAGCGCGATAGCACCGAGTGCAATTAATACGACAAATAGTATTTTTTTCATTATTTCCTCCTATATAAATTTATGGATTAACCTTTGGTTCCACTGCGTCCAACACCTGCAAGAATGAACTTCTTAAAGACAAAGAAGACAATGATCAGAGGGACGGTAACAATCGTTGTTGCAGCAAGCTGCAAGTTATAAATCGGCGGTGCCACATCGGGGTCAGCACCTAAAACAAATGCACTGCTCTTTCTTAAAGCGACCGAAATCAACCACATGCTTGAATCCGTGGTCACGAGCTGTGGCCAAATATAGGCGTCCCAAGCACCGATAACACTTAAAATGGTAATGGTAATAATCGTTGGTTTAGCAATCGGGATCATAACACGGGTTAAATACTTAAAGTCACCACAACCGTCAACTCGGGCTGCTCGATAAAGGGTATCCGGAATTTGCTTAAACGTTTGTCTTAAGAAGAAGATGTAGAACACACTGGTCATGAACGGGAAAATTAATGCACTAAAGGTGTTTAACCAACCCAATCTGGATACGGTGATGTAGTTGGTGATGACATAGAGTTCACCAGGAATCATCATGGTCATTAAAAGCACTGAGAAAATGAAATCTCGGCCTTTAAATTCAAGTCGTGCAAATGCAAACGCGGCTAAAACCGTTGTAAGAATGGTTCCAATCGTGGACATGACGCCTACGTAGATGGTGTTTCTAATGTAAAGGCTCACGTCAAGACGTGTAAACGCGGTTTTAAAATTGACCCATTGCATTTCCCTAAACCCAATAAAGAATCTTGGGTTCATGGTGTACTGAATTTCTTCAAATGTTTTTAATGATGTTAATATCATCCAATAAAACGGAATGAAAATGAACACCGCAATCAACGTTAGGAATGCATAAGTCGAAACCATACTAATAACTCTTAAGAAGAAATCTTTTCGGTTGATGGTCTCTAAGTCATGTTGGCTATCCGATAGTTTTTCCTTAGCCGCCTTCTTTTCAACTCTGCGCTTTTTGCTTTCGCCATTGAAAAGATCTTTGATTGATTGAATCAATCGTCTAAAGGATTCATCGATTCCATAGTCTAAGTAAATTCTGCGAATGGTCAATGCAATCTTATAGCGAAGCACAAAACTAAAGATGTTCAACGTCACTAGACTTAGTGTCCCATAAAGAAATTGCGTGCGATACGTCCATTCATCAATTTCTATGACGTCTTTGCTTCTGACGCGTTTGGTGTTCATGATGGTGTTAGGAATAAAAATGATGAAGTAAACGACCAATAAACTTATGATCAGATTGGCCTCGGCCGATGTGATTTGGATGCCATGAACGACATAAGTGGTTTCAATGACTGCTGTTAAATCATCAATGGTTGGCATCTCTAATACACGGAATAAACTCGCAATAATAAACAGGGCGAATCCAATGAAAAGCCAGTCAAGGAGGGTTGCGATAACATCAAGTTGTCGAATATGCTTAGGTACTCGTTTCATAGACGTACCTCCTAGTAGTGGACACGTCGTTTACCAACTTGAAGTTGGACGATCGTAATCAATAAGATGATAGCAAACAAGATGATGGCCGCGGCTGCAGCAAGCGACATAGCGCCATCACGGCCGGCCTCATCCAAAAAGGTATAAATGTAGAACACAATGGTTCGCATGTCAACAGGGCCGGTGGCTCCTGCTTGAATACGTCCTGAGGTTCCAACGATCGCAACCACCGACGTATACGTTTTGAAAACCCCAATAACAGATGTAATCATGATATAGAATATCATGGGTGATATCAAGGGAACGGTAATCCGTCTGAGTGACTTCCATTTCGTAGATCCATCAATTTGAGCGGCTTGGTAATATTGCTTATCAATGCCTTGAATTCCTGATAGGAACACGATGATTTTGAAAGCAAGCCCATTCCATGTGGTGTAGATTAAGATGACAGCCATGGCGCTCCAGTAGGTCGCTGTTCCGGCTCCTAACCAACCAATCGGTTTTCCGCCAAACCAAACAATGACCTGGTTAGCCAACCCTAATGCACTATCGAGTGTATTAATGTTTCCACTGAAAATGTAAGCGAAAACCAATCCGATAGCGATGGTGTTGGTGATGTATGGAAGAAAGAAAACGGTTTGATAAAACCCTCTAAGCGGCTTGACAGCCGCTAATGCGACAGAGATGAACAAACTGATGATAACCGTTGCTGGCACCGTGACCATAACGATAATCGCCGTGTTTCTCACTGCTGTCCAAAATCCGGTAGCCTTCAAAATGGTTGCATAGTTCCCAATAAGGGTGTAATCATCAAACTCGCCGGTTTGGACTTGGTAGCCTTCATAAAACGAGATGATGAATGAGTTAATAATTGGATAAAAGGTGAAGATAGCTAATAGCACTAAAGCGGGGGCTAGGTAAAAGCTCGCTTGGACCCATCCTGGCAAGTGAATGGATGCTCCAATTTTGGTGACAGGGCGAAGGGAATTTCTCAGTTTCCAGACAAGTTCATGAAAGAAATTGCTGATGGCATTTTTCATGATAAAACGTGTCCTGTTTCTTTGTCAAAAATATGAATCTTATGTTTCTTGACGCCCAACCGAACTTTTGACTCATCTTCAACATCATCTGAATCCACCAAAGCGCGAATTTGCAAATCGTCTAGGGTGAACCGGATCATGGTGTCTCGTCCGATGTGTTCAACTTCCATGTCTGTCACTTTGAATCCATTGGGATCCACTTTGAAATCTTCTGGTCTAATACCAATAGCGTAATGACCATCTTTCACGTTGGTTTCCCCTAAAACTATCCCCTTGCCTATCTTTATTTTCCCATCCTTAATTTCTCCATCAATGATATTGATGGGAGGATTTCCAAGGAACTTGGCAACAAACAGATTGTCTGGACGGTTATACATATCTTGAGGTGTGTTCATTTGTTGCATAACGCCGAAATTCAAAACCACCATTTGGTCGCTGATGGACATGGCTTCTTCTTGGTCATGGGTCACGAAAATCGTTGTGATGCCTGTTTCTCTTTGAATCCGCTTGATTTCCTCACGGGTTTGCAGTCTCAAACGCGCATCCAAATTAGAAAGTGGCTCATCCAATAACAGTACTCTTGGTTTTTTAACCAGTGCGCGAGCAATGGCCACACGTTGTTGTTGACCCCCTGATAATTGTGCTGGTTTTTTCTCGAGTTGATCCTCGATGCCAACGAGTCTTGCCATCTCCATGACAAGCGCTTCTGCCTCATCCCGTTTGATGTTGATGTTTTCAAGCGGAAACATGATGTTCTGGCGTACGGTCATATGAGGATAGAGTGCATAGTTTTGAAAAACTAGGCCAATCCCTCTTTTTTCTGGAGCTAAACGGGTGACATCGTCCTCTCCAAAGAAAATCTTCCCTCCCGATGGTTTATGTAACCCTGCAATCATGAACAGCGTGGTGGATTTCCCGCACCCCGATGGCCCTAGCAAGCCTACCAACTTACCCGAAGGAATGGTTACCGTTAAATCATCCACTGCATAGGTTTCTTTACCGGTTTTGTCTGAAAAGACTTTGGTTAAATTCTGTAATCTAATATCCATGTTGTTTTCGACTCCTCAACTCGATTTTTGAAAAAAAATAAAGCACTTTAGAACACCTAAAAGCACTTAAAATGAAAGACGGTTTAGTATTAATGTGGATGAACATGGCGTCACGTTATTTCTAGTCATTAATCCTTCACCTCATCATAATCATTATACGATACAGATGGCTAAAAAACAATGAAACACACGCGCTAATGGACACAATTGTGATTCATTTTTTACAAACATCGCTATGAAAGCGCTTTTAAGGGTAATTAAATTATAGTATTTTAAATACTATTTGTCAATCTAAAAGACATTGGAAATGAATTCGTTCATTTTATGACAATACGGTGGGAAATGGACAAAAATAAAAGAGGCTAACTTTGGCTATTTGAAATCAAATGAAGCGGTTATAAAAAAAATAAAAGGCCAATGGCCTTTTAAAATTCACAATTTTTGGGAGTTCTTGGAAAAGGTAATACATCGCGAATGTTTTCAACCCCTGAAAGATACATGAGAAGACGCTCAAACCCCATGCCGAATCCCGAGTGGATGCAACCGCCGTATTTGCGTAAATCCAAATACCATTTCATCTCATCTTTCGGAATATGCATCTCATCCATGCGTTTCAAAAGGTAATCCAACCGCTCCTCCCGTTGTGACCCGCCGACTAATTCCCCAGATCCTGGAACCAGCAAGTCCATGGCCGCTACGGTTTCCTGATCCTCATTTAGTCTCATATAAAACGCTTTAATATCTTTAGGCCAGTCAATCACGAAAACCGGTGACTTAAAGTGTTTATCCGTCAGGTATTTTTCGTGTTCTGTGTTCATGTCTGCTTTATGTTTAGGCGTGTTTTCAAACGGCTGTCCGCTCTTGAGGAGGATATCAATCGCTTCTTTGTGTGTCACTCGAGCAAACGGCTTGTCCAATACATCTAAAAGACGTTTTTTGAGTCCTGGTTCAACGTATTGGTCGAAGAAATTCATCTCCTCAGGGAGTTTCTTAAAGACATAGGAAATCATGTATTTGACCATTTCTTCAACAATCTCCATGTCTTTTTTCAAGTCAGCAAACGCCATTTCTGGCTCAATCATCCAAAACTCAGATGCGTGTCTCAACGTATTTGAGTTTTCAGCTCTGAATGTGGGTCCAAAGGTATAGACGTTTTTAAAGGCTAAGGCGAACGCTTCAGCTTCCAGCTGTCCGGTGACCGTTAAATTGGTGCTTTTGCCGAAAAAATCCTTCTTAAAATCGATATCGCCTTCTTCATTCTTGGGAATGTTATCTAACGGAAGGGTGGTCACCCGAAACGTTTGACCGGCGCCTTCTCCATCATTGGCTGTAATAATGGGGGTATGAACATAAATAAACCCCTTGTCTTGGAAAAACTCATGGATGCCGTGTGCGGCTACGCTTCTCAGTCTGAAAACAGCATGAAAAAGATTGGTTCTCATGCGAAGATGAGCCACTTCTCTTAAAAACTCGCGTGTGTGCCTTTTGGGTTGAATGGGATAATCCTCAGGTGAATCACCCAGCAGTTCAACCTTGGTTGCTTTAACTTCAAAAGGCTGTTTCATGCCCGGTGTTAAACAAAGTTGTCCTTTAATCAAGATGGCACTTCCTACCCGTATTTTTTGGATATCCTTAAAATTCGATAATTTAGCTTCCTCATAAACCACTTGAAGTGACTCGAAAAAGGTTCCATCATGAAAATTGATGAATCCAAACTCCTTTTGAGCGCGATGATTTCTGACCCATCCGTATAAGATGATGTCTTGATCTACAAAAGACGCTGTGTTTCTGAAAATATCTTTTACTGTTACTTCCATTTTAAGCCCTCCTTAAAAAAACAAATCGTCCTTAGACATCTAAGGACGTTAATAACGCGGTACCACCTTAATTCAGGTCAAAGACCTGCTCTCATGCTTGTAACGGAAGCGACCGGACAGTTCTAGTCTCCTTTCGGATTTCTTCTGTCTCTCCGAGTGTTATCTAGTCTAATCCTCATAACCGGCTTTCACCCTTCCCGGCTCGCTTGGTAATCCCATTAGACGACGTCTCATCAACGATTTCCTCCTAATTATATCTTTTTTAAGAGGGTTTGTCAATCATCGCTCACCACGGTATCTTCTTCGATGGTGTCCTCTTCTTGATTATCAAGATAATCAAACTTAGCATCGGATATGTGTTTGAACTTTTTTGAAATCTTCTCTGACGTGATGGTGACATCTTTGGCAGAGTCAGCGAGTTTTTTAATGGATTGATTTAACTTATCCCACCGATCGCTGTAGCGTTTGAACTCGTCACCCAGTTTGTTTAACTCATCGATGATGACTTTGGCTTGTAAGTCTCTTTCAATGTTGTTTACAACCATTTGGATCATCGATAAGGATGCGATTAATGTGGTGGGTGAAACCAGCCAAACTTTGTTTTTATTGGCATAATCGACAAGATCATCGTGGTTAGCGTATATTTCAGCAAATATGGCTTCAGCAGGAACAAACATAAAGGCTTGATCGCCAGTAAAGCCTTCAACAATATACTTTTTCCCAATATCGTTGATATGCTTTTTAATATCGTTTTTAAACTCTTTTTCAGCATTCTTTCTTTCAAAATCACTTAGTGATTTATCAATCATCCGTTTGTAGTTATCTAAAGGAAACTTAGAATCCACAGCAATATGCCCAACTGGCATCGGTGCATGAATCAGTGCATCCGCAATCAATCCATTTGGAAGGGTGACCTGTTTCTCATAAAGTGCTTTGTTATCCCCCATAACCGCTGATAGAATTTGATAAAGTTGGACTTCTCCAAAAATGCCTCGGGTTTTCTTATCGGTAAGAAGATCATTCAATGAAACCACTTCGGTGGATAGCGATTCGATTTTCTTTTGTGCCTCATCAATTTTGGCTAATCGCTCAATCACCTTAGTGAAGGTGGTGGTCGTTTCTTTGAACCCCTCTCCAAGGCGTTGATCCACTTTAGTGTTGATATCGCCCAGCTGTCGTTCGATATGCTCCATGATTTTATCTTTGAACAAAACCAAGTCGGTTTGATTTTCTTTTGATGCTTTGCTGACCAGTTGTTGGAGTTCCATTTTTAATGCGCTGTATTCTTTTTCAAAATAGACTTTGATGTCTGCGTAGTGTTTCCCTAGTTCGTTTTGGAAAACTAACGATTCTTGAGTTTTCGGTTTTCTAAAAACAAGAACCAGAACCAGTCCAATTAAAATCACGGTTAATCCAATCAAAATGTATTCAATCATCTAAAATCACTTCCCTTTACTCAATGTCTTGTAAATAATAGATATGAAACACGTTGTCGATGACTTCAACATACGCTACAAGATACGTTTGTTTCGATAAAATCAAATCATTGACCGATGTGATAAAGCCGTCATCGTTCAACGCTCTTGAAAACTCGCGTTGTTTGTTGGGCTCTACTAAAACATGTTGGTAAGCACGTGATACAAGATCCGTGCAGTAATACTTGTATGTCATGTCCAAAGCGAATAAAAAGTTGTAAAGGGCTACATCCACTTGATCAAGCGCATAATCCACCACACGATCGATTTCCTCTTCGGTAATGTCCTTCACGCGTAAAATCATAAAATGGTTGCGGTAATAAGGGCCGTAGTAAGGATATTCAGCCGCTGTTTCATCGCGAAACTGAGGCTCTAACCAATAGTTTGTTTGGGTGTTTTTTGCAGTAACGCTATAATTATGCGGATTTTGTCCCCTGTGAAGCATGATTTTTAATACCGTTTCATCTCCTTCAGGAAATCCAGTCGCCTCGATGAATCCGTTGATTCCATTATGGATAGCTGCATGTCCGCCAAAATAATAGGTGATGAATTGATGAATGCCAAACAAATGGGGAAATGGAGACTCCTGGGTTACAAAAATATCCCCTTTTTGTCCTAAAAGTCGTCGATTATCGTGTGTAAAAACAGGCCGCTTGTCCAGTAACTCATACGATGTTTCACGTGGAACCTCGTAGTATTTACGGTGTTGTACCACTCCAGACCGATAGAGGAAAAGTTCCTCTTTTACGAACACCGCTCGGTCTTTAAACGCTTGAACCTCACGATTGACGTGCATGTTTTCGACCACTGCAATTCCAAAAGAGTAAAAAATGAAAAAAACGGCTAGAATCAGAACTAGCTTCATGGTTCGTTTGGTCCAAATAAGAAAAGATTGCTTTTTCCGTGTCATGATTCACCCCGATGATTAGTTCAATTATATCATTTTTATGAAACGCCGTCCATAAAGAAAAAGGTGTCTTTCGACTACCTCTTTGGTTTAATGACTAACGCTCTCTCTTCGCCTTCGCCTTCGGATTCAGTGGTCACATCTCTCCACTCAGAGAGCTTGGTATGAATGATTCTGCGATCAAACGCATTCATTGGAGAAAGTTTAACCGGTATTTTAGTTTGTGCAACTTCCTTTGCTGTTTTAGTAGCGAGAATTTCTAATTGCTTTTTTCGGTTGTCGTGGTAATTTCCCACATCTAATGCAACAATCAAATGATCGTCTACAAAGGTATTTAAGTAATTTCTAAGCATAAACTGAAGGGCAATCAAGGTGCGTCCTTCTTTTCCAATCAACAAGGCGTTTTCGTTGCTTTCAACATGAAACCTGATTTCTTTGAAATCATTAACCGTTCGAACTTCCATCCGTGTTTTCAAATCCATCTCTTTCATGATGCTTTCTAAATACATTTTTCCTTCGGTGGCTAAATTGATATTGGGTGTCGCCTCATAAAATGTTGAAGATCCAATTCCCAATAATCCCTTCTTTTCTTTGGTGACGGTTAACTTGATTTTTTCTTTCTGAATTTTCAATAATTCAACCGCTGTTTTTTCAGCTTCTTGAAACGTTCTGGCTTCAAATTCAACTTTTTTTAACATTATTTATCACCCCATCAATTGTTTTTGCTTAAGCTTTTCGTGCTTACGTTCATTCACTTTCCGGTTAATCAATGTTTGTCCAAGTGAGTATAGGTTACCAAAAATCCAGTATAAGGCAAGCGCGTTGCTTTGATACGAGTAAAAGGCCATCATGAACACCATAAAATACATCACGAACTTCATGGTCTTCTCAGTTTGTTCTGCTTGTGGGTTTGGATTATGCTTGGCGGTGTTTTTCGCATACGATGGCTTCTTCATTGAAATCTTTTGCAAAATGAACATCGTTGCTCCAACAATCCCCGCTAAAATCATACCGATGATGCCGTCTTGACCTCTTGAGAGGTTGATCCCAAAGAACATGGTATTGGTTACGTTATCTGAGAACATGCCCCCTTCTAACGAGATTCGTCTGACGACGTTGAACATCGCGATGAAAATAGGCATTTGCAAGAAAGGCAATAAGCACCCAAAGAAATTGATGCCATGCTTTTTATAGACTTGCATCATTTCCATTTGCTGCATTTGTTGAGACTGCGGGTCTTTACGTGTGGCGTATTTCGCTTGAACACGTTGCATGTCTGGTTGAGCAAGATTCATCTTAATCGATAAGTCGTTGCTTTTTGCGTAAATCGGCCAAGCGAGTGTTCTTACAACAATAGTTGTAAAAAGAATGCCTAATGCGAAATTATTCCAAAGTAAACCGGAGAAAAAACTCATGATAAATGCGACAGGAATAACAAGAATCCAATCAAAGAAGTTGGCGTCCTTATTGGAAATAGGCTTTTCACCTGCACCGACATAAAAGGTGAGTTCAACCGGTTCAATTCCGTCGTAACGAAAGAGAACATTGAAAGTTTGCTGCTTTTTAAATCCGTTTTCTCCGAGCGGGTCATAGCCCAAATCGTCAAATAATTCAGGATTTTCTTCACCGGTGAATACTCGGATAACCCCGTCACGTTGAACAAGATACGCAGTGACTCCAGAAGGGTTAAACCGTTGCCCGATGTTAAACGTTAATGCCTCTTCATCGTAGCGGAACGCCACTAAAACTATGTCTTTGGGATCCCCAATAATCACCGCAGGTTTTTTATAGATTTGAAACTGCAGGGTTTGATTATCTACAGCGAAACGGTAGGTAAATACTCCGTTTTCATCCGATGTCACATTAGCGCCTGTCGGTAAACTTCCTTCGTATTGAACAAGTTCGGTTGAACCGCCTTGTTTCACTCGGTAGTAACTGAGCCCACCTTCACCTTTAAATAAGATATTGTTGTGGTTTTCTGGTTCAAAAACTAACTTGTCACCATACTCCCCAAAGGGGTTATTAACAACCACTAAGACGGTAGGATCTTCTTGTCTGCTGCAGGCAGCAACCAAAAACACCATCAAGACGATAACCACAGCTGCAATAATTTTTTTAGTCATGTAAATTCTCCATTATGTTCGATTTTTTAAACAAAATCAGCAATTTTTCTTGCATCTCTTTATAGGTCAAATCATGCGCTTTAGGCTTGATAACAACTATAAACAATTTATTTTTAATAAATTGATGATTGAGTTCGTGGACAATATTGCGAACTCTTCGTTTGGCTAGATTTCGCTGATGCGCTTTTCCGTACTTTTTTCCAATGGAAATGGCGTATCGGAAATGATCGGCATCCTGATCTTCGTCAAAATGAATGGAAAACCAGGCGTCGCCTTTTGATTTCTTTTTTTTGAAAATCGCATCGATTTCGCTATTTTTCTTTATGCGATATCTCTTCTTCATTGCTAAAAAAAATGGATTACTCAAAATAATGCGTCATTATTTTAATCGAGTAATCCTGGTATTTTAAAATAATATTCAATTTATACGGTTAATTCTGCGCGGCCTTTCAATCTGCGGCGAGCTAGCACACGACGACCACCGGCAGTTGCCATACGAGCTCTAAAACCGTGAGTCTTGACGCGCTTGAGCTTACTGGGTTGATATGTTCTTTTCATGAAATAAAACCACCTTTCTTGCGAAACCATGCTTTTTCATTATATATAAAGACTTTTCTTTTGTCAACAATTAATGTTATCTTTTTTAAATTTGAGCCCCTTTGAAAAATGATTTTCACCGATGCGCCATTTATTCCACAAATGAGTGTGGATAAGAAACCCACAAAAGTGTGGAAATGTGGGTTGTGGTTTGAGATGAAAAAATGGCTTTATAACAGTCTTAAACTCATGAAATTATCCACATTTTACCCACTTATCCACATTTTTTAACTGAGTTATCCACAAAAAGTGTTGATAACTTAGGTGCCTTGATCCTCTCATTTAATGTTATTCTAGAGATACAAGAATTGAGGGGTTTTATATGAATGCATATAATCTATTATGGCAGAAGATTTTAAGCGAACTGGAACTGATTTTCAATGAAGAGACTTTTCAAGAAGTCTTTGAACCGCTTAAGTCCGTTCACAAATATTCCAATGGGTATGTTTATGTCTTGGTGCCTAATGACTTTATTAAAAATAGAATCAATAGATTCTACATCCAAAAAATCAACGATTTAGCTGCAAAATTCAATCCCGATCCCATCCGTTTTAAATTTGTTACTGAAGCAGAATTAATCCCTGAAGAAACCTTGGTTAGTCCTGAAAGAAACCTATCGTTGAAGTATCGTCCTGGCAACTTGAATGCCACCTATACATTTGATAATTTTGTGGTTGGAAAAAGCAACATGTTTGCCTTTAGAATGGCCATGAAAGTCGCTGATCAACCGGGTGCAGTTGCTAATCCTTTATACATTTTTGGTGATGTCGGTTTAGGAAAGACTCATTTGATGCAATCCATCGGCAATTATATTTTGGATCAAGACATCAATAAAAAGGTTCTCTACGTCAAAGCAGATGGATTTATTGAAGATTTTGCTAACTTGCTTAGAAAAGAAAAAATGGATGATTTTAACGCAAAATACCGCGAAATTGATGTCCTTCTTGTGGATGATATCCAAATCATGGGGGGAGCCACTAAAACCCAAATGGAATTTTTTAAGCTTTTTGATTACTTGTATCAACAAAATAAGCAAATTGTCATTACATCTGATAAACCTGCTTCTGAACTGAAAAACATCATGACACGCCTCACATCAAGGTTTGAGGTTGGTTTAACCGTCGATATCCAAGTTCCTGATTTAGAACATCGTATCGAAATCTTGAAACGCAAACTGGCTTCTGAATCTTCTGAAGTTCATGATATTCCTAATAATGTGTTGGATTTCATCGCTTCTTCGTTTGTTACCAATATCCGTGAATTAGAAGGCGCTTTGAAGCGTGTGTTGTTTTATTGTTTGACCAATAACTTGGATATGAGCCTTGAATCGGTTCAAGAAGCTTTAGATCCTCTTCTCAAAACACGGAAAAAATCGGATTCTTTAAACGAAAACAACTACGATCGCATTCAATCCATCGTCAGTGATTTCTATAACATTTCCGTAGAAGACTTAATCGGTAAGAAAAGACACTCAAAATACATCCTTCCACGTCATATCGCGATGTATCTCATCAAATCCCGTTATAACATCCCTTATAAAGTCATTGGCTCATTGTTTGGGGATCGCGATCACTCAACCGTTTTAACCGCATGTGAGAAGATTGAAAACGAGATGAAACAGGATTTAGCCCTTCGAACAGCGATTGAAACAATCCTTAAAAAAATCGATAGTTTGAACAAAAAATAATGTGAATAAAATGTGTGTTTCGTGGTATAATAATAGCAGTGTCAAGCCTTTAATCCTGTTTTCCACAAACCCACAATTGTAACAACAATTAATAAAGATTAAAAGTAAAGAAATAAAAGGAGCCCGCTATGATATTCAGTGTAGAAAGAGACGTATTATTAAACCAACTGCTGGTTATTCAAAGAGGTTTACCGACTAAAACTCCTCTGCCTATTTTGTACGCGATTAAGTTTGAAGTCAATGACGATCACATCTTACTCACTTCGAGTAACACAGATATTGCCATTCAAGTTTTAATGGATGATGCTTCTTTGGTGATTAAAGAAACAGGAAAAGTGGTTATTCCAGGTCGCTATTTAATAGAAATCATTCGAAAGATTACGAGTCATCATGTCGAATTCGCATTGATTGAAGATCGTTTAATCGTGATTAAAGCGGATCGTTCTGAATTCAAATTAAGATTAATGGATGTTGATGATTATCCCGAGATTGATTTTTTAGATCTTGACGATCCAATTATTTTAGACAGCCAAATGCTTAAAACAATTATCAAGGAAACGAATTATGCGACAGCAACATCTGAGAAAAGGCCGATTTTAACGGGCGTCAATTTTAAATATCATGACGATCATTTGTATTGTGTAGCAACAGACAGTTACCGTTTATCTCAAAAAAACATCAAATTAAGAACGCATAGTAAAACATTTGATATTGTGATACCCAATCGAAGTTTAGATGAACTCAGCAAAATCTTTGATGGCGTAAACGATGACATTGAACTCTACATCAATCCGAACAAGATTTTATTTAAAATGAACAAGATTTTATTCCAAACACGTTTGTTGGAAGGAACTTACCCGGACACTATGCGAATCATTCCAACCGAATTTCCGGTCATCATTCCTTTCAATAAAGAAGAATTGTTGGCTGCTGTTGAACGGGTTTCCTTGTTATCACCACGGGATCGAGAAACAAATTATAACATCATTAAGTTGAATTTAAGACAAGATCGAATTGTGGAAATCAGCTCAACCAATAACGAAGTTGGAGATGCGCTTGAAGAAATCATCCCTTCATCCGATGTCATCGGTCCAATGATTAAGATTGCTTTTTCTTCTCGCTATCTTGTTGAAGCTTTAAAATCATTCTCATCCAGTGAAGTAAGCATTCACTTTGCAGGTGAAGTCAAGCCTTTTGTTATGAAAGGAAATTTGGATCAAAACTTGATTCATCTCATCTTACCTGTTCGAATCGATTAAATCACACAAAGCCTTAAAATCGAGTTTAAGGCTTTTTTTTATACCTGTTCGACTCAACCACTTGATGCTTAAAAAAAAGTATAAATCAGTGGTATTTTTGCTTATATTATGTTATAATATAAACGAATGAGAAGGAAGGTTCTATGAAACAATTCAAAATTCATCAAGATTTCATCACATTAGGACAATTTTTAAAAGCAACCGATCACATTGGTTCTGGAGGGGAAGCCAAGTTTTTTTTATTGGAAAACGATGTCTTAGTTAATCAAGAAAGACGAACCGAAAGAGGGAAAAAATTGTTTCATGGAGATATCGTAACGATTGGTCGTGAACAATTCACAATCGTTCATGATTGAAAAAGTATCCATCAGAAATTTTAGAAATCATCAGCAACTTGATATCAACATCGAAAAGCCTTTTGTTTATATTCACGGACCAAATGGTTCAGGAAAAACATCGATTTTAGAAAGCATTTATTTTTGTGCCACAACCAAGTCACATCGAACCAGTGAAGAAACCGACATGGTAAAACGAGGAGAACCCTTTTTACAAGTCAAGCTTAAAACAGACCAAAACCGGTATGAAATAGTCATGAGTAAAAAAGGAAAAAGAGCGAGCATCAATCACGTCGAGAAAAGACGTTTAAGCGATTACATTGGACACTTGAATGTGGTCATGTTCGCCCCAGAAGATTTGGAACTGATTAAGGGGTCGCCACAAACAAGAAGACAGTTTATGGATCTTGAATGGATGCAACTTCATAAACCCTATATACGGTTATTAACGACGTATCGAAATATCCTTAAACAACGGAACAGTTTGTTGAAGAAAATTAAAATCGAAGACGATTATACCTTTTTAGACATTTTAGGAGAACAACTCTTTGAAACTGGGCTAGACATCATGAATGAACGGAAAACCATGATTGAGCGACTCAACAAGCGCATGAAAGATGTTTATTCGTTGTTTACTCAACACTCAATCGATTTGGTCTATGAGCCCGACGTGACAGAGGAAGCCTTCAAAAAGCATTTAAAAAAACACCAAAAGACAGACATTATGAATCAAACCACATCCGCAGGACCGCACCGAGATGATTTTAGTTTCATTTTTAACGGGCATGACGCCAAACATTATGCATCCCAAGGGGAGCAACGGTTGATTGTCATCGCACTCAAACTCAGTTTATTAAAATTAATCGAAGAAATTACAACAAAACCCGCTTGTCTGCTTTTAGATGATGTATTAAGCGAATTGGATCCCATAAAACAAGCGTTATTTTTAAACCAGTTGCCAAAAGGGCAACAGATTATCATGAACAGTGCTATCCCAATAACGGGAGACCACCTACAAATCATCGACATGAAGAAGGAGTGACCTTATGTCAAACTATAATGCAGAAAATATTCAAATCTTAGAAGGTTTAGAAGCGGTCCGAAAAAGACCAGGCATGTACATCGGTAGCACAGGCGCCAGAGGGCTTCATCACCTTGTCTGGGAAATTGTTGACAACTCAATCGATGAAGCGTTGGGAGGATATGCAACCAACATTACTTTGGAAATCCTAGAAGGCAACATTATTCGTGTCACCGATGATGGACGTGGGATTCCGGTGGATATTCATCCAAAGACAAAAAGACCTGCGGTTGAAACCATTTTAACGACCCTTCATTCTGGAGGAAAGTTTGATGGAAAATCATACAAAGTATCCGGAGGATTGCATGGCGTAGGTGCTTCGGTGGTTAATGCACTTTCAGAATGGTTCTTAGTAGAAATTCATCGCGATGAGAAACGGTATCAACAACGGTTTGAAAGAGGGCTTCCTGTTTCAGATTTGACCATTATCGGCCAATCCATTCATACGGGAACCAGTGTGACATTCAAAGCGGATCCTCAAGTCTTTGATGAAACCTTAGTTTACGAATATGAAATTTTAAGAAATCGAGTGCAGCAACTCGCGTTTTTGAACAAAGGGATTCGTATTACCATCTCCGATCAACGGGTGGAAACACCAGTCACACATTCCTACCATTATGAAGGCGGAATTGTCGAATACATTTCATTTTTAAATACGGGAAAAGCGAAAGTCAATCACGATATTTTATATGTCGAAAAAGATGTAGACGGGATTTCACTTGAGATTGCTTTACAGTATAACGATTCTTATGCGACCAACATCCATTCGTTTGCAAACAATATCCCAACACATGAGGGCGGCATGCATGAAGACGGGTTTAAACTCGCATTGACCCGTTTATTGAACAAATACGCCTCTGAGAACAACTTTATTAAAAAAGATGAATCCTTCCTAGGGGAAGATACCCGCGAAGGGTTAACGGGCATTATATCGATAAAACACCCTAACCCACAATTCGAAGGACAAACCAAAACCAAACTTGGAAACCCAGAGGTTAGACAAATCACAAGTCAAGTCTTTGGAGATGGCCTTGAACGGTTTTTAATGGAAAATCCCCAAGACGCAAAAGCCATCGTTGAAAAATGCTTATTAGCCGCCAGAGCACGGGTAGCAGCGAAAAAGGCGAGAGACGCAACACGACGCAAATCCCCTCTTGATGCATTAGGATTCGCTTCAAAACTAGCTGACTGCAGAAGCAAAGACCCCGCTATTTCAGAAATTTACATTGTTGAGGGTGACTCAGCGGGTGGATCAGCTAAACAAGGAAGAGAATCTGAATACCAAGCCATTCTACCACTTCGTGGTAAAGTGCTTAATGTAGAAAAAGCTCGAATTGAAAAGGCTTTGAGCAACAAAGAAATATTATCCCTTATTCAAGCATTAGGAACCGGGATCGGCGAAGAGTTTGATGTCACAAAAGCACGCTATCACAAAATTGTAATCATGACGGATGCGGATGTTGACGGAGCGCACATCCGAACCCTTCTACTGACGTTTTTCTTTAGACACATGAAACCCTTGATTGACTTAGGTTATGTCTTTATTGCACAACCCCCACTTTATAAAGTACAACAAGGAAAACGCGTTGAATATGTTTACACCGATGAAGCGTTGCAAAGACTCCTAGAAGAAATGGGTGGAAGACCTACGATTCAACGCTACAAAGGTCTTGGAGAAATGAACCCAGAGCAGTTATGGGAAACCACAATGGATCCAGAGAGACGCACCCTTCTTCAAGTGTCGCTTAAGGATGCGATGGATGCCGATCAGATTTTCACCATGCTGATGGGAGAAGAAGTCGAACCAAGAAAGGCGTTTATCCAAGAAAATGCGATATATGCCAGCAACATTGATGTCTAGGAGGAGATGACCATGGACGATTATAACAACACCACTAAAACCACAGAAGGCCATATCAAAGAAATCAGCATCTCAAGTGAGATGAAGACGTCGTTTTTGAATTACGCCATGAGTGTGATTGTATCAAGAGCTCTTCCGGACGTCAGAGACGGACTTAAGCCTGTTCAGCGTCGGATTTTATATGCCATGAATGATTTAGGCATGTCGGCAGACAAGGCGCACAAGAAATCGGCAAGAATTGTCGGGGAAGTCATTGGTAAATACCATCCTCATGGTGAAAGTTCGGTCTATGATGGGATGGTTCGCATGGCGCAATCATTCAGTTACCGTATGCCATTGATTGACGGACATGGGAATTTCGGTTCGGTCGATGGCGATGGCGCAGCCGCCATGCGTTATACAGAGGCTAGAATGTCAAAAATCGCCGGTGAACTGGTTCGCGATATCGATAAAAACACCGTTGATTTTGTTGATAACTACGATGGATCTGAACGGGAACCTTCTGTTATGCCAGCACGTTTTCCGAATTTACTGGTTAACGGGTCAACCGGAATCGCTGTCGGAATGGCAACCAATATTCCACCTCATAACTTGTCAGAAGTGATTGATGGAATCTTGGCTTACATGGATAACCCACACATTGAAACGGCTGAACTCATGGAACACATTAAAGGCCCAGACTTTCCTACAGGGGGTCAAATTTTAGGGCTAACTGGACTTAGACAAGCGTATGAAACCGGAAAAGGCATCATCGCCGTTCGTGCAACAGCCGAAATTGTGACCCATAAAAATAGAAATAGCATCATTATCAACTCCATTCCTTACCAAGTGAATAAGACGACATTAATTGAAAAAATTGCTGAAATTGCGAAAGAGAAAATTGTCGAAGGCATCACCGATTTAAGAGACGAATCCAACCGTAAAGGCATGCGAATTGTTATTGAACTTAGACGGGATGTCAATCCGCATGTCATGCTTAATAATTTGTTTAAATTCACCCAACTTCAACAATCGTTTGGGATTAACATGATTGCACTGGTTAAAGGACAACCCAAAATGGTGACCCTTAGAGATGCGTTGCATCACTATATCGACCATCAAGTTGAAATCATCCAAAGACGAACCGTGTATGATTTAGACAAGGCAGAAGCAAGAAAACATATTCTTCAAGGACTGGTCATAGCGCTTCATGATATTGATCACGCCATTGAGATGATTAAGCAGTCAAAAACAGCCGAAGATGCGAGAGAAGCATTGATTAACACCTATGATTTAACAGACATTCAAGCGCGAGCTATTTTGGACATGCGCTTGCAGCGCTTGACTGGACTAGAGATTGAAAAAATTGAAAACGAACTCACAGATATCACCGTTCGAATTGCGGACTACCAAGAAATCATTCATTCGGATGATCGAAAATATGCCATTATCCGGCAAGAACTGTCCGACATTAGGGATCAATATAAGACACCTAGAATGTCTGAAATTAACTTGCATGAGGATTTAAGCATTGAAAATGAAGATTTGATTCCAGTGGAAGATGTCATCATTACAGTGACCAACAACGGGTACATCAAACGGATGAAAGTCGAGCATTACAAAACCCAAAATCGGGGTGGTGTGGGCATGTCAGGCATCAAAGTCCACGAGGACGATTACGTGGAACACATTACCATGACCTCTACGCATGATTTCCATTTATTTTTCACAAACAAAGGACGCGTCTACAAAATTAAGGGGTATCAAATCCCAGTGGGATCAAGACAATCTAAAGGAATCCCCATTGTCAATTTATTGCAGTTCGATAAAGACGAAACATTGGCCTCGTTTACCAATGTGAAGAACTTTGAAGCTGAACACGAATACCTCACGTTTGTCACAAAGAAAGGCATTGTCAAACGCACACACATCAATGAATATCAAAACATTCGAACCAATGGAATTAATGCCATCAATTTGAGAGAAGATGATGAACTCTTATCGGTTGCATTAACTGACGGGACAAAAGATATCATCTTAGGTGCATCCAATGGGAAAGCCATCCGGTTTAGCGAACAAGACGCTAGAGCCATGGGCCGAACAACCTCAGGTGTGCGTGGCATGCACCTAATGAAAGACGATGTTGTTGTTGGAGTTGCGATTGTCGATCATGAGGAACAAGAAATTCTTGTTGTAACCGAAAATGGCTTTGGTAAGAGAACAATAGTGGCAGAATATCGAAGACAACTTCGTGGTGGGAAAGGCGTTAAGACGCTTAATGTGACACAAAAGAATGGACGCCTATCCACGCTTAGAACGGTATCCGAGGAACAAGATTTAATCGTTGTTTCGGATAAAGGTGTTGTCATAAGAACACACATTGACCAAATTTCTAAAACCAAACGCGCCACCCAAGGGGTAAGAATTATAAGACTTAGACCCGATCATATGGTTTCGACGATTGCCCTAGTCCCACGACAAGAGGAAAACGGGGAACATGGGGAATTTGAAACAGAAACATTCACCCAAGAAGAACTCCATGTCGAATCCAATCGAAAAATCATGGAAGCTCCAGATTTAGCCCCAGAAGAAGTCGAAGAAAGCGAAAAAGAAACCATCCATACCGATAGTTTATTTGATACCAACTAAGCGAAAAACGAAAAGAGCCAATGATTTGGCTTTTTTTGACGCTTGGAATCGTCAAATAGACCAACAATTGATGAAACATAGTGTATAATAGTCTTTAGGTGAAGAAGCATGAAAAAATTAAACCAATGGCACGTCTATTTTCTTTACATCGCGCTCTTTTTCTTTTTAAATATACTAAATACGTACATGTTGACCGTTCAACGGCTTAATCGCTATATTGCGCCATTTCCCCACACGTTAAATGGAGATATCAGTGCATTTTTAGGGAATTTTTCAGCTTTATTCATCGCAACAGCGCTTCTATTTGCTTTCATCAAAAAAGCAAAAGCTCGGATGTTCTCATTGCTTGTTCTCACCTTGTTTTTAAATATTTTTATCTTTGGGTTAGGCATTTTTAATATGTTTTTTGGAACCGCCTTTTCCATCCCTGCAGCCACAATTTTCAATAATCCAGCAGACGGATTTGCTATGGGAACCTTTTTGACTGCGTTATTAGAGATTATCACGTATTACCGAATTGTTGTTTTTCTTCCGTTCATCATTCTTCTTCTCATTTATCTACTGTCTGATCGCGTTCAACTTAAAACCATGCAGTTTAGAGTCACAGCTCAAAAAGCGCTTTCGGCTTTACTTTTAGTCTCTATGACGCTTTTCACATCGGTTTCAACCTATTTTGATGAGTTTCAGAAAACCATGCCCATCAACTCCGTCAAAAGCACCTTTGCCATCCAGACATTAGGGGTGTATCCTTTTTATCTAGGTGAAATCTTTGGAAAACCATTTGATGTCGATTTAATCCGTTATTTGGACCTTGATGACGACGAAACATTAAGAAACGCTTTTTCAGAATACAACAAAAATCAAGCATCGTACACCAATTTCATCGATGGAAATACCTATTCGAACCGATTAAATGAGGAGGATGCGATTGAGTCCTTATGGGTTGATCCAGACCTTATAAAGGATGATTCATTACATGGCTTACTAAAAGGAAGAAACCTTGTTTTGATTCATCTTGAATCCTTAAACACATTTTTATTGGAAGAAGCGATTTTTCGCGAAAGATTTCGCTTCTTAAACGCTTTATTAAGCCAATCATTTTATTTTTCTGAGTTTTACAATAACGTAGGCATGGGAGTTAGCAGCGATGCTGAACTGTCCGTTTTAACAGGTCTTCACCCAATGGGCGATCGTAATCTTTATTGGGAACTTGAAAGTATTCAAAATGATTTGGACTCCTTGCCTTTGTTTTTTAAACAAGCAGGATACCACACCCTTGCGATCCACGGCGATTATCAAACGTTTTACAATCGCGATTATGTGTACCCGAACCTCTATCAATTTGATGCGTTTCATTCCATTGAAACCTTCATCGAACAAGGATATGATGTACAAGGGGGATACCTCTTTGACCCAGTCTCAGGCAAAACACACCATAGCCCTTGGTTGAGTGACTTTCATTTAGCGGATCATACCTTTTCGATGGCAAGCCAATGGGCTAATCGGAACGATCCTTTCATGATTTTTTCAGTCACCATGATGCCACACACCCCCTATGAGTTTGATCCATATGGGGATCGAACAGACGTGTTTCCTCAATTTACAACCCTCATTCAAACACTTACGATGCGTTATATCAATTACATCGATTATGTGGATCAAGTCATTGAACGGTTTTTTAAAGGCCCTTATCAAGATGATCGCACCTTAGATCAAACGGTTTATGTATTCTATAGCGATCACGGATCAGGCATCAAAAATGGCGATTTAGATGTTTTACTCAATCAAAACCTCTCCGTTATCGAAACACGAAAACACCTGCAAAAAGTCCCAGCTTGGATTTATGTACCTTCCCATGAAACGATTGATCTTGATGGCATCCGTTTAAATAAAGGCATGATAACGGGTGAACAAACGCTCGTTCGGGGACAAACTGATTTGTATCGCACCATACTGGAACTTTTCGACTTAGACGTGGGGAATAGCCCTTATTTTGGGGTTCACGGATTATCCAAAGAGCCTACGTTTGCGATGGAAAACCGATTGATGGATGTGGCTTTGGATGCGTATTTTTTCTCCATGAGAGACCCTAAAATCATCACACCCATTGATCAAAACGTCTCGGATTCTATTTTCTATTACATCAAGCGATTCAAGATGTTATCCGATATCTTAGTGACCGATAAAAACTCTTTTAGAAACGTTGAGCGCGTTTTAAAATAACAAATCAATGAAATGAAACAACGATTTCATGGCATAATGAAAGAAACGGAGGGATTCATATGAAAGTATTGGTTGTAGGTGGTGCTGGATATATTGGTTCTCATGCGGTCTACGAATTGATTCGAGCCGGGCATGAAGCAGTTGTCTTTGATAATCTTTCTTCAGGCTATCGGGATTTAGTCCATCCGAAAGCAGCATTTTATTTGGGGGATGTCCGAAATCCAAAGGATTTAGACCAAGTATTTAATCAAGAATCGATTGATGTGGTCATGCACTTTGCTGCAAAGATCGTTGTTCCAGAGTCCGTAAAAGAACCTTTAGAATATTATCATAACAACGTAGAAGGTGTTCGAGTTTTACTGGAATCCATGAAAAGGAATCGGATTAAAAACATCGTCTTCTCATCGACAGCAGCGGTTTACGGAGAAGCCAAAGGGGTATGTGACGAAACCAGTTTGACCATCCCGATTAATCCGTATGGAGAAACCAAACTTGCGTGTGAAAAAATGATAAAATGGGTCGCACAGGCTCACGATATTAGATACGTCATTTTCCGCTACTTCAATGTAGCTGGCGCTGATGCCTCATTAGAGATAGGACTAAGAAAGGATCAGCTAACCCACCTGATTCCAGTGGCTATTCAAAGCGTATTAGGCATTCGGGACCATCTCGTGATTTATGGAGACGATTACCCCACAAAAGATGGAACATGTATTCGCGACTATATCCATGTCTCTGATTTGGCCAAAGCTCACGTGCTCGGTGCGCTTCACTTAATGAAGAATGGATCATCAGAAGTGATGAATCTTGGATCAAACCATGGATTTAGTGTGCTAGAAGTAGCAAAAACCGTTCATGATTTGGCCCCCTTAAAGACTGTGATAGGCCCTAGACGTGAAGGGGATCCCGCAGAGTTGGTAGCATCCAATCAAAAAGCGAAGACCATTTTAGGATGGACTCCGCAATTCTCACTTAAAGATATTGTTCAATCAGATTATTTGTATCGCCAAAAAATTTCCAAAAAATAATCTCCGATACGGAGATTTTTTTTATAGAAAATGAAGAACAATGGCAACAATCGCAACCACCAAGCAGTAACCAGAAAAATAAACCAAGTTTTTAACTTTGACATAATGATATAGCCAGTGAACGGCCCAAAGACTGAAGATAAAACTCAACACAAAGGCCAGCATATAACCAACCATGTTAATGGAATCCTCTGGAGCATTAAACGCATCCACAAAACCTAAAATAGAGACAGGAATGGAGATGAGGATGTAGCTAAGAAATGAAAAACGAAGCACCTTTTTTAAGTTGATTTTTTGGATAAGCCCCCCAGCAATGGTAATACCGCTTCGTGAGATACCATAAAAGATGGCAAACATTTGAAAAATCCCAATGATGAGCGCATTCTTAAATGTGATTTCGTTTCGATAATGCGCCACACTTTGACGATAAATATAGTATAAAATTCCAGATGTAATGAGCAACATAAATCCAACAAATAAGAGATCCTTCGGTAACACATGGCGAACCAATACCCCAAACACCCCAACTGGAACCACCGCAATCACAAGTTTGATTGCTTCATGGAAATCTTCCTTTTGGTGTTCTTCGCGCTTCACAAGATACCCATAGGTTCCTTTTGCAAGCGACACAATGTCTTTTCTAAAAAAATAGAACAAGGCCAGAAAAGAACCTGTGTTCGTGAGCATTAAAAACACATTGAGTTGATCCAAGTTCATGCGAAAAACGTGAGAAAAAAGGGTGAGATGACCGCTACTTGAAACAGGAAAGATTTCGGTTATCCCTTGGACAATCCCCAAGACGATGAATTTCAGAATTTCTATCACATAATCCATGTTATCACCCTTTTCATTATAGCATAGATTCCGATAACTTAAGTTATGTTAAAATGAAATAGAAGGTGTGCAGAAAGAGGAAATGAATGAAAAACATAATGAAACTGTTCAAAGGCGTTCTCATCGGATTAGGAAGCTTGATTCCAGGTTTAAGCGGTTCACTCATCGCCACCATCCTGAATGTGTATCATGAACTCATTGAAGCGTTAAACCGGTTGATTAAGCATCCTATTAAATCTCTTCTTTCAATATGGCCTTATCTTGTGGGTATTGGACTGGGGTTTGGTTTAGGATTCATGATAATCCAGTTTTTACTCGACTATGTTCCATTTCCAACAGCATGCCTCATAGCAGGGTTGATTTTGGGTTCTGTTCCGACCATTGTTAAACGAATTCAAAAAAGCGCGGTCAAATGGCATCATGGAATGGTGTTCTTAGGGGCTTTTTTGATAACCATCGGTTTATCCAGTTTGAATCAATCAAGTGATTCCAATGGAGACCCAATCGCTTTATTGCTTCCGATTGGATTCATATACGCAACCGCATTAATCGTTCCAGGGTTATCAGGATCGACACTTTTGCTCGCAATAGGGTTTTTCCCCATGTTTTTATGGATGGGAAGCGAATTGTTTAAAAGTGTGATGTCATTAGACGGATCTGCTTTTCTCTTGATGTTGCCTGCTTTTGCATTTTTCATTGGCGGTATCTTTCTTGGTTTAGTGATGATGGGCAAACTCATGCACGCCATTTTAACCCACTACCAGAGTCACTTTTACTACGGTGTCTTAGGCATGATGATGGCTTCCCCTATCAGTGTTTTTCTTCAGATTCCCATGGGAGATACACCCATTGGGTCGTTATCAGGTTGGATATTGGGATTAGCAGGTTTTGGATTTCTTTTTGGAATTCTAGGAGCCTATCAGGTTTCAAAAGGTTCAAAATAAGATAAAAAACGATTCTCCTTGCTTTTGCTTGACAAATCAGTAGGCTCGAATTAGAATGAAGATAATACGAAGAAGGAACATAGTAACCGAAATAGGCATGTCAAGAGAGTTCGCGGTGGGTGCAAGCGAATCATGCGATTGGGTGAATCTACTCCTGAGTGGTGTTCATCGCACCCGGGACCTCCCGTTAACAGTCAATGAGGGCCAAAGCAATTTGGAACTAAGGTGGTACCGCGATTATTCGTCCTTAGCATGTTTAAGGATTTTTTTATTTTTAGGAGGAAAGAAAGATGTTGGATTTGAGATTTGTTACTGAAAACATAGATAAGGTGATTGAAAGATTGTCGACACGACAAGGGGATTTTACCTATCTATACGAGTTAATTGAGTTACAAGATAAGCGGAAAGCATTGATTCTTCAAGCGGATCAATTGAAAGCGAAACGAAACGATGCCTCCAAAAAGATTGGTGAGATGAAACGAAAAGGAGAAGATTCAAGCGACTTAATGAAGGATATTGCTCATTTAGGAGACGACATCAAAGCGCTTGATGAAAAACTTGTTTGGGTTGAAGAACGCATTCAAGACATTCTTGCTGTCACACCCAATTTACCCAACGAGAGCGTTCCTGTTGGAAAAGATGACACAGACAACCCTGTGGTCCGTACGTTCCTAAAACCCACAATTTTTTCGTTTGTTCCAAAAGACCATGTTGAGTTGGCGGAAAAACTGGGGATTCTCGATTTTGAGCGAGCAGCGAAAATCACAGGAACACGCTTTGTGGTGGATAAAGGTCTTGGCGCACGCCTTGAACGTGCATTGATCGCTTTTATGATGGATTTACATACCTTTGAGCACGGTTATCAGGAAATCATTCCGCCTTACATTGTCAACGATAAGAGCATGTACGCAACCGGACAGTTTCCTAAGTTTAAAGACGATGCATTTAAAGTCATAAGCGGAGACAATGAATGGTACTTAAATCCTACCGCTGAAGTGCCTACCATTAACCTGTATCGAAACGAAATATTAGAGGGCGATTGCTTACCGCTTCGGTATGTAGCGTTTACCACAGCCTTTCGCTCAGAGGCAGGATCCGCCGGAAAAGACACGCGAGGCATTTTGAGACAGCACCAGTTCAATAAAGTTGAATTGATTAAGTTCACCCAACCAGAAACATCGTATGATGAACTCGAGCAGATGCTTTTGCATTCTGAAGAAGTTCTCAAACGATTGGAGTTGCCTTATCGTGTGGTCACCTTATGCACAGGTGACATGGGGTTTGGTATGGCTAAGACCTACGATATTGAAGTCTGGTTACCCGGACAAAACAAGTATAGAGAAATCGGCTCCATATCCAATGCTGAAGATTTTCAAGCCAGACGGGCCAACATTCGATTTAAACGAGATAAAAACAGCAAAACTGAACTCGTCCATACGTTAAACGGATCAGGTTTAGCCATTGGTAGAACCATGATTGCAATCATGGAGAATTACCAGAATGAAGATGGGACGATTCGTGTTCCAAAAGCATTGATTCCCTATATGAGAACCGACATCATCGTGTAATTTGTCCCACAAAAACACACGTTTAACGGCTTCTCTTTAGATTATGTTATAATAAGTGTGCCAAAAGCACGCTTATTTTTTAATGGTCGAGGTGTCTATGAAAATCTATTATGTGGAAGACGAAAAAGATCTTTCAGAAATCATTCGAAAATATTTGATTCGTGAAGGCTATGAAGTGTCCGTTTTTTCAAGCGGCGAACAAGCCATGCTCCATCTTCATGATGACGTCGATTTATGGATATTAGACATCATGTTAGAAGGTGAGATCAACGGATACGATCTCATCAAAGCATTAAAAGAAACCAACAGCCAAGCGGCTGTCATTTTCACGTCAGCGCGCGATCAAGATTTGGATAAAATCATGGGATTAGAGTTAGGCAGTGATGACTATTTGGCTAAACCCTATTCGCCAAGAGAACTCATTTTAAGAGTAAAAGCTGTGCTAAAAAGAACGACCACACAAGCATCCGAAATGGCCGTCTATGACCAATATGAAATCAATTTAACCAAACGCGAGATTCGATATGGTCAACACATGATTGAACTAACCAATAAAGAATTTGAACTCCTTCTCTTTTTCCTTAAGAACATGAACAAACCTTTTGCACGAGAAGACATCCTTAAGCATGTGTGGGGCGAAAACTATTACGGTTCGGATCGGGTTGTTGATGATTTACTCAGACGCCTAAGACATAAAATGCCGCATTTAAAGATTGAGACCATCTACGGGTACGGATACAGGCTGTTATGAAAGACGTTAAACTCACGACACAATTAAATATCATGTTTACGGTGGTCACGCTTTTGACGAGCATCGTTTTTTTGATTGCGATGAATCGCTTATTCATTGATGTTCGGATTGATCAAAACAAAGTTCAACTTCAAACGTATCTTCAAGAAGTTAGAAACAACATGTCAAGACCTCCTCAATCCATGTATAACGGCTATATCATTTATCGAAATGGCCGCGTTGAACAAACCTATCAAACCGATATCCTCAATAACCAGTATTCAGTCAATCGACTTGTTTCCGAATTGATGGTTTGGCCAGGAACCATGAAAATTGATACGATAAAGGGGACACAATACACGTTTTTTGTGGACCGATTGCCAGACGGTGGCATGATTATCGTGTTTACAGGCGATGCATACATCCGCGCTTTAGGGAATAATTTTAACATGGTGGTGCAAATCAGTTTTATTGCTTTAGTTTTATTAGGAAACCTAATCATTTTGATGTGGTCATCGATTACCGTTTCTAGAGTTAAACGACTAAAAGGACAAGTCGCCTTGCTAACAGCCAATGAATACCGCATTCCCATTGATATTGATGGCAATGATGAAATAACGGATTTGGCAAGAACCATCGAAAAGATGCGACAAGAGATCCAGCAAAGTGAAAAAACTAAACAGGAAATGTTGCAAAACATCTCTCATGATTTTAAGACACCCATCGCCGTCATTCAATCGTATGCAGAAGCTATAAAAGATGGGGTTAGTGACAGCAGCGAAGCGCATGTCATCGTTAAACAAGCGGATATGCTCAATCAAAAAGTCAAGCAACTGCTTGAGTTATCCAAATTGGAATACTTAAAAACCGATTTGGATTATGAGAAAGTGCTCATTAAGGAGATCATTGTTAACGTTGTTAACAACCAAAAATACCGTACCGATACCACGTTCGTGTTGGACTTGGATGATTCAATGTATTTTGGTGTCAAAGAGAATTTCTATAGCGCATTTTCGAATATTATCGATAATGCCGTAAGGTATGCAAAATCGAAAATTGTGGTCACTCTCAAAAATAAAAAGCTCACCTTTTTTAACGATGGTGAGCCGATTAGTCAGCAGTTTATCGAAGAGTTATTCAAACCCTACCATAAAGGACAAAAAGGTCAGTTTGGGCTAGGGATGAGTATTGCTCAAAAAACCATGACACATTTTAACCTAGTTTTGAAGGTTGATAATGTCGAGGGCGGGGTCTTGTTTACAATAGAGCCTCTCTGATGCTTTCCGCTCTTTCTTTATAATCGGAATAATTGACATTTCCATGATTGTTTTTTAAACGGATTGTCAATTCATCACGATCATCGTAACGAGGAATGATGTGAAGATGGAAGTGGAAGACGGTTTGGCCTGCAACCGCTCCGTTGTTTCCAAGGATATTAACGCCTTTAGCACGGAACGCCTTTTGAACGGCTTTCGACACTTTTGTAGCAACCGAAAATAGATGAGCAGCGACATCTTCTGGCAATTCAGAGATATCGGTATACTCAGTTTTTGTGACGATGAGGGTATGCCCTTTGGTCGTTTGAGCGATGTCTAAAAAGGCAGCAACATGATCATCCTCATACACAAAATGCGCAGGAATTTCTCTTGCGATGATTTTTGAAAAAACGCTTGACATTGTAACACCTCTTTCTTTGTTTTTATTCTATCATATGTCGTTGAAAACGCATCTAAAAAATGATATAATCATTTCGTATGTAGGAGGAACATTATGAAACTAATCCCTGTAGGCATTTCCGGCCGCCATGTTCACGTATCAAAAGAGCATTTGGAAACTTTATTTGGCCCTAATTACACGTTAACCGTGATGAAGGATTTATCTCAACCTGGGCAGTACGCTGCGATGGAAAAAGTCGACGTCATTAGCCCATCTGGAAAAAAATTGGAAGGCGTCCGTATCTTAGGACCTGTCCGTCCAGCCACACAACTTGAAATCACGCAAAGCGATGCCATTCGCTATAAGTTTCAAGCGCCTGTTCGCTCATCCGGCGATATTAAAGAAACCGGTGGTGCCATCCTCATTGGCCCCAAAGGGCAAGTGGAAATTCATGAAGGTGTCATCATTGCCGATCGCCATATCCATTTTTCACCAGAGGATGCGAAAAAATACGGTATTGTTGACCGTCAAGTGGTCAGTTTAAAAGTAGGGGGCATTAAGCCGGGCATTTTAGATCAAGTGCTGTGCCGTGTTCACCCAACCTTTAGTTTGGATTGCCATTTGGATACCGATGATGCCAGTGCGTTTTTACTTAACACGGGCGATATGGTTGAAATAGTTAAATCGTATACCATCAACGAATAGTGCCTAGTTAGGCACTTTTTCTCTTAGGAGGATTTCATGATTAAAATGAAGCGTGAGCAAGTTTTTAAAGATCCACTTTATGGATTTATCCATGTTCAATACGAAACAATCAGGCACTTAATCAATACCCCTCTTTTTCAAAGATTAAGACGAATTCGACAACTTTCCGGGGTTCAAATGGTGTTTCACGGGGCCGAACATTCACGGTTTTCACACAGTTTAGGGGTGTATGAAATCGCGAATCGTTTTTTGACAGTTCCCGATGTCAATGAGTCATTAAATGAACGAGAAAAGTTGCTTTTTTTGGTCTCCGCTTTGTTGCATGATATCGGGCACGGCGCTTATTCTCATGCGTTTGAAGATGTTTTTGGTGTGAACCATGAAAAAATTGGTGCCGCTTTGATCCTCAAGGATACCGACATCCGAATCATTTTAGATACCGTTGATAGTGACTTTGCTCGTGATGTCACCTCTGTCATTAACAAAGAAGATACGTTCCCACTCATTCAACACTTTATTTCCAGTCAACTGGATGTGGACCGTTTGGATTACCTCGAAAGGGATGCATATTTTACAGGAGCGGCTTATGGGCATATTGATGTGGACCGTCTCATCCGCGTCATGCGAATTAAAGAGGGAAAAGTGGTCTTTAAGATTTCAGGAATTCATGCGATTGAGAATTATTTAATTGCGCGATACCATATGTACTGGCAAGTTTATTATCACCCCGTTTCAAGAGCCTATGAAGTTATTTTGAGTAAAATCTATCGACGTGTTAAAGATTTATTGCTCTCGAATTTCCCGTTTCAAGGCAACGTGGAACCGCTAAGACGCGTGATGATTAATCCGAACGATTTAGACAGTTACATCAAGTTAGATGACTTTTATGTCAACGGGCTTATTTCAAGTTTTGCTGATTCAAAAGACGATATCTTAAGGGAGTTGTCGAAAGATTTTTTAAATCGACGCATCTGGGGTTATCTTAATGACACACCGCAAAACCAAGGCGCAATCGAAGAGATTTTGAGTCAATTCTCTGATTTGGAAAAGCAGTATTATACAGGGTATGCAATGGTTGAAAATGCAACCTATCGCGATGAAAACGAAAAATTAGGCGATAAGATTTACATATTACTGGAAGATGACTCCATCTCTACGCTTCGGGAGCAGTCAGAAATCATTAAAAGTCTTATGAAAAGCGGAACCAAAAAAGATCCCAAGTTTTTCTATCGAAAAGGATGAGACAAACCGTAGTGGTGGTCGAAGGAAAAAACGACGTAGCCAAGCTTAAAGCGATTTATCCCCATTTGGATGTTTTAACAACCAATGGAGCAGCGATGGATAATGGTGTTCTCACGCTTTTAGAAAAACTTAAAGGAACCCACGATATTGTTTTATTGTTGGATCCCGATCATGCTGGCGAACGAATTAGACGGATTATTTCCAATAAAATAGGACATGTTTCTCATGTGTTCGTCAAATCAAATGAAGCCATATCAAAAACAGGAAAAAAAACAGGAATCGAGCACATGGATGTTTCTGATTTAATCAAAGCCCTTGATACGATTCAAACGGAATCAAACCAACGCGAAACCGATATCACCCATTATGATCTTTACCAATGGGGGCTTATGGGAACACCCAAAAGCGCTATTTTGAGAAAACAGGTGTGTGAAGTTTTGGAGATAGGACAACCGAACGCGAAAGTTTTACTAAAACGACTTAGACTATTTGGAATTAATAAGAAAGATATGATTGAGGTGCTTGGTGAACCATTACGCTAAAAAGAAATTTGGACAAAACTTTCTTACGGATAAGAATATTCTAAAGAAAATTGTCTCAGAAGCACAGATTGATCAAAAACATGTCATTGAAATCGGACCCGGGTTAGGAAGCTTGACCCATTTTATTGCTAGCCAAGCCAAACAGGTCATTGCGTATGAGATTGATCAATCGTTAAAACCTTTCTTGGATCGTTTAGAAGAAGATCACCCTAACCTTAGAATGGTTTATCAGGACTTCCTAGAAGCGGATTTAAACAAAGAAGAAACGTGGCATGTTGTTGCAAATATCCCCTATTACATCACAACTCCAATTATCTTTAAGATCTTAGAAACCCCGAATATTCAATCAGCGACATTGATGATTCAAAAGGAAGTCATGGAGCGATTAGTGGCTAAGCCTAACACAAAAGCGTATAATGCGTTATCCATTCTCATCCAATACCAAACGGATATCAAGAAAGTCATGGATGTCAAAAGACATTTGTTTCAACCCGCACCTCATGTGGATAGTGCCGTGATTCGCATGGTCAAAAAAAATACACCCATGTCAGATCATCAGTCGCACGTGTTTTATCGATGGATTAAAGAAGCCTTTAGACAAAAACGGAAAACCTTGATGAACAACCTTCATCAAGCTTATCAACTTCCTAAAGGAGACATAGAAAAAAAACTGATTGAAAGCGGGTTTAACTCCGATGTGAGAGCCGAAGCGCTCAGTCTTGATGAATTTATTCTGTTGTTTGGGGTGTTTCATCATGATTAAAGAGCACGCCTATGCCAAAATAAATCTAGCGCTTGAGGTGGTCGGAAAAAGACAAGACGGTTACCATGATTTGAACATGATGATGATCCCACTTGAGTTATCCGACGAGTTAACGTTTGAAAACGCGGATCAAACGTCGCTATCTGCAAACATCGACATTCCAAATAATGCGATTTTAAAGGCTGTTTCAGCCATGAAAGCCGCATTTTCAGTGAATAGAGAGGTTCATATTAACTTAACTAAACGCATTCCCATCGGAGCTGGATTAGGAGGTGGATCTGCGGATATTGCAGCTACTCTAAGAGGACTAAATCGTCTTTGGGGGCTCAACAAAGAGTTAGATGAACTTAAAGAGATTGCACTGTCACTTGGATCGGATACACTATTTTGTTTGTTCAATCGCCCCGCTTATGTTCACGGTAGAGGGGAACATATCGTGTTTCTAGAACCCCTAGACATCCCTTCCATAACTCTTTTTATCCCGAATCAAGTCGTATCCACAAAACATGTTTTTGACCATCATGTGGTCACCCAACGAACATTTGAGTTCAATCGTTTAGTGGAAGCGTATGCCAATCACGACTTAGACACACTGGTTCAAGAGGCCTATAACGATTTAGAAACAACCACCCAACGTCTCTATCCAAACGTGAAGGCAGCATACCTTGCATTATCCAACGTTTTCCCCAATCTAAGGATGACTGGCAGTGGATCAGCGCATTTTATCATTTCCCACCAACCGCTTTATCATGCGCATTTCGAAGAAGTTCAGCGCTTAGGATTGAATATCATCAAAACAAAGTCAAAAAATTAAAAAAACTTTAATAATTGTTTCCTATATGCTATAATTTAGGTAATTAGGATGAGAACGACTTGGAGGACACTATGAAGATTACTGACGTAAGAGTTAAGCTCGTGAGCAGCGAAAGCCGGCTTAGAGGTGTTGCGACCATCACATTTGATGAGAGTTTTGTTGTCCATGATATCCGGATTATTGAAGGAGAAAACGGCATTTTTGTTGCGATGCCCAGTAAAAAGACTCCAAACGGAACATTCAGAGACATCGCACATCCGATTCATGGTGAAATGCGCAAGATGATCGAAGATGCAATCGATGCTGCTTATAAAGACGCACTGGTAAATCAGACGATTGAAGAAGAATAAGATTTAGACGAGACGATGTAAATAAAAATCTTTTTTGCGAATGCAAAGGGATTTTTTTTTGAACAAAGCAGTTATATTGATTGATTTCATGTATAATGGTATCGGGTTACTACGTAAAAGGAGACTTTAAGTCCATGTCAATCATTGAAGGAAGAAAAATCAAGCTGTTTGCCTTGAGTTCAAACAAACCACTTGCCGAGGAAATTGCTAAAGCAGCGAAAATCGAGTTGAGTTCAGTTGAAGTGCTCCGTTTTGCAGACGGTGAAATCAATGTCAACATTGATGATAGCGTACGCGGACATGATGTTTTTGTGATTCAATCTACCTCTGCACCAGCCAATGAGCATTTAATGGAACTTCTTATCATGACAGACGCACTCAAACGAGCATCTGCTAAGACCATCACGGTCATCATGCCGTATTATGGGTATTCGAGACAAGATCGAAAAGCTAAATCGAGACAGCCGATCACCGCTAAACTGGTTGCTGACATGCTTCAAGTGGCAGGGGTCAGTCGTGTCATCTCGATCGATTTACATGCAGCACAAATCCAGGGTTTTTATAATATTCCCATTGATAATTTTCCAGCAGCCCCACTTTTAGCAGACTATTTCATGTATTATAAAAAATTAGAAAATGTGGTAGTCGTCTCTCCGGATCATGGTGGTGTGACCAGGGCTAGAGTGTTTGCTAGAATTCTGAATGCTCCCTTAGCCATTATCGATAAACGAAGACCGGAACCCAATAAAGCCGAAGTGCAAAACATCATCGGTGAAGTCAAAGACAAGATTGCGATTATGGTAGACGACATCGTCGATACTGCTGGTACACTTTGTGCCGGAGCTGAAGCGTTAATTGAAGCAGGTGCAATCGGTGTTTATGCAGCAGCGACGCATGCTGTTTTCTCTTATCCAGCCATTGAACGGATTAATGCATCAAGCATTACCGAAGTTGTCGTGACAGATACGATTATGCTCACAAAAGACAAGGCATCTGCCAAAATTAAACAATTATCCATAGGACCACTTTTAGGACAATCCATTCTTCATATTGTTAAAGATGAACCGATTAGCCAAATATTTGATAAAATCGCCCATCCTGAGGGACATAAATGAAATTGATTGTCGGATTAGGCAATCCAGGTCCGAAATATCAAAACACCCGTCATAATGTCGGGTTTTTAGTCTTAGATGCCTTATCCACTAAACTGGGGTTACCATTTAAATATGAGTCAAAATTTGATGCCGAAATGGCCATAACGACCTTCGAAGGAAACCGCTGTTGCTTAATGAAACCATCCACATATATGAACCTTTCAGGAGAAGCCATTCACAAAGCGATGAAATACTATGCGATTTCGATCGACGATCTCTTAGTCATTGTTGATGATATTCATTTAGAAACAGGAAAATTAAGGTTACGTGAAAAAGGCGGACACGGCGGACATAATGGGTTGAGAAACATTATTGGAGTGTTAGGCGATCATCAGTTTAAACGGGTAAGGATTGGCATTGATTTTAAAGGAAAAATACCCTTAGATCACTATGTTCTAGGAAAATTTGAAAAGGATCAAATCGTTCCAATCCAAATCGCCATTCAACATGCTGCTGATAGTGCTTTATCCTTTATCAAATCCATTCCCTATAAAGACATTATGACACAATATAATACCCAAACATGAGTTTGGGTTTTCATTTCCAAGGAACCCCATGATTGACATTTTAAGCCAATTAAAAGAAAAGAATATCTTTGATTCTAAACGACGGGTTACGTATTTAAAAGCGTCGCAAGAATCGTATAATGCGTATCTGATTGTCAACGATTTTTTGACCCGAAAGCATACGATTTTTGTTGTCGTTGCTAATCTCTATGAGGCACAAAAATATTACGATGTTATTGGGCAGTTGATGAATCCAGATGATGTTTTGTTTTATCCTGTAGATCAAACACTGACCGCGATTATGGCATTAGGCAGTCCAGAATTTAGAAGTGAGCGCATCTATACCCTTAAACAACTTCTAACAAAAGACCCGTTTGTTGTGGTAACAACCGCTCAAGGCATGTGTCAGCGTCAGCTTACGCCCGAGGATTATACCCTCGGAGTTAAGCATGTTCGCGCTCAAGAAAGTTACGATGTTTATGAATTGATAGAGTTTTTGATTAATAGCGGTTATCAACGGACCTATACCGTCGAAAAGCCGGGGGAGTTCAGCGTCAGAGGAAGCATACTCGATGTTTATACCTTGAATCATGAGCACCCCTTTAGACTGGATTTCTTTGGCGATCAATTAGAACAGATCAAAGCGTTTGACATTGAGACACAACGTTCTTATGCGGCAATCGACACCATAGAGATTGCACCCACCAATGAACTGTTTTATACCCATCAGATGCTGGATCAAGCGGTTCATAAAATCGAACAATTCTTCGCCAATCGAACATTATCCAATCGAGAAAAAGAAAAATTCGAGAAAGATCTTGAAAACATCAAGAATCGACAAAGATTAGACGGTTTGGGGCTTTACATACCCTTTTTCAACGATCAAAAAACCACGGTTTTAGATTTTGCTCATGACAAACGAGTGATTTTAATTGATGTTCATAAAATGCATGTAAATGAAGCGTCCATGAAAAGCGATTTGGAAACCTATGCTTTTTCAATGGGAGGGTCCAATTTCTTGGAAATTCCTTTTAGGATTGATCTTTTGGAGCAATTAAAGGTTCCTCACATTGAAATCGACACTTTGGGGCTGAATAGTCCGGATCAGGCGATTGATCTTGGTGTCTCATCGATTAACCTTTATCAAGGAAATCTGCCATTATTAGCCATGGATCTAGCGGAACTGCCCTCCTATAAACGGATTTTATCGGTTCCAACGGACTATTATTACCACGAGTTAATCAAATTTTTCAAGGATAAGAAGATTTACTATCAACTGACATATGAGGATGCCCCCGGCATCTATGTTTTAAAATCGCCCATTTATGGGGCCTTTCTATCGAAAAATGAGTTGCTGTATGTTGCAGATGAGACACAAATTTTCTCACATCGCGTTCGTACCGCAATTAAGTATCGTAGCGTATTGAACCAAACCACCAAGATAAGAACCATTGAGGATTTATCGTTTGGTGATTTTGTTGTTCACTACGAATACGGAGTTGGGCAATACATGGGATTGAAAACCATGGAGTTATCAGGCATTAAAAAAGATTACCTTCATATCGTTTATGCGAACGAAGAAGCCCTTTATGTGCCAATGGATCAAATCGATATGGTTCTTAAGTACAGCAGCCACGACGGGATTAGACCCAAACTTTCTAAATTAGGGGGCAAGCAGTGGTCAAAAACAAAAGCCAGTGTACGCATGAAAATCAAAGATCTAAGCGATCGCCTGATTGCGCTTTATGCTGAACGTCAGCAAAGCACGGGGTATGCATTTGATCGGGAAAATGAGATGCAGCAAGCCTTTGATCGCGATTTTCCATACGATGTCACCATCGATCAACAAAAAGCCATATTAGATACCGAACACGATATGAGACAAAACAAACCCATGGACCGTCTAATTTGTGGCGATGTAGGGTTTGGAAAAACAGAAGTGGCTCTTCGAGCATCCTTCAAAGCGGTTCTTCATGCGAAACAAGTGCTTTACCTCGTTCCAACAACGGTATTGGCTAGACAACACTACTACACATTTAAAGAGCGCTTTGACAAGTATGGGGCGAATGTGGCTCTTCTCAGTCGCTTTGTAACCCCGAAAAAGCAAAAAGAGACAATTGAAGGATTGAAAAAAGGGTTTGTAGATGTGGTTATCGGAACCCATCGTTTGTTATCATCGGATGTCAAGTTCAAAGATTTAGGGCTTCTCATCATTGATGAGGAGCAACGATTTGGTGTTGAACACAAAGAAAAAATAAGGGAGTTGAGAAACAACGTCGACACATTGACCCTTTCAGCGACTCCCATCCCTCGAACGCTTCAAATGTCGATGATGGGGCTTAAAGACCTATCGATGATTGAGACCCCTCCCAGAAATCGATACCCTGTTCAAACGTATGTAGTTGAGCGACACGACGCATTGATTAAAGAAGCGATTAATCGCGAGATTGCACGAGGTGGACAAGTTTTTTACCTCTTTAACACCGTAAGAGGCATTGAGGCCATGGTACTCAAACTCTCCCAAATGGTTCCAGAAGCTAAAATTGCTTACGCCCATGGCCAAATGCAACGTGATCAACTAGAAACGGTTTTAAGCGATTTTATTGAACATCGATACGATGTATTAGTCTCAACCACCATCATTGAAACAGGCGTTGATATTCCTAACACCAACACCTTGATTATTCATGATGCGGATAAATTAGGCTTGGCTCAGCTATATCAAATCAGAGGACGCGTCGGAAGAAGTGATAAGATAGCTTATGCATATTTGATGTATGAGGCCTTTAAAAACATGAACGATGAAGCGCAAAAGCGATTGGCGGCTATTCAAGACTTCACGGCCCTTGGCAGCGGATTCAAAATCGCAATGAAGGATTTATCCATTAGGGGAGCAGGGGATATTTTGGGCCCTGAGCAATCTGGGTTTATCGATTCTGTAGGGATTGAGCTTTACATGAAACTGTTAGAAGAAGCCGTGACGGGGCAATCATTAGAGCGCCCTAAAGATGACAAAATTGACGATGTTTACGCCGATAGACACATTGATCCCAACTACATTTCTGAAGACACGGTTCGTATTGAAATTCATAAACGAATCGCGCAAATCAATCGATTAAGCGACATTGAGGATTTGAAAAATGAACTGGTGGATCGCTTTGGATCCTTAAGCCCAGATCTTATTTTATACATGTATGAAAAACTCTTTAAAAAGCTTTCAGCAAAGATAGGCGTTCAAAAAACGCTGGTTGATAAGGATCAAGTGACATTGATTCTATCTCTTGAGGCATCGGAAAAGACAAACGGTCAAAAACTCTTCTTGAAAGCAAATTCAGCAGCAGCACAAATTCGACTTGGATACATCAAAGGACATATTCATATCATTCTTGTCACCAAGCATGAAAATAAACATTGGTTGTATTTAATGTGTATGTTTTTAGATGATTTCATTTATAATGAACATAGAGGTGATTAACGTGGCAGTAGATATTTTAAAGATTTCAAAAGATGCCATTGAAGCGTCCAAAAAATACAACGACGTTATCAATGCATCCATTGGCATGTTCTACGATGAGGATAAATCCATCGGCGGCATGCCAACGGTATCAAAAGCAATCAAAGAACTAACGGATTGGGAGATTTTGCCTTACCCAGCGGTTGATGGCGGACCAACGTTCAAAACGAATGTTATTCGATGGGTCTTAGGGCAATACGAGGATGACGTAAGGAAAACGTTTTATATCCAAGCCTGTGCAACACCCGGTGGCAGCGGTGCTGTAGCGTCCACATTCTCGATTTTTACAAAACCAGGAGAAAGCGTGTTTGTTTCAGATATTCGGTGGCAGTATGAACGATTTGCCGATCGTGCCAAAATCGATGTATTCGAGCATAAATTATTCGATGGTGATCGGTTTGACTTGCAGTCATTTAGAACCCGCTTGGCAGAGTTGGGACAAAAACAAAAACAAATCGTTGTTGTCATTAACGATCCCTGCCATAATCCGACAGGATTTACGTTAAGTGAATACGAATTTGAGAGCATTTTGGACATCTTAAATGACCAAACCGGAAACGATTTGGTTTTGCTTTATGACACAGCGTATTTGGATTATTCACACGAAAGTGATAATCGCGCCAAAATGCGACTCTTACCGAAACTCAAAGAGCACGTAACCACAATTATTGCGTTCAGCGGGTCAAAAACATTTGGATCATATGGGTTACGCTTAGGGGCAGCCATTATATTGGCGAAAGATGAAAACCTTGTTAAATCCATTCATATGAAGTTTGTCAATGAAGCAAGAGGATCATGGTCAGCAACACCCACAGCATCCATTGAACTTCTAAACAAAATGGCAACTCAAACCTACCGTGAATCGTTTTTAAAAGATCTTGATAAAATTAACACATTGGTTCAAAAACGTAGTCAATCATTTATTTCTCAAGCGAGAGAAATCGGACTAAAGACACATCCATTTAGAAGCGGTTTTTATACTGTGGTTTTAACGAAGGACCCAGACAAAGATTATCTCAAACTTGCAGAGCATCGAATTTTTGGTGTTCCAATGAATGGTGGGGTACGATTCGCTTTATGCAGTTTGTCACTACGTGAAATCGAAGGACTTCCACAAAGAATCAAATCGATTTTAGAACTTTAATCGCTCAATAGACACTTTGAAAAAGGTGTCTATTTTTTCGTGCACACATGCAAGAACGCCTAAGGATAGAAGGGTTTATGTTATAATGACCATGAAGATAAGAAAACGAAGGTGAAGACATGGAAAATATTCAAGTGTTATGCAAAAAAATTGGGATTACTGAAAACGAATGCATTCCGTATGGCCATGATAAGGCTAAGATAGACATCTCTATTTTGAGAAGACTGGAAAATAAACCCAACGGCAAACTTATTTTAGTGACAGCCATCAACCCAACACCGGCTGGAGAAGGAAAGACCACCATCTCAATCGGGCTAACCCAAGGGTTGAAAAAGATTGGAAAAAATCCTGTTTTAGCCCTTAGAGAACCCAGCTTGGGTCCTGTTTTTGGCATGAAGGGTGGCGCAACAGGGGGTGGAAAATCCATCGTCGTTCCAAGCGAGGAAATCAATCTTCATTTTACTGGCGACATGCATGCGATTACATCGGCTAACAACTTGCTTTCCGCTTTAATCGATAACCACATGTTTCAAGGCAATAAGTTGGACTTAAAGACCGTTACATGGAAAAGAACCATGGACATGAATGATCGCAATTTAAGGTCCATCGAAACCGCACAGCGGCCGGATGGCTTCATTATAACTGCTGCAAGCGAAATTATGGCGATTATGGCCTTATCAAGGGATATAAAGGATTTAAAAGATAGAATTAATAGAATTTTGATTGGCTATAACTCAAGCGAAGAACCTGTCTATGTTAGAGACTTAGGTGGAGCCGATGCGATGGTTTTATTGCTTAAAAATGCATTAAACCCCAACTTGGTTCAAACCATTGATGGCATTCCAACATTTGTTCATGCTGGGCCATTTGCGAATATCGCTCATGGTTGCAACTCAGTTTTAGCCACTCAAATGGCTTTAAAATTGGGAGATTACACCGTGACAGAGGCTGGGTTTGGCGCTGATTTGGGAATGGAGAAGTTTCTTGATTTGAAAATGCCGGTTTTAGGAAAAAATGTTGATGCAGTTGTGGTGGTTGTAACCATCCGTGCTCTAAAATCTCATGGCGGATTAGAGGCCTATGAAAACGAGAACGTTGAAGCGATGATGAAGGGCCTTCCTTTGCTAGACAAGCATCTTCAAAACATCACCCGGTTTGGTCTTCCTTATGTGATTGCTGTCAACCACTTTTATCAAGATACAGAAAATGAAGTGAACGCGTTAATGGATTGGGCAAAGAAAAACCAACACGATATTGCCTTATGTCAAGGGTTCGCTAAAGGTGGAGAAGGAATGACTGACTTGGCCACAATCGTTGTGCAAAAAGTTGAGTCGGCTTCAACAATTAAGCCGCTTTATGAAGTCACATCCTCTCTACAGGAAAAAATTGAGACTATTGCGAAGACCCTGTACGGCGCTTCATCGGTCGTCTTTTCTAAAAAAGCATTAAAACAATTGGAGTCCTATCGAAAATTCGGTTGGGATTTACCGATTTGCATGGCGAAAACACCTTTATCCTTAACAGGAGATCCGGCTATTAAAGGGCTTCCGGAACCTTTTGAACTGGAGATCAGCGAAATTAGACCATCACTTGGAGCTGGCTTTTTAGTGGCATTAACCAAAGGAATCATGGTTATGCCGGGCCTTAACGCTGAACCAAGAGCGTTATCGATGAAAGTTGATGATGAGGGAAATTTATTAAACTAGGAGGGATTTTTGATGCTATTAGATGGAAGAAAAACGGCTGAAGAACGCAATCTCCTTCTCAAGGAGCGCATAGAAAAAGATGTTCAGTTGTATCATCGACCACCGGGTCTTGCCATTATCATGGTGGGAGAACAACCGGCCAGCATGTCTTATGTTAAAGGGAAGCTGAAAGCGTGTGAACGCGTGGGTATTCATCATCGACTGATCCAATTGGATGAATCGATTAATGAAACTGATCTCGCCAATCACATTGAGTCCCTCAATCATGATGAAACCATTGATGGCATGATTCTTCAATTGCCTATTCCAAAACACCTTGATGAATCACGATTGATTGATTGCATCGCAAAAGACAAAGATGCGGATGGGTTTCATGTCATTAATCAAGGGTATCTTTACCAAAGGAAACCCGGCATTCAGCCCGCAACACCTAAAGGAATCATGTCCTTGCTATCCGCCTATGGAATAACGGTATCGGGGATGGATGCTGTCATTATTGGACGCTCCAATATCGTTGGATTTCCTATCGCTCGCCTTCTTATGGATGAGGGCGCGACCATCACTGTATGCCATCGAAAAACAAAAGATTTAAAAACGCACACGTCAAAAGCTGATTTGCTTGTTGTCGCTTCTGGAAAACCCAATCTAGTGACTAGAGACATGGTTAAGCCGGGTGTTATCATCGTTGATGTTGGTGTGAATCGGGTCAATGACAAACTGGTAGGGGATGTCGATTTTGAGAGTTTGCAAGGCGTGGCCTCCTATATCACACCTGTGCCAGGTGGTGTGGGACCCATGACAATCAACGCGCTTTTAGAAAATACGTATCTCCTTTATCAAAAACACCTAAAAAAGACTGTTGTATAAAGGCTTTACATTCTAGCCATTGATTGCTATAATTGACAGTGCGGTGTTTGATGAAGCCAACGATAGACAATAAAACCAATAGAGATATGGTAAGAAACACCCGCAACAGGGTGTTTTTTAATGATTTAATGCTAAAATAGAAACATGAAAAGGGGACATCAACATGAACATATGGCACGACATCGATCCAAAGAGAATCAAACCCAATCACTTTGTCGCGTGTATTGAAATTTCTAAAGGAAGCAAAAAAAAATACGAACTCGATAAAGAAACCGGTATGATCATTCTCGATCGGATTTTATTTACATCGACGCATTATCCTGCCAACTATGGATTTATTCCAAGAACATACGCAGGTGACAACGACCCACTGGATGTTTTGGTCCTGTGTCAAGAAGATATTGAACCCCTGTCTTTGGTTCAGTGTTATGCGATTGGTGTCATTAAGATGGTGGATTCTGACGAGATTGACGAAAAGATTGTTGCAATTCCTTTTGGTGATCCATCTTTGAATCAATACAAGGATATTAACGATTTGCCAGCGCACTTATTAACTGAAATGGGGCATTTCTTTGAAGTGTATAAATCGCTTGAAGGGAAAAAGACATACATTTTGGATATCGAAGGACCAGAGATTGCGAAAAAGATAATACAGCAATCGATAGAAAAATACGAAGAGATATTTGACAATAAAGGAAGTGATGAAAATGGGAAGAGCATTTGAAGTTAGAAAGGTCGCTATGGCCAAAACCGCTGGAGTTAAAAGCAAGCTTTATGCTCGGTTCGGTCGTGAGATTTATATGGCCGCCAAAGCGGGATCACCCGATCCAGATACCAACAGCACATTAAAAAGAATCATTGAAAAGGCACGAAAAGAACAAGTGCCAAACGATATCATTAAGCGAAACATCGATAAAGCGAAAGGCGGAACAGGAGAAGCGTTCACAGCCATTCGATACGAAGGATTTGGGCCTGGAAATTCACAGTTTATCGTTGAATGTTTATCGGATAACGTCAATCGGACCATTGCAGAAGTGAGAAACTGTTTCACAAAAACAGGAGGTAAACTGGGCATTTCAGGATCCGTCTTGCATCAGTTCAATCACACGGCAGTCATCACGGTAATAGGACTTTTAGAAGATGAGGTATTAGATATCTTGGTCAATAACGATATCGATGCCTCCGATATTGAAACAGAAGACGATAAAGTTACCATCTATGGAAACGCAAGCGACTTCAACAATATACGAACGGCGATTATGGAGGCCCATCCAAATATCGAGTTTGATACCGATGAAATTATGTGGCTTCCCATCATGTACACGGATTTAGAAAACGATGAGCAGAAGGAAACATTTGACAAGTTAATGTCCATGTTAGACGAATTGGACGATGTTCAAGATGTATTTCATAATGTCTCTATATAAGGCGTGATTTAATCCACACATTATGTGAAATTCAACAAAAAGACGGGATTCTTTTCGGGGAAAACTGTCTTTTATCACGTTTATTATGTTATAATAAAAAAAGGAATTAATCAGGAGGATGAAATGAGTCTAAAAGGCGTCGATCCAATGATCGAGGAAATTATCAAAAAGGAACAAAACCGTCAGGAGCAACACATTGAATTGATTGCTTCTGAGAATTTTGTATCCACCGCTGTGCTTGAGGCACAGGGATCAATCTTGACCAATAAATATGCAGAGGGATATCCGAAGAAAAGATATTATGGGGGCTGTGAGTTTGTTGATGAGATTGAAACAGTCGCCATCGAGCGATTGAAGAAATTGTTTCAAGCGGATTATGCGAATGTTCAAGCACATTCTGGATCCCAAGCAAACATGGCCGTGTATCAAGCGTTGCTGAAACCAGGCGAGAAAATTCTTGGCATGTCTTTGGCAGAAGGCGGTCATCTAACGCATGGGTTTAAAATTAACTTTTCAGGCCAATTTTATGAAGCAGTGTTCTATGGAGTGGATAAAAACACTGAGCAAATTGATTATGATCAAGTTTTAGAAATCGCCAAAAGAGAAAAGCCCCAACTCATTATCGCTGGAGCAAGTGCATACTCTCGCATCATCGACTTCAAACGGTTTAGAGAAATTGCCGATGCGGTTGGAGCTTACCTTCACGTGGATATGGCGCACATCGCAGGACTTGTGGCTGCTGGATTGCATCCATCGCCTCTTCCTTACGCACACGCCGTATCATCAACCACACACAAGACGTTAAGAGGACCAAGAGGCGGAATCATTCTGACCAATGACAAGGAAATCGCTAAAAAGATTGATAAAGCCGTTTTCCCAGGTGTTCAAGGTGGTCCCCTTATGCATGTTATCGCAGCCAAAGCAGTATCGTTTGGAGAAGCCTTAACGGATGCATTTGTTGACTACCAAAAACAGGTGATTAAAAACGCCAAAACATTGGCCAATGAATTAATGAGATTAGGGTATCCTGTGGTTTCCGGAGGAACCGATAACCATTTGATGCTCGTCAATGTCAAACACAAATTAGGGATTACTGGTTTAGATGCTGAGAACATTTTGCATAAGGTCAGCATCACGTGCAATAAAAATGGTATCCCATTCGACACAGAGAAACCAGCTTATGCGAGCGGCATCCGTTTAGGAACACCGGCAACAACGACGCGAGGATTTAAAGAACCCGAAATGATTATGATTGCCAACTGGATTGATCAAACATTAGCAAACAAAGACAATCCAGACGTATTGGAAAGAATCAATGAGGAAGTCAAGGCGTTAACGTTGAAGTTCCCATTATATAAGATAGAGGTTTAACGATGATAGCAAAAACAAGATACATTCCCGATGGAAAAAAAGAACTTAAAGAGTTGCCAATCTTGCATCATTTAGATGCCCAATATCTTTATTACCCAGTAACAAGCGCGCGTTGTCCAGAAGGAGAAACGTGTGTAATTGGGGGACAATTTGTCAAAGTTGGTGAAGTGGTTGGAACGCGAAAAGGCGCTTTTTTTGAACAACCGATGCACGCTACAGTAAGTGGCGAAGTCGTGGGTTATGAAAAGCACGTGGATCAAAGCGGCAAACCGGTCGATTGTCTTATCGTTAAAAACGATGGGAAGTATGAACTTCATGAATCTGTCGTTGATCGAACCGATGAGGAAATCGAAGCGTTAACAAAAGAAGATTATATTAATATCATTAAAAACGCTGGTTTGGTCGGATTAGGTGGAGGGGCATTTCCAACCTATGTCAAATTCCAAACCAATGACATCATCGATGTGGTCATTGCTAACGGGGTTGAGTGTGAACCCAATCTTATAGCGGATTACAGTTTGATGATGAATTCGCCTAGAGAAGTTATCATGGGTCTCGTCTACGCCATGAAGGCTTCTGGGGCAAAACGAGGCGTAATTGCCATTAAAAAGAAATACAAGGCCATCCATGAACGATTAGAGTTGGCTTTGAAAGAATTTACGCAATACCAAATAGAAATCATCCCAGTGGGCAATTTTTATCCCCAAGGCTGGGAACTTCCGATGATTAAAAACGCATTGGGAATTAAGATTCCTCAAGGTGAACTTTTATCGAAATATGGTGTTTTAAACTTTAACGTCTCCACATTGAAATCCATTTTCAATGCAGTCAAGAAAAGAATGCCGGTTTTAGAAAGATTGTTTACGATCAGCGGAAACGGTATTCACAATAAAAACTTTAGAGCACGAATTGGGACACTGATAACGGATCTAATTGAGATTGCTGGAGGATATATCGACCCAGATATTCCAAAAACACTCATTTTGGGTGGTCCATTTATGGGAACGAATGTCACACGAGACGATGTCGTTATGACTCACACTACGACCAGTTTCATTGTCAACAACGAAGAGGTTTTAGTTGAAGAGCCTTGCGTGCATTGTGCATCGTGCGTCTATTCATGTCCCGTCCAAATTCAACCCGTCCAAATTATGAATGCGTATAAAATAAGGGATAAAGACACATTAAAAGCTTTAGATGTTAACAAGTGTATCGAGTGCGGATTGTGCTCATACGTGTGTCCTTCAAAGATTCACTTGACAGAATACATGCGATCTGGCAAGCGATTTGCGAGCAAATAGGAGGCGATCATCATGCAATTTGTTAAACAAACAGGACCGTACATCCGAAAGGATATCAGCACCAAAAGAATGATGATAGATGTCTTGATTGCACTCATCCCTGTGGTCATGTTCTCAATTTATCGATTTGGCGGAGATGCTATCATTCGTATCTTGGTTTCAATTATTGTGATGGTAGGTTTAGAAGCCATTGTTTTTGGGATGATGCAAAAACCCGATAACAGCGAACACTGGTTTGATAAAATTAAGTCGCGCTACAAAACATACACCATCAACAACATAACAGCACCTGCGGTGTCAGCTGTGATTTTTGCCTTACTTGTCCCAAGCAAACTTCCGATATACGCTGTCATTATGGGGGCCGCTTTTGCGATTGTTATTGTGAAGATGATGTTTGGAGGATTGGGTTCAAACATCTTTAATGTCGCAGCTGCTGGTCGTATTTTCATCGCTTTAGCGTTGACAAATATGTTTGCGGGTACCTATGAAGGTGTTGATATCATTGCAGGAGGAACAGCTCTATCTTCGGTTAGAAGCGGCTTAGGGTTTCCTCAAATATTAAACAGTTACACAATATCAGATTTATTTTTTGGCAATATCCCAGGCGCTATGGGCGAGATTAGCGGACTAGCAATTTTAATTGGATTAGCCTATTTGCTCATTCGCAGATCCGCAGACTATCGCGTTGTCGTTTCAACATTAGGATCCTTCATCGTATTAATGGCCATTGCTGGATGGAGACTTTATCCAGGACAAACGTTAGAATTCGTCTTGTTTCATGTGTTTTCTGGTGGAATTTTGTTTGGCGCTGCATTTATGGTGACCGATCCAGTGACATCGCCTATCACCCGACCAGGACGCTGGCTTTATGGTCTTTTAGTGGGCATTCTAGTTGTTCTCATTCGCCTATTTGGCGCGTATCCTGAAGGGGTTGCTTTCGCGATTCTTTTTGCCAATATGTTCGTTCCGCTCATTGATTACTTTAAATGGTCTACCAATCGCATTCGTCCAAGTTTTATTGTTGGATATGCCGTTGTTATGGTGATTATGGCACTCGTCGTATTCTTTGGAGTAGGAGGAGCAGTATCATGAAGAAGCTATTTGAAAAACCGATGTTTCATTACACCTTTGTATTAACGTGTGTTGCTTTAGTTATGGGTTTATTTATCGGTGTAGTTAATGCCATTACAGAACCTATCATTGAAGCAAACATCAATCGGGCAAAAATTGAAGCGTATCAAACCGTTTTGCCAGGGATAGAAAGTTTCGAGGAACTCGATGTTTCTCAAGATCCCCAATCGATCATCAGCAAAGTGGTTGGAAAAGATGCAAACGGCAATGTGCTGGGTTACATTTTTGAATCATTCAAGACAAATAAATACGGACAAATGAGAATCGTGGTCAGTTTAAACGAACAAGGAAAGATTCTCGGTGCGACCTTTGTAGAGTTGGTTCAGACCTATCTCGCGGATGGAACGAGACAAAACCTCAGCCTCTATGTGGGTAGCACAATTAGCCGTATCGAGCCAAGTGGAACTTTGGTAGCTGGAGCAACAGGAAGTTTAGACACCGTAAAAGAAATGTTTGCTGATATCGCCTTATCGTTTTCGAAACTGGATATCGCCCCATCTGATCCACTTATCGCGTGGTATGGAGAAGGCTATCAACGCATAGACGACAGTAGTTTTGTGCCAACTAGTCTCATCCTTTCGAAACAATTGATTCAAGATAGCACAGGGTCATTGATTGGGTCTTATTACCATTTGAGGGGATCGGCAAAGTATTATGATGACAACGAAGGCGCCATTAACCTTTATGTCGCGTTGAGTAATGAAGGTGTCATTTTGGGCATCTTGATGCCGAAAGATGACTATGGGCACACAAAGAGCGATTTCTTTTATGGCAAAGGAATTGATCTTATCAACAGTCTAACTGGAATTCAGATTCAGTCCTTCGTTTCGGATTCTGATTTGAAAACAGGAGCCACCAACTCGACAAATCTCATCCAGATGCTTTTAGAAGCTTTAGGAGGACAATGGTCATGAAAAGACAAAACTTGTGGTTAATCATCAACACATTAGTGCTAATGGTAATTGGGATTGCATTTTTATGGATTTATGATTCAAGCGTTCCCAAAACAACCTATGATCGTTTATTTGGAGAAGTGGTAAGAATTGAAGAACAGGCAACCCTAGTTAATGAAATACCAACAGGGAATCAGGAGTTTGATTTAATTCACACGTTTCAAGAAGTATTTAATCGAAATGGCGAGAAAATAGGTTATGTTTATCATGTCAAATCGCAATATAATTATTTCGAAATAGGTAAACTCTATTTAGTTGTGGGCATCCGCTTAGATGGGACAGGGTCTGTTCAAATTGACACACTCAAACAAACCGATGTCTATACAGCCGGTATTCAACAGTATATTTTTGATTATTTTCAATCGTTCAACATCAATCAAGTTGACCGTATCCCATCGAGGGATTTAATCGACTTCTACGATATGGATGCTGGAGGAACAGCATCAGCAAGTACCAATAAAGTGAAAGAATTGGTACGAATAGTTGTCAATTTCTACCTTGCGGGTAATGTCGCTATCGAAACGGATCCGCTTCAAGTCTTATTCGGTGAAGGGTATCAATTGGTTATTGATCCATCCTTTGTTGCAACAAACACGATTTTGTTTAAAAAACACATCATGAACAGCCAAGGAATTCAAGTGGGAACGTATTACCATCTAAGAGGGACGGCTAAATATTATGATGATAACGAAGGAACGATTAATGTTTATGTAGCTCTTGATATGAGCGGAACTATTTTGGGAATTCAATTGCCAAAAGAGGAGTATGGACATACCAAATCAGATTTCTTCTATGGCAAGTCAGTGGATTTAGTTAATACCATGGTGGGAATTAATATAACGGCATTTGTTTCTGATGATGATTTCAAATCGGGAGCAACGAATTCAACTGATTTGATTCAAGAACTGATTGAAATTTTAGGAGGCGCCTTATCATGACAGAAGTTAAAAAAGCCCCTGTAAAAAAAGAAAAAGATGCTCAATCCCCTTTCAATGTGTTTCTAAAAGGCGTATTCAAAGAAAACGGCTTGTTTGTTATGGCGCTTGGCTTGTGTCCTGCGTTGGCGGTCACACGCTCTTTAGAAGGTGCATTTGGGATGGGCGTATTGGTTATTTTGGTTTTATTGATGACAAACTCATCCGTGTCCTTGATTAGAAAATTGGTTCCTGATACGATTCGGATTCCGATTTATATCATGATTATTGCAACCCAAGTGACCGTATTTAAGATGCTTGTGGATGCGTTTGCTCCAGCTCTTGCTCAAGAATTAGGCGTCTTCATTGCTTTGATTACAGTCAACTGTATCGTGCTGGGTCGGGCAGAAGCGTTTGCTTCTAAGAATAATGTGCTTTTATCAGCCGTAGACGGCATTGGTGTAGGGGCAGGATTTGGATTGGGTCTCGTCATCATTGGGTTTTTTAGAGAGTTCTTTGGAACCGGTACAATTGTATTAGGAAAAATCTTACCTTTAGGATTCAATGTTACCTTATTAGAAAACGCTGGACTTGATCAATATGCTTTTGGTGTTTTGGTTCAACCTCCAGGAGCGTTTCTAGTAATCGGTTTGATATTGGCTGTGATTGCCTCATATCAACAAAAAAAGAAAGGAGCTGCTAAAAAATGAATTTACTAGCTCTCTTGATTTCCTCCATGCTCGTTAATAACATTGTTTTAATGCAGTTCTTGGGATTGTGTTCGTTTTTTGGAATTTCAACAAAAATGAAATCCGTTGTTGGCATGAGTTTTGCTGTTATCGTGGTTACCGTGATTGCAGCGGCCATCACATATCCGATTTACTATTATTTGCTTGTACCGCTTAACATTCGTTACATCAATACGATTGCGTTTATCTTAGTGATTGCTTCACTGGTTCAATTGACTGAATTGGTGATTAAGAAATTCAGTAAAAGTCTTTATAAGGCGTTAGGTGTTTATCTTCCATTGATTGCCTCAAACTGTGCAGTCTTAGGGGTTGCATTAACGAACGTCGGCAAACCTCAAAATTATATGGAAGCGATGACCTATGCGTTTGGATCTGCTTTAGGTTATGCACTGATTATTGTTACATTCACTGCGATTAGAATGAGACTTGACACGGCAAATGTCCCCAAGGCATTCAAAGGATTGCCTATTGCCTTTGTCACAGCAAGCATTATGGCTCTGGCATTTTTAGGATTATCAGGTATCATATGACCCCGTTTTTCATTTTATTCGGCATATTGGTCGTATTGATATTTGGGTATGTTGGGGCCATGCAGTTAAATGCGAAAGTGGATATTCCAGAATCGTGCAAAGAAGCGTATTTGGAAGCACAAAATTGTGGAGCATGTGGAACAAAAAACAAAGGTGGATCATGTAATTTCCAAGATACACTTCAATTCCTAAAGGAGGTTAAATTAGATGATTGAAATACTTTATCCGTTTTTCGTTTTGGGTCTTTTAGGGATTGTTTTAGGTCTCATCTTGTCTTTAGCAAACCGGTATTTGCAAGTTCAGGAAGATCCAAGAATTGATGTTGTTGAAAAATTACTACCGGGTTATAATTGTGGCGCGTGTGGAACGCCTGGTTGTCGGGCTTTTGCAGAAGCCATCATCAGTGGAGATGCAAAGAATGTGAGCAAATGCAGACCAGGGAAACCTGATAAGCATTTTAATCCGATTTTGGAGTACCTCAAGGATCATCCAAATCCAGATGGATCCTCAGTCAACGTAAAACTATAACAAAGTAAAGGTCAAGGTGTTAACGGATGCGAAAGAGTTTTATTATTTTGGTTGTGCTGCAATTGGCATTTTTCCTTTTCGCATGCAAACCTGAGGAAGAAAACCACCAGTTTTCACAGACCTTTTATTACATGGACACATTCATCAGTGTAGGCGGAATGACTAAAAGTCAATCTCATGCTGATGAAATACTGAATCAAATTGACATCATTTTTGATAAATATCATCAGCTGGCCCATAATTTCGAGGGTCTCAACGAAACGTCTTCATTTTTAGAAAATGTATACACATTAAATCGAAAAATAGGGCAACGTGTAGAAATCGACTTAGAGCTTTATGCGATGCTTGTTGAAGCCGAAGCATATAAGAACTTGACAAACGGGTATTTTGATATCAGCATTGGAAAAATGGTAGATGCCTGGAAAGACTTTGTCCAAAGTGAAGATCATGAGAATCGACATCAATTGTTCGAGCAAATCACTGAGCGAGTCGATCAAATTGACATGACGGACTTTGATATTGTATTGGAAGAAGAAAATGGACGATATTACGTCACGTTGTTTGGCGAAGACATGAAAATTGATTTGGGGGCTCTCGCAAAAGGGTATGCCGCCCAAGTGGCAACCGATTATCTCATTGAAGAAGGGCTTGAGTATTATTTTGTTACAGCCGGGTCAAGTTCCATCATGCTTGGGTTGAAAGAAGATTCGGAGGATAACTTTTTCAGGGTTGGATTGGCCCATCCTGTCGATTTAAGTTTCCCAAGAGTAACGTATGGCCGTTTGTTTGCCAAAAACACAAGCGTCACCACCAGTGCGAATTATGAGCAATTCATGCTTCATGAAGATAAGCGTTATCACCATATTGTCTCTCCAATTACGAGAAGACCGATGCAGTATTATCACGCATTGACTCTAATCGGCCCTAATGCAGGATTTTTAGATGCCGTGGGAACAGCTTTATTTTCTATGAACGAAAAGGACCTTTTAGAGTGGATGGAACACAACAGGGAAATCTATCAACTGGAGATGGTCTATTTTCGTGAGGATGGAACCATTGGTCTTATGATGACGAATACCGTCTTTGAGGCTAGAAAACCATGATCGATTTGAAAAACCAGTCAAAAACAAGAAGAGATGTGGTTTTATTGATTGCTCTTTTCCTCTTAATCGGAGGAATTTATCTTGTTTTTCAAACATGGGTGTTTGGTGGAGAAGCAGCCAAAGCACATGTTTATTATGGAGGGTCCAATCAACCGATTGTAACCATTGATTTTATCAGAAGAACCGTGACTAAAAATTATAAACAAGAAGTACCCCAAGGGTACTCTCAAGACTATCCCATGATAGACTTGGATCAGAAAACCATCACATTACTTGGATTTTATTCGATTAACCAGGTTAGACAACCGGTTGTCATTCAATATGACTTTGACAAAAAAAGCGTTGTTGTGATAGAAGAAAAAAGTCCTTTTAACATTTGCAGCAGAGAGGGAGAATCAACAGGGAAACCCATTATATGCCTACCCAATCGCGTGAGAATTGAGTTTGAGGCCAAATCAGAGGATGACTTCATCGTATGAAATCCATTAAAAAAACACGAAAAATGGCTTTGTTAGCGAATTTTCTTGCCATTGCTATTGTTCTAAATATTGTTGAATCGTTTGTTCCCATTATTCCGGTTCCCGGGGCTAAACTGGGTCTTGCAAATATCGTCACATTGATTATTCTCTACATCTACTCTTTCAAAGAGGGGGTGGCTGTTACTTTGCTACGTGTCGGTTTTGTTTTTTTGCTCGGTAGAGCCAGTATCGCAACATTCATGATGAGCCTTTCCGGAGCCATGTTTGCCATTATAGCGATGGGTATTTTCAAGAAAACTAATTTTTTTGGCGTTTTAGGTATCAGCGTTTTAGGTTCGGTGTTTCATAGCATCGGACAGATTATCGCAGGAATCTTTGTCATAGGCAGTTCGGCCGTCGTCTTTTATTTGCCAATCATGCTTTTGGTGAGTGTTCCAGCAGGCGCTTTAACAGGTTTAATCGCAAAACGATTTCTAGTCATTTGGAAAACCACCCACAATGAGATTGAAATCATTGATTAAAATAGATTTTATACTTGCTTATTAAAATCATGAGTGATATAATTATCTCGCAAAACTTACTATGACTTTATTGTCATGGCGGAAGGAGAAGTCTTAATGAAACCAAAAATCCATCCTAAATTCAACGTTACAACTGTAAAATGTTCAACGTGTGGACAAGAACACGTCGTCGGAACGACATCCAATAGTTTCCGTATCGACACATGTTCCAATTGTCATCCGTTTTACACAGGTCAACAAACGTTTATTCAAGCGGCTGGACGTGTTGAAAAATTCAACAAACGTTATGGCGTGAATAAAGAAAAGTAATGATGAATAACGTGATGTATGTCACGTTTTTTATTAAAAATTAACAGTAAATAGGGGTGAACATATGTATCATACGTATAAAAACGGGTTCATTGAAGTGGTTTGCGGACCCATGTTTGCTGGAAAAACCGAAGAACTGATAAGACGCATTAAGCGACTCGAGTACGCCAAACAAAATGTTTTGGTGTTTAAACCGCGGATTGATAACCGCTATGCAACTGAGGAAATTGTCTCACATAATTTAAGCAAAAAGCCTTCGATTATTATCGATAAAAGCGTGGAGATATTGCCATATATTTCAAGCGATGTGGATGCAGTAGTCATCGATGAAGTGCAATTTATGGACGCAGACATCATTCAAATTGCAGAGGATTTAGCAGATCGCGGGTTGCGTGTCATATGTGGAGGTCTAGACAGCGATTTTAGAGGACTGCCTTTTGGACCCATGCCGGAGCTTCTTGCTCGCGCTGAGTTTGTCACGAAGTTGACAGCCATATGTGTAAAAAGTGGGTTACCTGCAACGCGAACGCAGCGCATTATTAATGGCAAGCCAGCCCATTTTAATGACCCTATTATACTGGTAGGAGCAAACGAATCTTATGAACCAAGATCGAGACACTATCATGAAGTTCCAGGAAAACCCAACATTAAGAAATAAATACATGCGTGCTGCCTTTAAGGAAGCCGAAAAGGCATTTGATAAGGATGAAGTTCCAGTAGGCGCTGTTGTAGTTTTTGAAGGGAAAATTATAGCAAAAGACCATAACAGAAGAGAAACCAAACAAGCCTTTCATGCGCATGCTGAGTTTCTAGCCATGCAGAAAGCTGCTAAAAAAATAGGCAGTTGGCGTCTTGAAGCATGCGATATCTATGTTACAATGGAGCCGTGCCCGATGTGTGCTGGAGCCATGATTCAATCAAGGGTTAGATCCATTCACTACGCAACGAAAGACCCTAAGTCAGGCGCACACACCAGCATTTTGGATTTATTCAATCACCCATTTAATCATCATGTCATCGTCACAAATGGAACCATGGAAAAAGAATGCCGTGAGTTGATTCAATCGTTTTTCCGAAAATTAAGAGATAAAAAATAAGTCCCCATCAAGCATCATCATTCAATAGTAGCTTGTGAACCTGGTCAGGTCTTGATTGAAGCAGCCATAAGCAGGTTTACTATGTGGATGATGATGCTTGATGGGGAGTTTAATTATGTAAAATGGTCAAGATTCATGAAGATGCGATGCATTAATGATATAATTAAACATTGAAGAAAGGAAGTTCTTTTTTAGAACACTAGGTATCGAATAATGAAACTAAATCCCAAAATATATGCTGCTTTGACCCAAGAACCGATTGAAAGACAAGAGGTTGAAGGAAGAATTGTTGAAATTCACTATATGAACGAAACACCTTATCTTTTCCAATTTGCTTCTAAGGGAAGATTTGCTGTTTGGACCTCAGATGGCATCAACTTTAAGGTTTTGATTGAAAAGAAATATCACGAAATGCTCGGTGATTTTTATAGTCCTGAAGTAAACGCAATTTGGCTGAGCTTCATGACGCGCGTCGGAGCCATTAATAGAAGCATGAGCAAATGGTTTACCTATCCACTTTTAGCGCTTTATTTGGTTATTGCCATAGTTGGAACCTTGTTTTTCCCGGGAAACACAACAGAAGTTCTTATAGCGTTAGTCGTAGTTATGATCTTGAGTCGATTCGCACAAGGCCGATTTTTTAACCGAAAAGTCATGCATGAAAACCGAAAAGCACAGGATCAAATTGCCGATTTATTAGGGGAAGATAAATACGCAGCAATCGTTAAGGCTCAGCAAGAACACATTAACGAATACTTCAAGTTCGAAGAGGAAAATCAAATTAAACCTGAAGAGACGAATCAAAAAGACATGAACGAGGAAACAGATGATGAACCAAAAGATCGTTAACGCTATCCGTTTTTTGGGGGTTGATGCCATCAATAAAGCGAATAGTGGACACCCCGGAATTGTTTTGGGGGCAGCTCCTATGGTGTATCAACTTTTCAGCGAACATATGAACATTCATGTAACAAAAAAAGATTGGTTTAATCGCGATCGCTTTGTTTTATCAGCCGGGCACGGTTCTATGTTGCTTTATGCCATCAACCATCTTGTTGGCTATAATGTGTCTCTTGATGATATTAAGAATTTTAGACAAATAGGAAATACCCCAGGTCATCCTGAATTTGGACACACAGATGGCGTTGAAACCACATCAGGACCATTGGGACAAGGACTATCAAATGCAGTAGGGATGGCAATGGCTGAATCACATTTGGCCGCTCGATTCAACAAACAAGGGTTTAATATAGTGGATCACTACACTTACGTGATTTGTGGGGATGGCGATTTGCAAGAAGGAGTTGCGATGGAAGCCATGAGTTTAGCAGGCCATTTGGGTCTTCATAAACTCGTTGTTTTGTTTGACTCTAACGATATTCAGTTAGATGGAGAAGTGTCTTTGGCCTATAGCGAAAACCATCGTCAGAGATTCCAATCCATAGGATGGAATTACCTTTTGGTTGAAGACGGGAACGATTTATTGGCTATCAATCAAGCGATTAATCTAGCCAAAAACCAAACAGAAAAACCCTCAATAATCGAAATAAAAACCGTAATCGGTTACGGCTCTCATGATGCTGGAACCAGCAAAGTTCATGGCTCTCCTCTTGGCTTTGAAAATACTGAAACATTAAGAGAAAAACTCGAGTGGAAACATAATCCGTTTGAAATCCCAAACGATGTGTATGAAGCATTTAGGCATAAAGTGCAATCGAGGGGAAAAAAAGCTTACAGAAAGTGGAATCAACTTGTTAAAGAGTATCAAGAAGCGTATCCTAAGGATGCAGATTTATTGAATCAATTTGTGTCAAATAAGACCATTTTTCCAATGAGCGAACTCATTCAAGCCTTAGATTCGAAAGCTGATGCAACACGAAACATGAGTGGAAAAATCATTCATCATTTATCGAGCGTCAACTTAAACCTCATCGGCGGTTCTGCCGACTTAACGTCTTCAACCAAAGCGAAAGGTTTGGATGGACACTTTAGTCAAAAACATCGACTAGGTCGAAACATAAATTTTGGTGTTAGAGAACACGCGATGGCAGCGATTGCAAACGGAATGATGCTCCATGGAGGGCTTAAGGTTTTTGTAGGGGGATTCTTTGTCTTCAGCGATTACATGAAACCTTCAATTCGGTTATCAGCACTGATGAGTATTCCTACAATTTATGTCTTTACACACGACAGTATTGCTGTGGGTGAAGACGGTCCAACGCATCAACCCGTAGAGCAGTTAGCTGGTTTAAGAGCTATTCCTAACTTAAATGTCATTCGACCAGCGGATGCTAACGAGACAATAGCCGCTTGGAAAATCGCGATTGAATCAACAAAAACACCTACGGTTATTGTTTTAACACGACAAAACATAACCAATCAAACAACAACATCTATTGATCAAGTTGCCCAAGGTGCATACATCGTTTCAAAGGAGAAAGAGCGATTAGATGGCATTATCATCACATCTGGATCTGAAATGGATTTGGTCATGAAAGCGAAAGACTTATTGGAACAAAAGGGCAAAAATATTCGCATTGTTAGCATGCCTTCAGCATCTATGTTTGAAAGGATGACAAAAAAGTATCAAAATCAGATTTTACCGAAATCGATGAGAAATAAAACAGTAGCAATTGAAATGGCTAGCCCTCAATCTTGGTATAAGTACACACCAAACGTTTATGGAATAGAGTCCTTTGGTTTAAGTGCGCCTGCACATGTTGTCATGGAACACTTTGGATTTACACCTGAACAATTCGCTACATATTGCATGAAAAAATTTTAAGACGAGAGTTGAATATCATGTATGATGGAATCGTGGTTGGTGGTGGCCATGCTGGAGTAGAGGCCGCACTCGCCATGGCTAAAATGAATAAAAAAACACTATTAATTACCGGTAACCTTAGCAAGGTTGCCTCTTTACCATGTAATCCTTCCATTGGCGGTCCAGCCAAAGGAATTGTCGTTCGAGAAATCGATGCTTTAGGAGGATTAATGGGTAAAAGCGCTGATCAAGGGCAAATTCAAGTCAAAATGTTAAACGCCTCAAAAGGTCCTGCCGTCAGAGCCCTTAGGGCACAAATCGATAAATTGAAATACCCGAAAATCGTGTTGGGTGTGCTAAAACAAACCAAAAATTTAACATTGATTGAAGGGTTAGTAGAACGATTGATAATTGAAGATCAAAACGTCGTCGGTGTTCAATTAAGTGATGGGGTTAAAATTCAATCGAAAACCGTTATATTAACCACAGGAACTTACCTCAATAGCGCCGTCTTAATAGGAAAAGAAAAAACAACCGAGGGTCCGTCTGGTGAGCCAACAACATTTGGGATTTCAAGACAGCTGAGAGAATTAGGTTTTGATGTGGTGAGACTTAAAACAGGGACGCCTCCTAGAGTGGATCGCAGCAGCATTGATTTTTCAAAAATGGCTATCCAACCTGGAGATTTTGATCAACGCTACACGTTCAGCCACGATGAGATCTTTTATGAGGAAAATCCAAATGAACCGTGCTATTTGACACACACGGCGAATAAAACTCATCAGATAATCCAGGTTAACCTTCATTTGTCAGCCATGTTTGGAGGTGTCATTGAAGGAGTTGGTCCCAGATATTGCCCCTCTATAGAAGACAAAGTCACACGGTTTTCTGATAAAGAACGACATCAAATTTTTATTGAACCTGAAAGCATGGAACTCAATGAAATGTACATTCAAGGGTTTTCCACATCGCTTCCAAGGGATGTCCAAGAAGCCATGATAAAAACCATACCTGGTTTAGAGAATGCAAAAATTGTTCGATACGCTTATGCGATTGAATACGATGCAATCAACCCAGTACAACTAAGACAAAGCCTTGAAACTAAACGAATAAAAGGTCTGTTTTGTGCAGGACAAATCAATGGGACGAGCGGTTACGAAGAAGCCGCTGGACAAGGCATTATGGCAGGTATCAATGCTGCTTTAAAGTTGGACAACAAAGAACCGTTTGTTCTAAAAAGACACGAAGCATACATTGGTGTTTTAATTGATGATTTAGTGACTAAAGGGACACTAGAACCTTATCGGCTATTGACATCGAGAGCTGAACATAGACTTCTTTTGCGACATGACAATGCTGATTTGAGATTAAGAGAATACGGAAGACAATTGGGACTAATCGATGAGTCGGAGTATGCAAGATATGAGGCTCGAAAAGCGAAGTTTGATCAATTATTTGATAAGGCAGTTAATTTCAAGATCGTGCCTAATGAACAAAATAACACGTATTTGAAATCACGCAATTCTGCTGTAATCTATGAAACAATAACCCTTATCGATTTGCTAAAGAGACCTGAAATAGACAAACAAGATATCTCTTATTTTTTAGGTGAAGAGTTGGACAAACGAGCGGTTGAACAGCTGGAAATACAAGCAAAATATGAGGGCTATATCCAAAAAGCGATACGAGAAGCAGAAAAGGTTGCACGTTTGGATGATAAACTGATTCCGGATTACATTAATTACTCAGATATTAAGAATATATCGTCAGAGGCTAGAGAGAAGTTACATAAGGTGCGTCCTAAAACGCTTGGCCAAGCGTCGCGTATATCTGGTGTTAATCCAGCAGATATATCCATTTTGATGATCTATTTGGAATCAGGAGCATTCCGACATGAACTTTAAAGATGATGTATTAAAGACACTGGATATTCATTTAAGTAGTTTACAACTCGAGCAATTTCATCAATATTTTGAGTTTTTGATAAAATATAATCAATCCGTGAATTTGACAAGTATCACTGACCAAGAAGAAGTGTACTATAAGCACTTCTTTGATTCTCTTTCATTAACAAAATGCGTCGATTTAAGCCAAGTTATAACCCTGTGTGATATGGGAGCTGGAGCAGGATTTCCAAGTATTCCTGTCAAAATAGCGTTTCCGCATCTTCAAATTACCATCGTTGACTCCTTAAATAAAAGAATTCTTTTCCTTAATGAGTTGCTTCAACGTTTGGGCCTGGATTGTGTTCGAACCGTTCATGATCGAATCGAAAATTTTGGAAAGAAAAATGTGAACCAATTTGATTTAGTAACTGCAAGAGCGCTTGGACCACTGCCTCTTATTCTTGAGATGGGGCTACCGATAACAAGAATTGATGGGCATTTTATAGCATTTAAAGCAACCAGTTATCAAAAAGAATTAGAAACAGCACACAGTGCATTGAATAATTTAGCCGGATCGATTGAAAACGTGACGACGTTAGAACTCCCAAAGGACTACGGGTTTCGTGCGTTGATTCGAGTGAAAAAAAACAGACATGTTTCAGGATATCCTAGAACCTATGCACTAATGCTTAAAAAGCCGCTATAATAAAGTGAGGGAGTAGATCAATTATGGGAAAAATCATTGCTGTATCAAACCAAAAGGGTGGAGTTGGAAAAACAACAACAAGTGTTAATTTGGCAGCAGCCCTTGCAGAAGCAGGTAAATCGGTTCTAGTTATCGATTTTGATCCTCAAGCAAGTACAACCACCAGTTTTGGAATTAATAGAAACATGCTTTATTCAACCATTTTTGATGTTCTTCTGGAACGAAAAAAAATCGAAGAAACGATTATTCACTTGCCGGAAATGAATGTTGACGTCATTCCCTCAACGATTGAACTGGCACATATCGAGATAAAGATTGAGGCAGAGGATAGAGAGTATGTTTTAAGTCAAAAAATCAATAAAATAGCCGATCGGTACGATTATATTATTATTGATTGTCCACCTTCATTGGGGCTACTTACAGTATCTGCACTCTACGCCTCTAACTCGGTATTGATACCAGTACAATGTCAGTTTTTAGCTATTGATGGATTAACTCAGTTGTTAAATACGATCCGGATTGTTCAAAAGAACCTAAAAGTTAACAACAGAATGCTGCACATTGAGGGGGTTCTTCTAACAATGCTCGACAAACGGACAAAAGCTGGATGGGAAATAGTTCATGAAATCAAAGATTATTTCAAAGAAGGAGTTTTCGATACGATTATTACCAGCAATGTTGCAGCACAAGTTGCTCCCACTTATGGTATCCCAGTCATACGATATGCACCAAAATCACCAGCGGCCAAACTATACAAATCTTTAGCTAAGGAGATTATTGTGAACAATGAAAAACGAAAGTAAAGGAAGAACACTAAAGGATTTGATAGCCGAGCATCAAGTTGATCTTGTTTCTGAGGGTGAGGTTATCGAAGATATTGATTTGCTTGAGATTAAGCCGAACCCTTATCAGCCTAGAAGGGTGTTTGATGAGGAGAAAATTAATGAACTCGCAGAGTCAATTAAAGAGTATGGGATTTTCCAACCAGTTATTCTAAAAAAAGTCAAACAGGGTTATTTCATTGTTTCAGGAGAAAGAAGATACCGTGCAGCACAAAAACTAGGATTCCGAACTATTCCTTCTATTGTTCGTCAATATGAGGAATCTAAGGTTGCAGAAATCGCTTTATCTGAAAACCTGCAAAGAGAAAATTTAACACCGATTGAAGAAGCAGAAGCCTATCGCAACATCTTGAATAATTTGCAGATCACACAAAATGAGTTGGCAAAAAAAATAGGAAAAAGCAGATCACATGTAACCAATATGCTTGGGTTATTGAATCTCCCTAACATCGTCCAATCCTATATACTATCTGGTCAAATTAGCATGGGTCATGCTCGCGTATTAAGCAAACTTCAAGACGATCAAAAAGTGGTGAAACTAGCCAAATTAATTATTGAAAAAGACTTAAGCGTTAGACATATAGAACATTTGGCCACAAAAGAAGACAGGATCAAGAAGATAGAGCGCGTTAAAGTCAGTCCATTTAGAGATAAAGAAAATTCACTTTCAGCTGTTTTCGGAACAAAGGTCAAAATTGATCAAAAGAAAATCGTCATACACATTGATGATCAAAACATGAATGATGTTATTGAGAGATTGCTAAAAAAATGAAATACTCACTCGGCGATATTGTCGTAACTCGAAAAGCACATGTTTGTGGATCCAACAAATGGGAAATCACTCGAATGGGAGCAGATATCAAAGCCAAATGTATCAAATGCGGCCGAGAAATCATTGTTTTTAAAGCGGTTTTTGACAAAAAAGTCAAGTCGATCGAATGCAAGAACACAGATGTTGAAAATCAGAATATATGAGGCAGTCAAGCCAATTCTGATTTTTTTTATGAGACTTCCAATATGGAAGAGGCTGTAATTTTATAAAAAACCAAAAAAGATATTAAAGATGTTGCATTTTTTAAAATGATACGATAGAATATAAAAGCAAGCCCAAAAGTGGAGGGGTAGCGAAGTGGCTAAACGCGGCAGACTGTAAATCTGTTCCCTCAGGGTTCGGCAGTTCGAATCTGTCCCCCTCCACCATTATTTTTTTAGAAGCGATGCACAAAAATGATTATTAATGACTCATTATGAAACCTTGACAAACGAAAAAACTCAGTAAACATATTGACAAGGTTATTTTATAATGATAGAATTATTAAGCACGCCCAAGAGGCGAGGCAAATAAGGTCTTTGAAAACTGAATGATGATGAGTGTAAAGAAGAATTAAAGTAAGAAGAGCTAAACAAACGAAAACATAAAAAATTTATGGAGAGTTTGATCCTGGCTCAGGATGAACGCTGGCGGCGTGCCTAA
>CAZKLM010000006.1:0-113222 GCA_964553755.1 uncultured Acholeplasmataceae bacterium
CCAATTTGTCAAAATCTAAGAATATCAGTTGCATTTTATAAAATACATGCTAAAATAAAAATTGCGGTAACAAGGATAGTGGAATGCCGACCCTGTCTTTAGTTATTCGAGAAAGGTGAAATAACATGGCACTTCTAAAAGAAGAAAAGCAACGAATCATGAAAGAATACGCAACGAAAGAAGGCGACACAGGGTCTCCTGAAGTTCAAATTGCGGTCTTATCACATGAAATCAATGCACTCAACGAACATCTAAAAAACCATATTCATGATTTCCATTCACGTCGTGGTCTTTATATGATGATCGGACAAAGACGCCGCTTGCTCAACTATTTACGTAATAAAGACGTAGAAAGATATCAAGCATTGATTGCCAAATTGGGATTACGTCGATAAAAAAGCTGCTTTTGCAGTTTTTTTTTATTTACTACTCAATTTCGGTTTTTTGTGGTAATATATATAAGGTTATAAAATGAAAAGAGACATATAAAATGAAGGAGATTTTATATCATGGAAAAAAAGATTTATGAAACGTCGTTAGGTGGCAGAGTCCTACGCGTTGAAATTGGTGAAGTTGCGAAACAGGCTGCTGGTTCGGCAATGATTCATTATGGAGAATCTGCAGTGTTAAGTGTGGTTACCGCAAGAAATGAAGCGTCTACTCAAGATTTCTTTCCTTTGATGGTTTTATATCAAGAAAAGCTTTATGCTGGCGGTAAAATTCCAGGAGGTTTCTTAAGAAGAGAAGGTCGTCCTTCTGAGCATGAAACCTTGACTTCCCGTTTGATTGACCGTCCTATTCGTCCGCTGTTTCCTGAGGGATTCAAAAACGAAGTGCAAATCATCAACACCGTTTTATCGAGCGATCCCGATTGTTCAACCGAAGTGGCTGCGATGTTGGGTTCATCGATTGTACTTGGCATTTCAAATATTCCGTTTAACGGGCCAATCGCCGGAATTAAAGTGGGTCGGATTCACGATGAGTACATCATCAACCCTACCCCTGAGCAAGAAGAACAATCTGACATCGATTTGTTTGTTGCAGGAACGAAAGAAGCCATCAACATGGTTGAAGCAGGTGCAAAACAAGTGTCTGAAGAAGCCATGTTAAACGCAATTCTTTTGGGACATGAAACCATTAGACAACTGATTGCTTTTCAAGAAAACATCTTAAAAGATTTTCAAACTGAAAAGATGGCGTTTGAAGATGGAGCTGTTGATCCTAAACTGATGGAAGAAGTTCATGGTTTTGTCTACGATCGCATGATTCAAGCCGTATCCATCCACGATAAGTTGGAACGATACGAAACCATTGACCGGTTGACAAAAGAAACCATTGATGCGTTTTCAAACCGAGCTTTCTATACCGAATACGAAGGGCAAGCCGTCTTTGATTATGCGAAACATCAAAAGCACTTAACCGATATTAAAACGATCGTAGAAGGCATTGTTAAAAAAGAAGTGAGACGATTAATCACAAAAGACAAAATCCGTCCTGACGGCAGAAAAAATGATGAAATCAGGCCATTAGCCTCACGTGTCGATGTATTAGCAAGAACCCATGGTTCAGCGCTTTTCACACGAGGACAAACACAAGCATTAGGCGTGGTGACTTTAGGATCATTGGGTGAAAATCAGATTATAGATGGTTTGGGTCTAGAAGATTCCAAACGGTTTATGCTGCATTACAATTTCCCTCCCTACTCGGTAGGCGAAACTGGCCGTTATGGTGGCGTCGGAAGACGTGAAATTGGACACGGTGCCTTAGGCGAACGTGCGCTTTTGCAAGTCTTACCCAATGAAGAAGAGTTTCCCTATTCCATCCGTGTTGTATCCGAGATTTTAGAATCCAATGGGTCGAGCTCTCAAGCAACGATTTGTGCGGGTTCGATGGCCTTAATGGCGGCAGGGGTTCCATTAAAAGCACCGGTTGCTGGGATTGCGATGGGATTGATTATGGAAGGATCGGATTATACCATTTTAACCGATATTCAAGGCATGGAAGACCATGAAGGCGATATGGACTTCAAAGTCGCTGGAACAGAAAATGGCATCACGTCCTTGCAAATGGATATCAAAATTTCTGGAATTACAGAAGACATCTTAAAAGAAGCACTAGAACAAGCGCGTCTAGGCCGCTTGCATATTCTCAATCATATGGGTCAAACCATTGCTAAGACGAGACCACAATTGTCTAAGTATGCACCCAAGGTGAAGATGATTCGTGTCAATCCAGATCGTATCCGTGACATTATCGGTGCCGGTGGTAAAATCATTACACAAATTATTGAAGATCACAATGACGTTAAGATCGACATTGAACAAGATGGACGCGTCTTCATCATGCACCAAGAGCAAGAATGGATTGAAAAAGCTGCTGAGTATATCCTTCATTTGGTCAAAGAAGCCAAGGTTGGAGAGATATATGAAGGCAAAGTTGTCCGCATTGAAAAATTCGGATGCTTCGTTGAATTGTGGAAAGGAACCGAAGGTTTAGTTCACATATCGAGACTGGCGAAAGAACGTGTCAATAAGGTGGAAGATATTGTATCCATGGGCGATCAAATTTTAGTTAAATGCATCAACATTGATGAAAAAGGGCGCATTGATTTATCAAGAAAAGATGCGTTAAACGCACCTATTAAAGAATCAGAGCCACAAGTTTAATCTATAAACGCAAAAGGAAGCGAAAGCTTCTTTTTTCATATGTTTAGTATAAATAAACATAATGCGAACTAAATCATCATCGTTCTCGTAAGAGTTATGACTTAATTTCGACAATTCGGCTAGTTTATGGTATAATAGAAAAAAGGAAATAAAGGAGGTTTTATGAAAATTACCGAAAGAAAGCGTCCACTAAGAGAGGTCAGAAAAGACACCATGGTTCCGGGTGTGATTTATGGAAAAAGCATCACATCCACACCCATTGAAGCACCATTAGGTGATGTGCTTGAAGCATTTAAACGACACGGAAAAACGATGACATTTGAAGTCACCTTAAAACGAAAGAAACACCAAGTATATTTTAAACATATTCAACGAAAGATTCTTAAACCCGATGAGATTATCCATTTTGAATTACACCGGCTAGCCAAAGATGAAACGGTTATTGCACAAATTCCAATCCAGATTAAAGGTAAAGAAATGTTGGAAAAATCACGGTATTTTGTTCAACAAAATCTTTCATCTGTTGAAGCCGAATATGCACCTGGAAAGGGTGTTTCTCATATCGATGTTGATGTGAGTCACATGACAGTAAGCGACACCTATTATGTGAAAGATTTGCTAGAAATTCCAGATGTTAGCCTTAAAAATGATCCAGAAACACTCATTTTATCCATCAAAGAAGGTGTCATGTTAACTGAAGAAACGCCTGATGAAGACCCAGTAGAGGCGTCCAAAGCGGCTCAGGAGCCAATATTTGATTCATCAGATAACCCATCTTGATATCTTGAATAAGCTGTGGTAAAATGCTTGTGTCAATCGAAGGTGACCGAGCCTACTTAGTAGGTTAGGAAAGTCCATGCTAGCACATTCTGAGATGAATGTAGTGTTTGTGCCTAGGAAAACCATAACCTAGGGTGCGTCTGAGACGCAACGGCGTTCAATGGTCTAAAGGAAACCATGACCTAGACATAACGTGCCACAGAGACGATTACCCAGAAATGGGGAAGTGAAACGCGGTAAACCCCTCAAGCTAGAAACCCAAATTATGGTAGGGGCACATGATGAGGCGAAATGAAGCCAAAGCATGCTACACTGTAGAGATAAATGGTCACACCCGAAAGGGGACAGAACATGGCTTATGCAGATTGATAAACTTAAAAGGTCCAACGGACCTTTTTCAATAGGTGATAAATATGAAAACGATCTATCGCGATCATGTCATTTACTATGAGATTGATGGTTCAGGTGAACCCATTCTTTTTCTTCATGGCAATCAAGAATCGTTAACGATTTTTGATGAACTGACCAACACGTTAAAAGAGCATTTTTCAGTGTATCGAATGGACAGTCGCCATCACGGAAAAAGCGGGTCTAAAGGTCCGTTAAACTACACCGTCTTAAGGGATGATCTGTGTGGGTTTATCCATGCATTAGGGCTTTACAAACCCCACGTTTTAGGGTTCAGTGATGGAGGAATTGCAGCGATGATGGCAGAAATTCAATACCCCGGTCTTTTTCGCTCGATGACCCTTTTAGGAGTCAACACGCGACCTAAAGGGATTCGACATAAGGAGCGACAAACCATCCAGCATGAGTTTAGTATAACTAAGAATAAATACGATCGCATGATGTTAAAAGGACCATTCATCACTAAAAAGAACCTAAGAGCCATCACCTGTCCTGTGCTATTGGTCAGTGGAGAAAACGATGTCATTTTAGAGAGTCACACGAAAATGATTCACCGCCATTTGCAACACTCTGTCTGGCTTAAGATAATGGGGCATGACCATGGAAGTTACCTGATTCATCAAGACATTTTGGCGAATGATTTGCTTTTATTTTTAAAAAAAACGTAAAAAAAAGAGAACGCGTGTTCTCGGTTAAAAAGGAATAATAAAAGTGCCTAAGGCCCTTAATAAGATAAAGACAAGATAAGCGATGTAGATTAATACGAGTGTAAAACCGTTGGTCCGAGTGATCATCCGTTTATGAAAGACCATCACCACCATGGCTGCCGTAATGAAGATTACGAGTACCAAATCAAAACGAACATCTGGGTTGACCCCCAAAGGTGCAAAAACCCCGGACAGCCCCACAATCAACAACGAATTAAAGACATTTGAACCAATGACGTTGCCCACAGCGATTTGGCTTTCTCCTTTTTTCGCCGCTACCATGGAGGTGACCAACTCCGGCAATGATGTTCCAAGTGAAACGATGGAAAGGCCAATCAATGTTTTCGCTTGCGTGGCATTCATGCCGATGATACCGACTAAAAACGATAAGGAAATCGACTCTGCTGAATAGGTGACAACATACCCCCCAACGGTCACACCAAGTAATCCAACAACGAGCAATATCACCTGTTTCTTGGGTTCAATGACGTGATAATCATCATCATGATGAACAGACTTTGATCCCCGAATCACAATAATCATGTACAAGACAAAAAGCATTAACAGTAAAACCGATTCGATACGGCTAATTTCTGCTTTTGATCCTACCATAGCGAATAAGGCTAATAGTATGCTGATTCCCATCAAAAATGGAATTTCCTTCTTAAAAATCGATCGATCAACGGCTGTTGGAAGCACCAACGCACTGGCACCCAAGATCAGTGTAATATTAGAAATGTTGGACCCCACAACATTGCCAAGAGCAATATCAGCAGTAAGCCCTTGACGCATGGCTTGGATGGATGCTACGAAGCTCACAGCCAGTTCAGGAAGACTGGTTCCAAAAGCTACTAAAGTGAGACCAATAATAAGAGGGGATATGCGTGCTCTTCGCGCAATAGAGACTGATGAAATGATAAAAAAGTCTGCTCCTTTAATCAACATGATAAAGCCAATAATCAATAAAAAAACATTCAAGATGATATCCATAGCAAACTCCTAAGATGGGATTCTCGGTCATAACACAGGGTTCTTAAGTTAACTATACCCATTTTAGCACGCCAAAGGCGAATAAACAAGCAACAAAGAAGACGATCTTGTACTTTGAAGAATGTGGATAAATGTTGACTTTTTAACAAAAAAAATGTATCATTTATACGACATCTATTGATGGAAGGAATTATAACTTAGAATGGAAGAAAGCAGTAGTAGGATCGAAGATCCGATAGAGACCTATACCCCAGACAACAAAAAAGTACGTTTTTTTGATGTCTTTTTTTGTTTGAATAACGAGGTGAACCGATGATTTTCTCAGGAATCCTGCTTGTTGTCATGCTTTTAATATCTGGATTATCTATGGCTGCACAAGCCGCCATATCAACGTTATCCGAATCCTTACTTGAAGATGACATAGAAAAAGGAAAAAAGAAATCGATTCAATTAAATGCCTTTAAGACCACTAAATCTCAGGAACTGATGACGCTTGATGTGGTTTATATTTTATCCTTATTGGTCACCTGCTATGTCATTTTTCATCAATTTTTTGGCGTGTTGCTTAAATCATCACAAACTCCGATTGGGGTTTTAGACTACGCTGTGACCATTGGATTTGTCTTCGTCACTTTGGTCATCTACATGGTTTTCGGATGGTTAATTCCCAAGCGTTTAGCGTATAAGGACCCGTTAAAAATTGCGTATAAGTTGGTTGGGATGGTAGTGTTTTTTACCGCGTTATTTAAACCGCTAAATTGGTTGCTCATTAGTTTATCATCCACATTTGGAAGGCTTTTTGGACTCAAACCAAATGAAGGACAAAAAGTGGTCACCGAAGACGAGATTAGAAGCATCGTTGAAGAAAGCGGAAAATCAGGGAGCATTGATGAAGAAGAAAGTGAAATGATTCAAAACGTCTTTGACTTCAGCGACAGCACCGTGGATGAAATCATGACACATCGAACCGATATTGCAGCCATTGATGTGAAAGCAACCAAAAAAGAAGTCATTGAGTTCATTCAAAGAGAACAATATACCCGTTTTCCAGTTTATCAGGATTCTATCGACCACATTATTGGCACGTTGCATGTTAAAGATTTGTTTAAATATCTCTATGATGAGGGCGAACTGCCTATTAGTAAACTCATTCGTCCACCTTATTTTATTCCGGAATCTAAAAACAATAGCGAACTATTCAAAGAAATGCAAGCTAGAAAAAACCATATTGCCATTGTGCTTGATGAATACGGTGGTACAGCAGGTCTAGTTACCATTGAAGATTTAGTTGAAGAGATTCTTGGAAACATCTCCGATGAATACGACACCGACGATTATGAAATTAACGAAATTGAACCCGGCATGTTTATTGTGGATGGTTTGATGAACATCAATGATGTGGAAGACCATATTGAAGGCCATTTACCAACCGATGACTACGATACACTAAGTGGGTTTATTTTGGGTCAATTGGGACGGTTCCCCGATGAAAATGAAGCCATATCTATTATTTACAATCAGTATCAGTTTCGTGTGATTTCGATGAATCAACACGTGATTCATCAAGTTGAGATCAAAAGGATCGAATCCAATGAAGAAAGTGATTTAACATGACCTCTATCCTCATTATTGCAATGTTCATCATGTTATCCGCGTTTTTCTCATCCGTAGAAATCGCTTTTTCGTCTTTAAATCATATCAAAATCAAACATATGATTCAAAACGGGCGCGATAAAGCCAAAAAGACATTGGAACTATCCGAACGCTTTGACCATATCTTGATTACTATTTTGGTGGGGAACAACATCGTTAACATTGCTGGAGCAGCCTACGCAACGGTCATTTTTATTGGGCTATGGGGTGATCTGGGTGCTACGATTTCTACAGCCGTTATGACCGTTTTGGTTTTAATCTTTGGAGAAATAACACCAAAGAGCATTGCCAAAAAAATGCCTGAAGAGTTTGCGATTGCCATGACACCTTTATTGATTTTTTTCATGATTATTCTAAAACCTTTGACCCTTGTTTTTAATCTGTGGCAAAAACTGATGAGCCGCATCTTTCGATTTGAGCCTTCCAAATCGATTACAGAAGAAGAACTTTTGACTTATGTGGACGAAGTCCAACAAGAAGGTGGCATCAATGAAAATGAAGGTGAACTCATTCGAAGCGTCATTGACTTTGACGATTTAAAAGTCGAAGACATTTTTACACCCCGTGTCAAAGTTGTTGCGATTCAAAAAAATGAAAAAGAGCGCAGAATCTTGCATTTATACCGAACTTCTGGGTTTTCTAGACTCCCCGTCTATGATCAGTCGATTGACCATGTCATAGGGGTTATCAATTATAAAGATTATTATAATAAAGTGTTGCTTGAGAAAAACACGTTAGAATCCATTATCAAGCCCCCTGTTTTTGTAACAGAATACATGAAGGTTTCCCATCTTTTGGATCTTCTTCAAAAAAACAAAGCCCATATGGCTATCGTCAAAGATGAGTTTGGTGGCACACAAGGTGTTGTCACCATGGAAGATATTCTTGAAGAGCTAGTGGGCGATATTTGGGATGAACACGATGAAGTGATAGAGCAAATCGAAAAGGTATCCGACCATGTTTACTTAGTTAGAGGGGATGCAGACATCGAAGATTTCTTTGATGAAGTGGATTTAGAACTTCATGAAGACGCAGATTACATCACCGTTAACGGTTGGGTTCAAGATATCCTGAAGGTCATTCCAGTTGTAGGGGATACGTTTACCTATAAAAACCTTGTTGCGACCGTGACCAAGGCGGATGAAAAGCGGGTCTATGAGCTAAAAGTGGAAGTTCTTACATCGATTGACATTGAAGAAGTGTAAATTAAAAAAACCATACGAGGTGATGAACGCCATGTTTCATTTTCAACATGCGATTTGCTACTCTGGATATCGACAAGGGCAAAGCCCGATTGAACGGATTTACCCCTCAGAGCATGACGTCTTAGAAGACCTTCTTTTTTTGTCAAAACATTTCGAACTCATCCGAATGTACGATCCATATCATCATGCTCAAACCGTGCTCAAACTGATAGACACCCATCGAATCCCGCTAAAGGTGATGTTAGGCGTTGAACCAAAAGGGGAAATTTCAAACCCCAATTGTCCATGGGGTGGAACCCATTCAGAAGACGCCATTATTCGCCATAAGAAAGAAAATTATGTCCAGCTGGATTTGCTTCTTGATCTTGCTAAACGCTATGAAAAACATCTTTATGCCCTATCGGTTGGCAATGAGTGCACATCGGATTGGCACGGAAACTTAATGCCGGAATCGGTTTTAGTGGATCATGTGAACTATTTAAAGGCAAGGACCACTTTGCCGATTACCTTTAACGAAGGCGCATACTACTGGCAAAAGAAATGTGAAAATTTAGCCAAAGTCGTAGATTTTATCAGCATCCACTCCTATCCCATTTGGGTTAAAGTCCCATTGAGTCAAGCCGTTGATTATACCATCAATGATTACAGGAATACCAAAAGCAAATACCCCAATAAACCGATTATTTTTACCGAGTATGGTTGGCCCACACGTGCGAATGCAAAGATGAATCATCAGGAAGCCAATGAGATAAATCAGGAGATCTATTTGAATCAAATGTTGGATTGGGCAAAAAAAGAAAACATTCTTATGTTTGTTTTTGAAGCGTTCGATGAGCCATGGAAAGGGTCCAAAGAACCCGATGAACCTGAAAAGCATTGGGGTTTATGGAAAGAAGATAGAACCCCTAAGCAAATGGCGAAAAACAAGTTTTAACCATTGAAAATCCCCACTTAGATGGGGATCTTTTTTATAAAATAAAAAAAGGGACTCAATCGAGTCCCTCAAGCAACTTATTTGACAGATGGAGAAGCCATGTCAAACAATGATTTTAATACCGTGTAGTAACCAGCAGTACGGATGGTTGCTCCAGCTAATTCTGGAAGTAAATCAGTGCCGTTTAATGATCCACCACGTTGAGCAACAGGTTGAAGATTATCGGTCCAACCGTTTGCTTTAATGTAATCTGTGATCAGTTGAACTTGTTCCCACCACTCGAGTGTACATTGTCCTTCAGCGACCCAAGCGCCATCTCTAAAGACGTATCCGCCAGCGCCCTTCATGCCATAGTCGTTACCAAGTTCTTGTTTACTTAATGGTCTCCATTCAAAAGTTCCCGTTACAGCATTTCTTGTAGATTGTAAAACGTCTAACAATAATGTTTCAATTTGACCTTTTTTGTTAAGCGTTAACTCTGCACTGTATAAATCAGTTCCTGATGTATAAATCGCAACGAATTTACCAGCTTTAGCGTTTTCAACAGCTTTTTTAGCAACTGCAGTATATGCATCTCTCATTGACGCGCCGGCGATGTTGGTGATGTATCCATCTCCATCCACTTCAACAGCGTCTAATCCATTTTCCAACCAATAGGCTTCGATAACAGCAGCTTGTTCATACCATTCTTTACCAATTGGAGATGCAGCCTTCATGTTGTATGCGTCACCAAGTTCTCTCTTGGTTTGAGCATTCCAACTCCAAGCATAAGGTGTTTCAGCACCATCTCCCGTTCTTCTGCCTTGACGTGTGTCGATTTGATAACCAACGATTTCACCGTCTTGGATTGTAACGGTAACAAAAACCACTTGTGGAGCATTGCGATGCACGCTTTCTTCGAAAGCGAGGAATGTTCCATCAAACTTAAATTCTTTCTCTTTACAACCGAAAAGAGCTATTGTTGCTAAAAGGGCAACAAATACTAGTAATACCTTCTTCATTTTATCCTCCTAATTGTTTATTCTCCTTTTTCATTATATCGTATTTTCATTCATTTTCAAAACATTTTTAGAAATTTTCATCGTTATTCGGTGCTTTTTATAGATAATCGTTTTATTATTGATTTATTCTAAAATATTTGTTTTTTTCAACATTTTTTTGTGTTAAAATAATAAGGCGGAAAGGTATGAGAATGTGGACAAGAACCAACTAAACGAAAGACAAAAAAATATCCGAAACTTTTCCATTATCGCGCATATCGACCATGGGAAATCGACTTTAGCGGATCGGCTCCTTCAAGTCACAAATACGGTGAGTGAGCGGGAAATGAAACAGCAACTTTTAGACACCATGGATCTTGAAAGAGAACGGGGCATCACCATTAAGCTTAATGCTGTGGAAATGCTGTATCAAGCGAAAAATGGGGAATCCTACATCATGCACTTGATTGATACTCCAGGCCATGTGGATTTCACGTATGAGGTTTCCCGATCGTTAGCGGCATGTGAAGGCGCTATTTTGGTCGTCGATGCTGTTCAAGGGATTGAAGCTCAAACACTTGCTAATGTGTATTTAGCCCTCGATAATGATTTAGAAATTATTCCAGTAATCAATAAGATTGATTTACCCAGTGCAGAACCAGAAAAAGTCAAACAAGAAATTGAAGACATCATCGGTATACCCGCACAGGATGCGGTTTTAGCTTCGGCCAAAGAAGGCATTGGAATCATTGAAATACTTGAGAGAATCATCACTGAAGTTCCTGCTCCAAAAGGGGATGCATTAGCGCCTTTGCAAGCCCTTGTTTTTGATTCGTATTACGATGCGTATAAAGGGGTTATCCCTTCTATCCGGGTGGTTAATGGGACCGTTTCTAAAGGAGACATCATCGAATTCATGGCATCCAAAGCGCAATACGAAGTTTTAGAAGTCGGCGTTTTAACACCCAAAATTGTTAAAAGAAGCGTTTTGGGTCCTGGCGATGTTGGTTATTTGGTGGCCTCCATCAAAGACATCAACACGGTTCGTGTCGGCGATACCATCACCTCTTCGATCCAAAAGGCAAAACAACCGCTTCCAGGATATCGAACCATGAACTCCGTCGTTTTTTGTGGGCTTTATCCCATTGAATCTGACCGCTTTGAAGATTTAAAAGAAGCGCTTGAAAAGTTAAAACTAAACGATGCATCGTTGCTCTATGAACCAGAAACGTCACAAGCTTTAGGGTTTGGTTTTAGAACCGGGTTTTTAGGGCTCTTGCATATGGATATCATTCAAGAACGCATCAGACGTGAATTTGGCATTGACATTATAGCAACCGCACCATCGGTTGTCTATCATGTCTATCATACCGATGGGACCATGAATCATGTGGATAATCCTTCTAAATTGCCTGACCCTCAACGCATTGAACGCATGGAAGAGCCGTATATCAAAGCCTCCATAATGACACCGAAAGAATATGTCGGTGCCATCATGGATATTTCCCAAAAGAAACGTGGAATCTTTGGAGACATGAAGTACATTGATCAAAACCGCGTGCATTTGACTTACGAACTTCCCTTAGCTGAGATTGTCTATGATTTCTTTGATAAACTCAAATCATCAACCAAAGGGTACGCCTCGTTTGATTATGAACTTTCAGGCTATAAGCCTTCGAACCTTACTAAGATGGATATCTTGTTAAATGGAGAAGTGGTCGATGCGTTATCCATCATCACCCATCGTGATTTTGCTTACCAAAGGGGTAAGCAAATTTGCGAAAAAATGATGAAACTGATTCCAAGACAGATGTTTGAAATCCCAATCCAAGCGGCCATCGGAAACAAAATCATCGCACGCGAGACCATTCGGGCTTTACGCAAGGATGTCTTAGCCAAATGTTATGGCGGTGACATCACCCGTAAGAAGAAACTTTTAGAGAAGCAAAAAGAAGGTAAAAAGAAAATGAAATCGGTCGGACGTGTGGATGTTCCCCAAGAAGCGTTTATGGCGATTTTATCGAGTGGTGACGACTAAGTCATCACTTTTGTTTATTATGTAAACCGTTTTTGCTATAATGAGACTGAGGATGTGATCAAGTGAAGGGGCTCTATGTGCATATTCCATTTTGTGAAGCCATTTGTCATTACTGTGACTTTGTCAAACGGATACCCAAAGATCAAACGATGATTGATTCATATATCACCCATTTGATTGATGAAATCAAGCGATACGAGTCGCATTTTTCGAGCATTGATTCCATTTATATGGGTGGAGGAACCCCCTCTATGCTTTCTGAAACACAGTTAAGAAGATTGTTTGAAGTTCTAAAACCGATACGTCCCTTAGAATATACCATCGAAGTAAACCCCGAATCCTATACCCATCAAAAAGGCTTGCTTTTCCATGAATACGGGGTTCATCGTATCAGTTTAGGGGTTCAAACGTTTTCCGATCGATTGTTAGCATTTCTTAATCGAAAACATACCCTATCGATGGTCAAGTTTGCGGTAGAGGACTTAAAAAAGATAGGTGTATCAAACATCAGCATGGATTTGATTTATGCGATACCTGGACAAACCCTTGAGCAGGTGAAAGACGATTTACGCATGTTTCAATCCTTTGATGTGCCTCACTTGTCCTATTATGCCTTAATCCTCGAAGAAAAGACCGTGTTTCACCACTGGCATCAGAAGAATCGTTTGATTGAAGTCGATGATGAGATTCAGCTTTCGATGTATCAAAACATTCTTTCGTATCTTTCATCAATCGGCTTTGAGCATTATGAAATATCAAATTTTGCCCGTCCAGGCTTTGCTTCCTTGCATAATCAGCTTTATTGGACGATGCAACCCTATATCGGTGTTGGGTTAGGCGCTCATGGGTTTTTAGAAGGTGTTCGCACCGTAAATCACCCCCAGTTATCCTTATACATGAAAGCGCCTCGAATGAGTGAAACGGTTCAGGATATAAACATGCAAAAACAGGATGCCCTCATTTTTGGTTTGCGTCAACTCAAAGGCATTGACGTCCCTTCTTTAGAAAAAGCCTATTCATTCAATCTCTTTCGTGATTATCCAAAACTAAATGAATGGGTGGATATGGGGTATTTGGATTATCATAACGGCAGGCTGAGACTTACTGAAAAAGGACTCTTTGTAAGCAATCAAATCATGATGGAGTTTTTATGAGATATATCTTGAAAGACTATGAGTATTACTTAAAGAATGAACGGGGCTTAGCGAAAAACTCTCGTGAGTCCTATTTAAATGATTTGGAGCAGTACCGCACCTTTTTAGAATCGGTTCACGGTATTACGAAACCGGCTCAGATTGAAAAACTGCATCTAGAAAGTTACATGAGGAGTTTGAAAAGAAAACTGTCTGCGAAAAGCATGGCTCGAAAATTGACAGCCATCAAAAGCTTTCATCACTTCCTTTATCTAGAAAAAGAAAGTGAAACAGACATTGCATTAACAATGAGCGCACCCAAGATTGAAAAATCACTTCCCAAAGTGTTATCCGTTGATGAGGTGGTGCGGTTGCTTAATCAGGTGGACAAAACCAAACCTCTCGGGCTTAGAAATCATGCCTTAATGGAGTTGATTTATGGATCGGGGCTAAGGGTATCTGAACTCTTGGATATCCAAATGGAAGACATCCATTTAAATCAAAGTTACATTCGAATCACAGGAAAAGGTGAAAAAGAACGGATTGTTCCGATTTCAGACATGGCTTTGTTGGCCCTAAGGAATTATATCGTCAAAGGACGCGAGTCATTCTATAAATTGGAGCGATCTCCTTACTTATTCTTAAACGCGGATGGTAAACGGTTATCGCGACAAGGGTTCTTCAAATTGCTTAAGAAACTGGCACAAGGAGCAGGCGTTGAAAACACCTGTTCGCCACATACCTTAAGGCATTCGTTTGCAACCCATCTTTTAGAAAATGGAATGGACTTAAGAACACTTCAATCCCTACTGGGTCATGAAGACATATCGACTACCCAGATTTACACCCATATTAGTCAAAAAAGAATCAAAGACGTCTATGAACAAACACACCCTCGAGCAAAAAAGGAGATGAAAGATGATGTATAAACGAATCTTTTTAATTGTATTAGATAGCATTGGAATCGGTGAGCTTCCCGATGCCGATCAGTATGGCGATCAAGGGGCTAATACTATTTTGAGCATTGCTAAAAGCATGGAACTAAGACTGCCCAACATGGCAGAACTTGGCTATGGGAATATTATTCCCATCCCAGGTGTTCCAAACATAAAAAACCCAGCGGGTTTTTACACGAAAGTAGCGGAAGCTTCTTTAGGGAAAGACACCATGACGGGCCACTGGGAAATGATGGGATTATACATTACAGAACCGTTTCAAACCTTTACCGAGACTGGTTTTCCAAAAGAATTGATCGATGAACTGGAAAAAAGAACTGGACGTAAGACGGTTGGCAATTATTCAGCTTCCGGTACTGAAATCATTAAAGAGCTTGGAGAACATCATTTAAAGACCGGCGATTTGATTGTTTACACATCGGCCGATTCTGTGTTGCAGATTGCGATGCACGAAGGCATTATTCCCATTGAAGAACAATATCGCATTTGTGAAATCGCACGTGAGATCACCATGAAACCTGAATGGATGGTTGGTCGAGTTATCGCTCGTCCTTTTATAGGTGAGGACAAAGAGACATTCAAACGGACATCGAATCGTCATGATTATGCGCTTAAACCCCATGACAAGACCGCATTAAACTATTTGGATGAAGCTGGGTTCGATGTGATTGCTTTAGGAAAAATCCAAGACATCTTTGACGGATATGGCATTAATAGAGCCAGTAAAACCAAATCGAATGCGGATGGTATGAAGCAGATTATTGCGTTATCGAAAGACGATTTTACCGGATTATGCTTTTTGAATTTGGTGGATTTCGATGCGCTTTATGGGCATCGACGTGATCCAATAGGATACGGTCAAGCCCTCATGGACTTTGATGCTGAACTTCCAAAGTTGCTTCAAAACCTCAATGAAGATGACTTGCTCATCATCACAGCGGATCACGGCAATGATCCTGCCTTTGCGGGCACCGACCATACACGGGAATACGTTCCCTTATTAATTCATACCAAGCGTTATCCACAAGGGAAAGGCTTGCCTGTGTTGACCACTTTTGCGGATATAGGCTACTCCATAGCCGACAATTTTAAAACCCAAAAACCAACGTATGGTTCATCCTTTCTCCCCTATATCAAATAAAAATACGAGAGATTATCTCGTATTTTTTATAAGATTTCAGAAAGGGTGTAAAGCAGATAACTGATATCATCATCGGTGTGCTCTTCGCTAAACGTGATGCGAAGGCTACCTCCAATGTAATCCGGGTCAACTGAAAGCGCAGTCAAGACATGAGAAGGTTCAATGGCGTTTGAGTTACATGCACTTCCGGTTGATACATAAATCTTATGTTTATCCAGTTCGAATGCCATGTCGAATCCTCGTTGATATTTAAAGGAAATATTCAGTTGTCCTGGAATGCGATTGGGACCAACAAGAGGACCGTTTAAACGAACATCCTCCTTTTTTTCTAACACATTCAAAAAGGATTGGGCCATTCGATTGAGTCGTTCTCTATGGATATGATGAGACGCATAAACCAGTTCAAGGGCTTTCCTCATGCCGACGATACCCGCCACATTTTCGGTTCCTGCTCGGCGATCAAACTCTTGAGCACCTCCATGAATTAACGGTTCTATTCGAATACCATCTTTTAGATAAAGCAGACCAACGCCTTTGGGTCCTCTAAATTTATGAGCCGAAAGCGTAAGCAAATCAATCGGATATTTCTTTAAATCAAGGGGAAAATGGTGAATCATTTGGACAGCATCGACGTGAAGATAAACCCCATGTTTTTGGGTAATCTTAGAAATGGCATTGATGTCTTGGATGGTACCAATTTCATTGTTTCCCCATATGATGGAGCAGACCAACGTTTTTGAACTGATGAGTGATTCCAAATGAAGAAGATCAACAAACCCTTGATGATCGACCTTCACATAATGAATGGTGAATCCCAACCGGCTTAAAAAGTCACAAGCCTTAAGGGTGGCTTTATGTTCAATGGGTGTTGTGATAATCTCCTTTTTTTCAGGATGTGCAAAAGCTAATCCTTTGAGTGCTAAATTAATAGACTCTGTTCCTCCTGAGGTGAAGATCATCTCCTGAGGGTCAATGTTTAACAATCGACCGATGGATTGACGAGCTAAATTGATTTCACGTTTCGCTAGGATACCAGGACGATGAATCGAAGAAGGATTCCCATAAATATCTTCTAGAAAAGGACGCATCGCATCAAAAACTCGCGGATCAAGGGCGGTTGTTGCTGTTGAATCCAAATAAAGCGGTTTCATGATTTAACCTCCAATCGAATGGTTGAGTTTGGATCGAACGGCCAATCCAAAAAATCAACGCTCTCTTTGACAAACAACCAGGTTAATTCGGTTTTATTGTGATTTCGAAACACATTCAAAAACGCTTCCGAAAGTTGATGAATCGAGTACGATTCATGAATGATGCATGGATCGGGATCATTAAAAAGTTCAATGCTTTTATCCAAGATGGATTGCTTTTTAAATGGAAGTGAAAGAGGGCTTCCTTTAAAGATAGTTTTTCCAGAAGAATCCAAAATGATGATGCGTTTAACGTTCATAAACATTCACTCCTAAAAAATCTTAAAAATATAATAGAGAGCAACAAGAAGAAAGATGATGGCATTAGCGAGTTTGATGACATCAAGTCGTGTCCGAACGAAGTTTGATATGACTGGGACATTCTTTGATTTGAGTCCAATCGCGCTGATGATAATCAGTGGTGCTACAAATAAAAGAACATAGAAGAACAACAGAACATAAAAGATAAAAAGATCGTGTGTTCGATCAATGACAATAGCTGTCCAAGCGACAAACGCTTGGCCGCTGCATGGAAACTCCACTATCGCAACAAAGACCCCAATCAAAAAAGCGGTCAAATAGACGGATGGTTTTCCATTTTCGATTTTACTAGAAAAGTTACCCATGAGTTTTTTCGTTGCTTTAAAGATGCCTTTTGGAAGTTGGTTTTTAATGTTCTCGTAGCGCTGTTTTCTAACAGATAGGTAATCAATGAAGTTGATGACTGAGATAATTAGCGCCATAAAAATGATAATGCCATAAAAAACCATCATATAAGGACGAATCAAGGAAAGAACACTGGCCAACAATGTTCCTAATATAAAATACGTGATAAACACAGCGATAATATAGTAAAAGCAGATCCATGCAATTGAGCGCGTCAGCTTTTTATCGGTCAAAAACGATAAAAACATAATGAGCATCGCTAAAGCACAGGGGTTAAAGGCGTCCAAAAAGCCCAACAATAGGGTAGACCCGATTAACGTTAACACATCACTTAATGTCAAATCTTTATAGATTAAATCGACTAACGGCAAGAGCGATTGACGATTGGCAATCTCTTGAACACTTCCATTTTCGATGGCTTGTCGGATGCTATTAAGTCCAACAAAATAGGTGTCTCCGACATAGATAATCGGAACTAAATTTTTCTCACGTGGAACACCATAAGTAACCGCATAAGTGGCAAACAAACGTTCAAAGAGAGGATAATCATCCTCACTCATTATTTTCTTTAATCGATAACCTTCTTGGACCAATTGATCGAGTAAACCTGTGGACTCAAGTTCCTGACACACCAAACAACTGTATGATCCAAAATAGACGATATCATAAGCATCTTCATTTTGAGCGTGAACTTTTAAGGAAAAAGAAAAAAGAAGTACCGACATCAAAATCGCGGCCCATATCAGATTGAAATGAGTTTTAGGCATGTTGTATCCTCCGTAATCTAGGTTTATTATAAAACCTCATTAAGGTTTTGTCAACGACATCGGTCAATCTCTTCGATAAAACGATTTCAAAGCGCTAAATTAATAAAAATGGGTTGATTAATCTTTGATTAAGGGTTATAATTAGTAGGGAATATACATTACAAAAAAAGGAGAATATGTATGAAGAAATTTGTAGTTTTGCTATTGGTTCTTTTTGCTGTGTTCGGACTTTCTGCTTGTGAAAAAGCTGAAGAAACCGACTACACATTGCCAGAAGAAATCACCATGGAAAATGTGGATCAATTTTTAAATTATCCAAACATGGAGTTTATTGATGTTAGAAACTTCCAAGATAAGTTTAGAGGGGGATACCACAGAGCGTTCCACTTCATTCCTTTCTTCCAATACTTGGAAGCTGAAGGGATCTTAGTTCGAGTTGATGGTTGGAATTTTACACCTGATGCGATTAAGGATGAAGCGGCTTTAAGAAATCTTTTCGATCCTAACAAGAACATCGTCATCATTTGTGCTGCAGGCACAAGAGCTGGTTTTGTCATGGCTGCATTAAAACATCTTGGCTATGAAAACGTTTGGAACGCTGGCGGATTCGGCGATTATAACGGTCCAGAAAAAGTCTTCGGTGACGGCACATTTACTTTCCCTCCAGTACCCGCTAGCTAATAAAAATGAAGAAGTATTTATTGCTCATTTTTGTTGCACTTATTAGTTTTTCATTGTTTTCTTGTGCGAAGGATGAGGGAAACCAACTGCCAGAAAACATTTTAATATTTGATCACTTAAACGGCCATGGAGATGTTGTGCCTAGACATGCCTATATACTATTTGAATATGAGATGCGCGATTACGTCAAGTATCAAATCGCATATGTTGCGTGCACATGCCGTGCCCCAGAAGTAAACTATTGGAAAGTCGCTTACGTTGAGTTGAGCAAAACCGATTATTCAATCCGCAAGATTTCCTTTACCGCTGACGGTACAGGAGGCTATACAGCTGGATTCTGGGGTGATAGTGACCCCATCCCATCAGGTAATCAAGCAACGCTTAAAGACTTTGAGGATATGTTTATTCCTTGGCTGTTAGGTAAAAAGTCATCTGATTTAGAAGGCATTGAAGTGTTCACCAATGCTGTTTATCCAGGTGATATCAAAAATGAAAAACCCATAGCTGAAACAGATCTTATTGATTTTTTTGCTGGCGCGAGTGTAACAACTAACAACATGATCCGCGTCATGAAAGTTTTATTGGAGTATCACGAAACCCATTACAAGAAATAATTAGGTGCAACTTGCACCTTTTATTTAGGAGATTTCCATGAGAAAAATAACAATCATTTTCATTCTATTAGTCCTAGTAAGCCTAGGTGGATGTAAAAAGATTCCCACAACGTATGCGTCCTTTGATAGCATTCACATTGAACATTGGAGCGATGTCGACGAACACTTAATATCAGATGGGCTATTTTTTGTCTATTACTATTCCCCACATTGTCCAGACTGCAAATCAATTGAAGCGGATGTTGCAAAATTTATCTACTTCAATCAGAAACATTATCCGATTGTTCTTATGAAATCGATGAGTGTCGATGAACAAGGAACACCGCCTATTTTTCTAAGGGGGGTCCCAGCGTTGTTAATCTATGAAAATGGTGTATTTAAAGAGATGTTGCTTGGACCTGGAAATGTAATGAATTACTTGATGTCAATCGATAACAACAATTAAAGAAAAGCTGAACCAACAGTGATGGGGTTCAGCTTTTTTCATGATACAATCGTGCGTAAATAAAATGTTTGAGAGCGATTAGAATACTGGATAAAATCAGAACAAGTGGAACCATAATAAAACCAATAAATAGAGTTAATCCTAATATCCCATTGGTATAATTTTCAGGGTTTAAAAAGGGATAAACATAAGAACCTGCTTGTAAATCAGGAAACATCGATGACATCGTTTCACCTAAAACTGGAGCAACAATGCCATACACAAATAACAGGTAAAGTGCTGGATAAACGAGCCCAATCCAAAACAGTCGAAACATCAATCGTTGACGATCAACAAGCAGAAAATAAAGAAGATAAACTAGGGGCGTAATGGTGTGTGTGACATGGTTGATAAAACTAACGGAAGTCATGAAATCTGTTAAAAACACGTGAAAGACAAGTCCTGTCATGGTGATGTTGACGAGCGTAATAAAGGATAATATACGGGTATCTTTTTTTAAAATAGTTAGAAGAAGTACGATAGCAACTAAGAGATTACTTTGAATGGTGAAATAAACGGATGTTGTAACGAAACTCATTAGAAGGTTTTCTGCGAAGAGAATTCTGGAATAGCTTAATGCAACTCCGAAAATAGACCAAATAAAGATGAAAACAGTCAAACGCTGTTGATATTTATTGAAAAAAGGACGCATAAGAGACTCCATTTAACGGAAATATTTCCTAATCTCATCAGGATGTTTAGTGACACCAAGAGCGAGCATAAGTTTAATTCGAGCCTTGTGACTGTTTAAGTTTTGCGTAAAAATAACACCGAGGCGTTTCAAATGAGCACCCCCACCTTCATAGCCGTAACTGTCTAACACGCGACCTTTCGGGCATCTTGAAGTCAGAACAACAGGAATGTTCATCGCGATGGCTCGGTTAACTCCTGGAATCATAAGGGGAGGTACATTGCCTCTACCAAGTCCTTCAAGAACAATACCTGAAACTCCATGTTCTAAAAGTAAGTTTAGTATTACTGAACTTGAACCCGAATAAACTTTTATGATTTCTACATGCTTATCAATGACATCAGGTGCAATATGCAGTTTAGGGTAATGAGTCTCGCGGTAGTATAAAACGTTAGGATGCTCCACAATGCCGATCGGACCGAATTCCAAAGATTTAAAGGTATCAAGAGAAAGTGTGTGTGATTTAGTTACTTCAGTCGCTGCATTGATTTCATCATTTAAAACAACCAATACTCCCTTTCCCTTTGATTTAGCAGACGCAGCTACGCGAATCGAAGAAATGAGATTGCTCAAGCCATCATACCCAATCTCTGAAAAGTTACGCATAGAGCCGGTGAAAACAACCGGTTTTTTTGAGTCTAAATAAAGATCTAAAAAATAGGCTGTCTCCTCAAGGGTGTCTGTGCCATGGGTTATGACAACCCCATCGATCTTTGGATCTGCTAAAAAAGACTTCACAAGTTTGGCCAGTTCGAGCATGTCATCTGGTGTAATTGATGGGGATGGTTTGAGTGAAAATTGGTGCGATAACAAAGTCACGTTTTTAAGTTCATTTTCAATCTGATTGATGAGTTCAAATTGATTATCCTTAATCACGGCTTTTTGAGTTTTTTTAAGACGTGCCATTGATATGGTCCCGCCAGTAAAGATGAGTTGAATGGATTTATTTTTCATTATGATCACCAAGTTTATTGTATCATACGACGCATAATTTGGAAATCGAGAAATACATGAATTTAAATCGTCGTTTTTCGATAGTTCAGGACGACAACACCCCATCGACCCGGAAATTAGTAGCAAACCAACAAACCAACATATCAACACAAACCAACATGTCCGCACAGTAAAGGTCACAAACATAGGTTAACATAATATACATTATGCGAACAAATTCAAAGTATTAAAGTGTTGGGTGCATTGACTAATCGAACTTAAATACAGCCGATGAAGGTGTAAATAAATGCAAAGGTATGCTTCTACTGCCCTTAATAATACGCATATATTTAAATTGACTACAATAAAGAATCGAGAGATTGGTCGGAGAGAGGGCGAGAGAAGTAAAAACGCATATATGGTCGTTTTCTCGGTTCATTTGATGATAGAGTGTCCATTGGTATGTTTTCAGAAAATGCAAATCGAAGAAAATCGGCTTCATTTCTGAATCCGGTTTTCTTCTACTTCTTCTATGTTCAAACATGTCATATGGATGAATCGTGACTTGCTTTATTTTCGTCGGCAGTATTAAAAAATTCTAATGGATTGGAGAGTCATTGATTCTGAACTTTTGAACAAACATTTTTATTGAGGGAAGCCCGCTTCAAATTCATCGGTTAATGATGTTTATCAAACGATGTCCATCTCTTGTCAAACATCCAAAAACAAGCGCTTTATATAACCCGATGTTTTTACGATCTGCTTTCATAGAAGGATTTAGGTTTACCGGCTTTACGTTTCTCTATTTGGGTTTGTCTATTAATTCTCATTTCCTTGTTTAAAGACTTCTATTTTGATTTCTCATATGCTGTTTCTAGCTATACACCAGTAACCATATAATTCAAATCACATTGCTGGTGCTAAAAGGGATTACTAGTTACTTAGTTGTTGCTGTGATTGAATTTTCATGACTTCACTTTTTTCATGTCACATCAGTATACTGCATTCCATGACTAGCATCTTCTATTTTTTGATTTTAGCATTTTTCAATAAATTTCGCATTTTCTACGGGCTAGTTGTATTGTCCTGAAAATTTGCAAAAGTTTATATATACTAAACATAAATTTTTAGTTATCCAAATTATATAAGGAATCGCACGCGTGCGCGCGATCTTAAAAAGGTTAATAAGTTATTCGCTTAGGCCCTTTAGTTGGATATGTTTTCCATCTAAAAAAAAGACGATCCTCAATTGGATCGTCTGTTTCTAGATTCATATAAGCTTATTAATTTTTTACTTCTTATCTTTAATTTTGCACGTGCTAATTCCAAGCAGTCGATAAAGACCGCAAAACTCAAAATAAGCAGTCACGAAAAAAACAATGGTCCCTATAAAAAACCAAGGACTGATGGCAAAGGATAAGACGACAAAAACAACAGCAAGGCCATAACGAATGTATTGATCAATGTGACCGACGTTTTTACCTGATTTCATGGCTTATACCTCCCTTCATCTTCATTATACATCAAATGGCATTGTTTTATAAAAAACGCTTCCGTAGAAGCGTCTTAGTGGGCAATAAAGGTTTTAATGTCGTTTGCGAGTTGATCAGGCACATCGACTAAAGGTGAATGGCCGCAATCTTCATAAATGATGTAGGTAGACTGTTTTTCCAAAGCGTTGATATTATCCAAAACCATCGCTTCAGGGACAACAATATCTTTGGTTCCCCATGTGTGTAAGACAGGGCATTTAATAAGGGAAATCGTGTTTTGACCAGGCACATAGAAGTTGGGTTGATCAGACAAATTCAAGGTAGCTAAACCCCAGTCTGCATCCATCAAATTTTTCTGTTTTAACGATTCTTTAATCCATATCTCATTCCATGTTGGATCGGGCTTTTTAACGGTGTATATCGTTAAATCAAACACGTAGTTCATGACAGCAAAATTGTTTTCCTTTTGCGCATTGAGCAAAGGGATGACTTGCACAGGATCGGTACCGAGTTCATCAGGTGAAGCATAAACTTGACCCAAAAGTGCTTGCCCTTTTTCATCCTTTTTAAAGAGGGGATATCCTTTATGTGTTGTTGAGTTAATCAAGATAAGTTCGCTGCACCGCTCAGGATAATGGGCCGCCAATTCCATTGCAACGCCACCCCCCAATGACCATCCGACAACCACAACTTTTTGGACTGATAATCGGTCTAAAAACTCAATCAAATCATCGGCTAGTTCCTTTAAGGATGTGATTCGGTTTAAGTAACTTGAGTCGCCAAATCCTCTAAGATCAGGAGCAAGAATTCGGTAATCTTCGAGACGTTCAATCAACGGCATGTAGTGGAGGGATGAGGAAAAATTACCGTGGATAAGAAGGAGGGTTTTCTCCTTATCACCAACGTCTAAATAGGCGAGTTCTTCTTGATTTCTTAATACGATTTTTTTCTTTTCCATCAGCATCACCTTTCATAATAAAATAGGGTGTTCTTTCGCGTTCACAAACCCTAAGATGAGTGACACGAATAAAACGGGTTTTTCATACATCGAAGCATGACCCACCTTTGGAAGAATGATCATCTCTGCATTTGGGATGCGCTCTTTCAGTTCTTTTTGATTTTCAATAGGCGTTAGATAGTCTTCATCCCCTGAAACAATCAGGGTTGGACAGGTCATGGTTATCAATCCACCTCTAGCATCATAAGATTCAGCGCTGGTGATCAAACGTTCCATGGCATCTAAAAACTTAGGATTACTAAATATGGGGATGAGATAACGTTCACGCTTCTTCATCCATTCAAGATGATTTTCATAAAACGTAGGGGAATAAATGACAGGAATTGTGGCTTGATAATACGTTTGACCATCGCGGGTTTTACCTATTGATTTCCACTGTTTACCAATTTCTAAAAGCCATGGAGATGTGTAAGAGGTGGTGTTGAACAAAACAAGACGTTCAACACAATCGATATGCTTTTGAGCAAATAAAATCGCCACTTCGCCACCATAAGAGATGCCAACAACAGAAATTCTTTGGATCTTCAAATGGCTCAAAAGCGATTCAATGACCTCCACTTGAATGTGTTGATCATACACAAAATCCAACGGATCACTTTGCCCCTGGTCGAAAAAATCGAGTCGAATCAATTGATTGTTCTCGCTTAAAATCGGAACAAATGGGTCCCAGCTTTTGGTCGACATCATGATGCCATTCAATAACAAGATCGGTTTACCTTGGCCGGTCACATCATAATAGATCTGACGGTCTTTAACGGTTAAGTAAGGCATGGTTAAATGTACCCCAATTGTTGTGCCTGAAGGGTCAGTTCGTCACGGAACTTAGGATGAGCAATACTAATCAGCAACATAACCCGTTCTCGAACGGTTGTTCCTCTAAGCGAGACACATCCGTATTCCGTCACGACATGATCGACATCGGCTCTTGATAACGTCACGGCCGCACCGGGTTTTAAAAAGGGAACAATTTTAGAGATTTCTTCTTTCATCCCAGTAGTTGGATTGGTGACCATCGCGGTTGAGTATAAAGCAATAAAGCTCATGCCACCTTTTGAATTTTGAGCGCCAATGGCCGTATCTGCTTGACCGCCGGTTCCTGAAAATTGCTTATGTCCGATCGTTTCTGAGGCGCATTGCCCGGTTAGATCAACCTCAATGGTGGTGTTGATCGATACTTGGTTGTCGTTTAAACCAATAATAGCTGGATCATTGACATAATGCCCGTTTAGGATGGCCACACTGGGGTTGTTATCGATGAAATCATACAGTTCTTGTGTGCCTAATGCAAAACAGCATACGTGCTTGCCAACATGGGTTTTCTTCTTTAAACCGGTGGCTGCCCCTTGCTTGACTAAGCGCATTAAACCGGTTGTAAACATTTCGGTATGAATACCAAGGTCCTTCTTATGGAGCAACGCATGAGCAACCGCATTAGGGATGCCTCCAATGCCCAATTGGAGTGTGGCACCGTTTTTGACTTTCTCAGCGATTAAATGGCCAATCACGATATCTTTTTCATTTGGTTCAACTTCAGGTAAAACCGGTGGATGATAAGAGACTGGCACCAAATAGTCCACACGGCTTTGGTGGATTTCCAAATCCCCAAACGTTCTAGGATAATGGGGTGACACTTCCAAAATGACGAGATCTGCTTTTTCGATAGCTTCTTTTTCGTAGACATTGGATAAAGATAACGATAAAAACCCATGTTTATCAGGAGGGGTTGCCGTTCCAATAAACAGATTGGGCTTAACATGTTCAAATCGTTTACGACCAGCTAGATGCAAATGATTAGGGATAAAACTGATGTTGCCTTGATCATGGGCTTTTCTTAATGAAGCGCCATAAAACCAGCTATCAACTGAAAATGATGATTTGTAACGAGGGTTAACAAAAAATTCAGCATTTTCAAATGGCAAACAATTGGTCACATGCACGTTTTCTAATTCGTGGCTACGTTCATGAAGGATACTTAAAAAAGCTTTAGGTTCCGATGCAGCCATGCCTAAGACAATGACATCATTGGATTTAACTAAGCCAACGGCTTCTTTTGCCGATATCGTTTTGGGTGTTTTCATTTTGGAATACCTTTCTAAACTTGCAATGAAGAAGGGAGGGGTGCTCCCTTCTTTACAAGTTTTTAATCGTTATTTGTTTTCGATTGCTTCGATGGTTTCAATCGGTCTTACTTGGGCAAATGTTTTGGTGGTGTTTGAATATTTAAGCAGTGCCATAGACGTAATACCCCAACGTTTGCCTTCTGAGAAATCAACAACACCGCCCATTGGAACGCTGAAGATTTCAGATTCCATAGCTGTAATAAAGTTTTCCCAGCTGAGTTTGTCTTTTTCGACACGCATCACGCCTTCAACAAAAATCTTGGCTGCGATGTATCCAGCAATTGCAAATGAGTTAGCTGCATAAGCTGTCTTTTGCTCAGCTGTTAAGAACGATGCTGCATTGATTACGCGAACAAATTCTTCGACATCAGAGACACCTTTGTCTGAGAAAATGTCAACCCAAGCGTTCATGTACATGGGGAATCCGTAATTGATAGCAGGATCAACTGCTGTTGCATCTGCGTTAACATACGATGTGAACACAGGAGTTGTTAAGCCGGCTTCGTGGATGGCTTGAGCAGCGACTTTAAAGGGGGCTTGGTTGGCTGCGATAATAACAGCTGAAACGCCTGCATCCTTCAAAGCTTGAACAGCCGTTTGAGCATCCGTAAGGTTCGCTGCAAATGGTCTTTCAACCAATTGAGTGAGGTAACCTAAACGACGGGCTTCATCAGAAATACCAGAACGAATGCTGTTTCCAACATCGTCATTGGTGTAAAGGACACCAATTTTTGCATCCGATGCAAGGGCTTGGTTTTCATTTGGACCATACACTTGTTCTTTGATTGCGCGAGCGGTCATCACACGTCCGTCTGTCTTATAAATGGGTTGAACAGCGAATACAGGATTACCTGGAGCCTTCACAAAGTAGAGCTGGTTAATACCGGTTGCTGCATAGACCATGGGAACGCCAACTTCTTGGATATAGTCTAAGGTTGCACCTACAGTAGGTGTTCCAAAGTGACCCACTAAGGCGAAGACTTTGTCATCTTCAACCAGTTTTTCGGTTAAAGCTGCACCGGTTGCAGCATTGAATCCATCATCGTACGTAATGAAACGAATGTTTCTTCCATGGACCCCACCGTTGTTATTGACATCTTCGAAAACTGCTTTGATCGCATCATTGAAGGGTACCCCGACAAAAGCGAAGAATCCGGATGTCGCAGCTGTGTTACCTACCAATATTTCGGTATCTGTAACACCTTGTGCAAGTTCGGTTGTTTCAGTTTGGCATGCATACATACCGAAGGAAGCAACAACCAACAAGATTAATAACAGTACTTTTTTCATAATTTCTCCCTTTCTTTTTTATATAATCCTAATCTATAGGTTTATACCGATTTGGTGTCGCCTAAATAGGCGTTAATCAGACTTTCATCTTGAATCAAGTCCTTACATAATCCTTCTTTTTTAATCTTTCCAAGCTCTAAAATATAGGCATAATCCGCTATTTTTAAGGTTTGAAAGGCATTTTGCTCAACGAGCAATATCGTTTTTCCTTCATTTTTAATGCGTTCGATGATTTGAAAGATGTCACGAACAATCAATGGAGCAAGACCTAAGGAGGGTTCATCAAGCAGCAAAACTTGCGGTCTTCCCATCAACGCTCTTCCAATCGCTAGCATTTGCTGCTCGCCCCCAGATAATGTGGAAGCTTGCTGGTTTTTGCGTTCCTTAAGAACTGGAAAATAGCGATAAACTTCGTCTAAGGTTTCTTTTCTTAAGTGCCTTGCTGATTGCTTTTTTTCCCGTTTGATCGAGTAAGCACCGACAAGTAAGTTTTCTTCAACCGTTAAACCACGTAAGATCAAACGGCCTTCAGGGGATTGAAGCATGCCTAGGGAAGCGACACGATAGGGCTCTTCACCGGTAATGTCCTTTCCGTCATATAGGATACGGCCTGACTTCGGCTTGACAACGCCTGATAGGGTTCGAATCGTCGTGGTTTTTCCAGCACCATTTGCTCCTAGAATCGCCACAATCGTTCCTTTTTCAACCCGCATGTTAATGCCTTTGATGGCACGGATGATTCCGTAATCCACCACTAAATCTTTTATTTCTAACAAGGCCATGTCACTCACCTCCTAAATAGGCTTCACGAACCTCTGGATGGCTTTGAATCTCTCTAGGGGTGCCGATCGCAATCTTTTTACCGAAATTGATGGCACAAATCTCATCACAGATATCCATGACCAATTCCATGTCGTGCTCCACTAAGAAAATGGTGCAGCCATGATGCTTTTGAATGTCTTTGATGGTTTTGGCAAGTGCTTTCGTTTCTTGATCGTTTAGGCCAGCAGCAGGTTCATCTAAGATGATCAATTGCGGATCGGTCATCAGGGTTCTGGCTAACTCGATTTTTTTCAAAATCCCATAAGGCAGTCCCAGAGGATAGAAATCTTTATACGAAAGAAGGCCTAAAGAATCTAAAATCCGGATGGCTTTTGCTTTAACAACTTCCTCTTCCCTTTTCAACATGGGCAAATGGAGCAGTTGCGTAAGCAAACTGGATTTGTAGAGAGAATGAGCGCCAACAAGCATGTTATCTAAGATGTTAAGTTCCCAGATGAGCTCAACGTTTTGAAAGGTTCTAACGATGCCTTGCTTGATGATTTCATGAACGGGATAATCCAATAGACTAACCACTTCTTGTTTATTGTTTTTGAAATAGATGGCCCCAGATGTTGGTTTATAAAACTGAGTGATGCAATTGAAAACCGTCGTTTTACCGGCTCCGTTAGGCCCAATTAATCCGAATATAGATCCCTTTTTAACATCAAATGATAAGTCATCGACCGCTTTAAGACCAGCAAAAGACATGGACAAATGCGAAAGCGTTAGATGGATATCTTGGTTTTCTCTTAAGCGCAGCTTGGCGTTCAAGTGATCGATGGCATGATCCATCGCTTGATAGGTTGGATCTTCTTTCTTCTTTTCACTTAACTGCTCTAAACGTTCAGTTTCTTCATGAAGCAGTTGTCCTTCTAAGTGTGTCAGCTTTTCTTTTAACACGTTCAATCGTGTTTGATAGATTTCGGCCTTTTTAGATACTTTCACTTTTTCTTGGTTCAATCGCTTTTGATGGCGGTTTAATCGCTCTTGTTGATGGTTTAACCAAGCATCAGAAAGGGTTTTTTCTAAGGCTTCATAGACAGCTTTTTCCATTAAAGGTTTGGACAAGGAAGGATGTTTAGATAGTCGATTTAAAGCCGTTTCAATCTTGTTCTCAATGGCACCTAATGCTGCTTTTTCCATTAATCTCGCTTCGTGAGCGATCGTTTCATCGCCTTTAGCCTCAAGTCGTTTCCGTTTTTGCTTAATCGCGCGAAGGGTCCAATAATACTTTTGATTCCGTTTTTCTCTTAAATCCTCTTTAAGAATCGAGAGCCTTTTTTCAGGATCTTGGGTGAGAAAGTAAGCATGATCCAACTTCTTTTGCTGCATCACCTTGAGATCTTCTAGGCTTTGATTCATCTTCTTTTGACTGTTAGATTCTAAAATCGGCAAATACGCATGGAGCGATTCAATCAAGAACATGTAGCGCTCGATGCGCGAGCGATAGTATCGTTTAAGGAACCCTCTATAGGTCATCTTTTCCATAGAGATACTCCTTTCTAGACTGGATCATTTTTTGGATCCTGTATTTAGTATTGACCAAAAGTTTGATAATACCCCCAGGATAGAACATGACGATTAGAATGATTAGCGCCCCACTGAAAATCAATGTTGTATTGGGATAAGTAACGAAAAACTGAATGTCTTTTAAGACCATCGTATCTAAACCGAAGATGAGGAAAACACCAATTAAAACACCCCATATCGATTTGGATCCACCGACGATAACAGCGGCTAGAATGTTAAGGGATAAAGCCAAACTCCATGTATCGGGAATCGATGACCGATAATACATCATATAAAGCATGCCGCCAATAATCGCGTAGATGGTTGCGATAACAAAGGCCAAGATGCGGTATTTAAGAAGACCTACACCCATGGCTTGTCCTGCTGAGTCACTATTTTTAATGGCAAGCATCGCACGCCCGATTGGACTATTGATTAAATTGAAGGTGGCAATCATGATGAGTAATAGGAAAAAGGTGAGCATGAAATAGACCGGTGCTCGGTCCAAAATACCGAGTGTTCGACCAAAGAGGGTCAAGGTAGGAATTCGAAATCCATCGGTACCTCCCGTCAAGGACACTGCATTTTTAAACAGTTCAACAAAGACTTCAGATACCGCTAACGTGATGATGGCCAGATACATGCCCTCAATGCGTAAACTGATAAAACCGATTAAAGAGCCTAAGACAATTGCAGACAGAATTCCAATCAAAATGGCTGCAATAAAAGGAAGCCCTAAGACCCGCATGACATTGCCAAGCAAATAGGCCCCAAACCCCACAAACCCTGCGGTTCCTAAGGAAGCAAGACCCGCATACCCGAGCAATAAGGTAAACCCCAAAGCAATGATGAAGTAAATCATGGTCAAACCAATGGCTCGGACTTGTGAGGTGCCAAGCAGTCCAACGGTGTTAGCCACTTGAACCAAGACAAAGATAAACGCGACGATTAAAAACCCAAAGTATGGGTGATGAATCCATTTCTTCAATTGACGTCTTATCGGTATCATCATGGTCACACCTTCTTCGCAATCCGCTTACCAAAAAGCCCAATCGGTTTGATCAAGACCACAATAAGCAGCAATGAATATACAATGACTTTGCTCCAAAGTCCATAAAAGTATTTAACATAAATATTGGTCATCGGCAACAATACCGCGCCCACTAAAGGTCCATAAAAGGAAGTAAATCCTCCCAAGACAGAGGCCAAAAAGGCATCCACCTGAATGGTATTCATTAAAGCAGGTGTCAGCGAACCGGCATTGGGTGCATATAGCGATGCGGCCAATGCCCCTAACCCTCCAGCTATCGCCCAGCTCATGGCTGTAATCAATCGAGTATTAACACCCATCATGTTCGCCACAATTTCATTCGATGCGGTTGCACGAACACCGAGTCCCCATTTGGTAAAACGAAGACTTAAAAAGACGATGGTTAGGACTACAAATGCGATGATGCTCGCGTAATAATTATGATAAGACATCGATAGACGCATGCCAAAGAACGAAAACACCTTGGCTGTTGACGTGTCTGCCAAAAAGGGGATGGTCATCGGAATGACCCCAAAAATAAGCGGAATCACACCACTTAGAATCAAAACAAGTCCCATGGTGATGATTTGCTTACCCGCAGAATGGATGAATTTCGCTTTTCTTAAAATCATCGTGTCAATGAAAAGACCCATGAGAAAAGCGACAATGACAGCACAAAACACCGATAAGATAAGGGCGGTTACCGTTTGGATTCCAGGAATCATGTTGATGAATATGGGCACCAGTGTCGCCACCACAAATGCAGCGAAAGCTGCAATCATCCCTTGGGAGAAGTTGGTCGTATATGATGTTTTAAAGATGATGACAATGCCCATGGTCGCAAGCATCAAGATGAAGGACTCAGACAGGCCATTGACAAACAGTTGTAACAAACTTTCAATTGTCATGATAAATCCCCCATTGAATGATGTTTGCTGCCCAGACATAGCCGATGCCAGCCGCTAACATGCAAATCACGGTGTTTTCTTGAATCAGTCCCTGTTGAAGTGCTAAATGCAACGATAAGATTTGATCGATTTGACCAATATGACCATAATGATCCAAATAAAGCGTCTGTTTAGGTGATAACCCAAGTTCATCCAGCATGGCCTGATGGCCTGACCGTTTGATATGAAGAATGTCCAAGTAGCCAATGTCACTTCGTGTTAGGTTTGATTTTCTCAACGCTTCATCGATGCATCGGTACCAATTGGGCATAGACACTTCGTTTAACCGATTTTTCATTTTGACAGGATCCATCAGTTTGAGTGATTTCATGGCGATATTTAGGTTTTGATGATTGATGGGATAACACTGGCCTCCAATCGCAACTCCTGCTGTTCTTGATAACGAACCATCCGCGATGATGTGAGAACCCAGTAAAACATTTTTCCCTAAGTTTTTCTTAAGGATGATTGCGCCACCACCGGCGCCTAAGTTATACATCATCGACATGTCTTTGTCTTCAAAATCAACGAAATCACCGTTACGATAGCCGCCAACGATGAGAACCACATGGATTTCATCATCGGCCAAAAGCATATCTTTGGCCATTTTCATGGCACTCACGGTGGTGCAGCAACGGTTTTGGACATCGATGCCCCAAGCACGTGTTGCTCCAATCCGATCTTGGATGTATAAAGCTGATGTGGTTAAAGGATACTCTTTCCATTCTTCAGTCACACTTAAGATGACATCGATTTCATTGGGGTCAATGCCAGTGTTTTTGATTGCATCAAGCGCCGCACGTGCTCCCATTTCTTGAGAACCGTCTTCTGGTAAGCGTTCAGGTATTACTTTCTCAACGATTCCGAGTTTTTCAATTACAGCGGCTTCTGACCAAACACCCCGTGTTCTTTCAGAGATTTCTTTGGCGGTCATTCTGCCTTTAGGCAAATATATCCCGGTTCCGACTATGCCAACATGGTTAGGTTGCATCGGTAAAACCTTCTTTCTTTTTAAGGTGTTATAAACGCATACCGCCATTTACACTGATGGTTTGTCCTGTGATATAGGATGCATCATCAGATGCTAGGAAAAGCGCTGTTTGTGCGATTTCATGGGGTTGTCCTAAGCGTTTTAGCATGGTCATCGCAGCAAACTGATCCAATAAATCCTGAGGAACAGTTTTTAGAATGTCGGTCATGATATAACCAGGTGCAATCGCATTGACTCTCACGTTTGCTCCTTTTCGAGCAAACTCTTTTGCCCATGTCATCGTAAGCCCTAAAACGCCAGCTTTTGTTGCAGCATAGTTGGCTTGACCGATGTTTCCATAAAGACCAACAACGGATGAAATATTGATAATGGATCCGTACCCATTCACTTCCATCATGGGTCCGATTAAACGCGTTAAGTTAAAGACTCCCTTAAGATTGACATCAATGACTAAATCCCATTGTTCATCGGTCATTTTACGGGTCATCGCATCTCGCGTGATGCCCGCATTATTGACAAGGATGTCAATTTTTCCGTATTTAGCAATGGTATTTTCAAAAAATGTTTGACATGCTTGACTATCCGTCACATTCAGCAAGTAGCCTTCGATGTTTGGATCCTGATATGAAAGTTCAGCCATGTCACACGCAATGACCTTAGCCCCTTCTTTAGCAAATGCTTGAGCAATGGCTTGTCCTAAGCCTTTAGCACCACCGGTAACTACAGCAATTTTATGATCTAATTTTCCCATGTTTTTTCTCCTTATACTTTTTTCAAGATGACAGCGGTACCCATACCGCCACCAATGCAAAGACTTGCCAGTCCATACTGAACGTGAGTGTGTTTCATCATTTCATGGAGTAACGTCACCATGATGCGGTTTCCAGAAGCGCCTACTGGGTGCCCTAACGCAATCGCCCCACCATTCATATTGGTTTTTTCCATGATGGCTTCTTGGGGGGTTTGATAAGCATCCGATAGTTCTTTAATCACGCCTAATGATTGGGCTGCAAAAGCCTCATTCAGTTCAATTAAATCCATATCATCAAACGTTAATCCTGCATGTTTCAGTGCATGGCCGATAGCGGGTGTTGGACCCAGCCCCATAATCGATGGAGATACCCCTCCTTGTCCAATGCCAACCACTTCTGCTAACGGGTTAAGTCCATGTTTTTGAACATAATCGTCTGAAGCAAGAATCATAAAACTGGCTCCATCGTTGATACCCGATGCATTTCCTGCCGTTACGGTTCCATCTTTTTTAAAGGCTGGACGCAGCCCACTCAGTTTTTCCAAAGAGGTTTGACGATTGATGTATTCATCCTCAGAGACTAAAACCTCGCCCTTTCGGGTTTGATATCGAATCGGAACAATTTCGTCTTTAAACTTCCCTTGATCTTGAGCGAGAATCGCTTTTTGTTGCGACTTAATGGCGAAAGCATCTTGTTCTTCACGAGGAATTTGGTATTTTTCTACGATGTTTTCAGCGGTGATTCCCATGTGGTATCCTTCAAAAGCATCTGTGAGTGCGTCATAAATCATGTGATCTTTCATGGTCAAATCGCCCATTTTAACCCCACCTCTAACACCAAAGGGTACCAGATAGGGTGCTTGACTCATTGACTCAACTCCACCTGCAATGACCAAATCATGAAGCCCAGATGCGATGTTTTGATACGCAATCATGACCGCTTTCATCCCCGATCCACAAGCCATGTTAAGCGCATAGGCGGGGACTTCAACCGGGATGCCAGCTAAAACCGAAACTTGGCGACCGATTCCTTGTTTAAGTCCTGCTGGCAAGATGTTGCCCACGATGACCTCATCGATTTCTTTTGCATCCAACTGAATCTTTTCCATCATGCTTGCAATCACTTGAGCACTGATTTCAGCCGGGTGAATCGTGGATAAACTTCCCATAAACGATCCGATTGGACTTCTTTTTGCCTCTACTACATACACTTTTCTCATTCTAATTTCCTTTCTATAAAAGCGCTTTCATTCCTTTTAGAGAAGGAATAAATTCGCGATTTGAATTTATTCGTTGGTTTAAACAGATTCGGCTTAATACAGGGAGATGATTTTTGATAACATGAATAAGTGTTCATGTTTACTATTATTTTATCATATCTATTCATGAAAGTCAATGAAAGCTTAAACAACAAAGCGATGATGATTTTCCATTGTAATTTGTCTTCATTTAAGATACACTAAAACTAGGTGATGCATATGGAACTTAAGAATGTCAGACTTCCCAAAAGAAAAGATGGACAACTCACGTTTAACAAAATTATCGAGACAGCAAAGAAACTTTTTTCGATTAATGGGTATCAAGCGACTTCCATCAATGAGATCATTGAAAAATCCAATATTGCTACGGGTACCTTCTATTTGTACTTCGATGATAAGTTTGCTTTATATAGTTATGTGCTGCTTCAATATAGGAAAGCCATTCGTGGGGCCATCTCTCATAGCATTAAGGACGCTAAATCCCGCTATGAAAAAGAACGCCTTGGATTAAAAGCGTTCTTGGTTTTTGCTTGGAAGGATCCCTTGGCTTATCGAATCATTTGGGAATCCATGTTTGCCGATAAGGCTTTGTTCCAAGATTATTATGAAACATTCAGTCATGACTATGTTCGGCAACTGGGTCTTGCAGTAACGAACCAAGAAGTTCGAGACGATATTGACTTAGAGACCTTGTCGTACATGTTGATGGGCATTTCGAACTTTGTGGGCCTTCAAGTTTTATTTAAGAAAAACATGAGTGAAAAAGAAATCGACCGAATTACCCATGACGTGATGAAAATCCTTAATCGTGGGATGTTCAAAGAATAAAGAGACTGGGGTCTCTTTTTTTAATCGCCAAAAAGCGACAATTGCTCAACGCCAAACTTACGAGTTCCTTCAACAATCCGTTGCCATTTCGAACTTCTGCCTTTGCCAAGGGGGCGTATTTTATTTTCATCTTTTAATCGTTTTAACGTTCGGTCAATGGTCGCATCGCTCACGTTAGGGTGTCTTTTACGTAAATCTTCTTTTGAGAAAACTTCATCTAATTTCAAAATGCTGTTTTCAATGTTATTGGATTTATTTAGCTCTTTTTCGAACGCGTATTCATGCGCCATTCGGTCCACTTCTTCATAAGCGGAAATCAAAAGGTTAATCAGTATTCGCGATAACATGTCCGTTTGAGCATACCCACTTGACCAGTAATAATTCGCTTGAATGACACCGGTTTTCCAGTTTTCTTTTTCCTTTAAGAAGTATTTAAAGAAACTGACATAACGAAACACATTAAAATTCTTACTTAAAAGAGCGTAAAGCAGTATCAAAGCCACTACGTCTTGATGCTTTGTGACGATGTTCATGTTCATAAAATCCACGTAGAAATTCGCAATCAGTTGGGTCAGCTCAAAACGTTTTGATTTCTCACTTTTTTCAAAGAGGGCCATCAACTGTTCTAAGTCGTCCTTTTTGCTTGCTTTTTTCACTTTCAATAAACCTTTATCTTGAATCTCATACGTGTTAAAAGCAATCGAATCCCCATTTTTGGAAAGCATCTTCATGAGATTTCCAACCTCATTGACCAACAGTTCAAACTGTTCAGGATTTTTATGAAGTTGATATAGGGCTTGTTTGATATTCATCAAAAAGTGTTCGTCTTTATTTTTGGGGGACATGGGTTTTTTGGCTAACAATCGGATGCGTGCTGCTGTGATATCCAATTCAAGAAAACTAGCAAGTGCAATCAAATTGTTTTCCATGGTCTTTTTTTCAAAAGCATAGAGATCGCGATTAAACAAGTCATCGTAGTAAAAAGATTTCCCTTTGGACTCATAAAGCGACAGCAGGAGCAGCATCACTTCATTGGTCACTTGAATCCGATCCATGTTTTTTAGGGCTTTCATGAGGTCAACTCCTTGTTCATTGATGGAAACTGGATCCGCCGATGAATTCCCGTAAAATGGAATTGCAGGGCACGATGTCATCATCAATATCCTTGAAATATTTCAGAAACTTAAGCAATCGATTGGCCGTGATAAAATGTTTACTATCGCTTGGAATGGCTTGCAGTTGTTTAACGGCATGTTTTTTCAAAACGGCAAACTCATAGGTGAGTTCGCTATTGAACACATAATCAGCCCCATTTTGATTGGGATAGATCCAACGAAACTCTCCTCTTCGAACCGATGGCCACATGTTCATGGTCTCGATAGCTGAGGTGTTACGGTAGCGCTGATCCCGAACAATCCGTCTTAGAAGACGCAACTCAGTGATGCTAATGGGGTTATGATTATCAATGTGAAGCTGGGTTTGAGGCGCAATATAAATGGTGAATTTCTGATGTTTCGGAATGCTTTTGGTCAGTTTATCATTGAGGGCATGGATGCCTTCAATAATAATCGGGTTATCCAACGAGACCTTTACGGTTTTACCGGTTTCCCGTTTTCCTGTTTTGAAATTGAAGTGGGGGAGTGTGACCGGTTGCCCTTGAATGAGGGCTAGCATATCTTGGTTAAATAAATCGACATCCAGTGCATCAATATGCTCCAAATCGGGTGTTCCGTCTTCATTTTTGGGAGCAAGATGCTTTTCTTGATAATAATCGTCAATCGAAATCATTAACGGACGAATGCCTCGGCTCATCAGTTCAATGCGCAAACGATGGCTAAACGTGGTCTTCCCAGAAGATGAGGGTCCTGCAATCCCGATTAAACGAACGGAATCAATGTTTTGTGAGATCATGTTGCCTAAATCATGCAGTTGATGGTAATGTTTGGTTTCACACATGTTCACAAAATCAACGGCTGAAGGATAATCTTTGGCGTATTCATTGATTTTTGGAATGGTATTGCCTTGAATGACCTTTCCCCATTTAGCTGCTTCTTTAAGGGCCATTCCAAAAATAGGTTCATCCACAAAGGGGGAGATATCTCCGTTTGATTCAGCCTTTGGATACTGGATGATAAACCCTGGGTGATAGGAAAAGAGTTTAAAGGCTTTTAAATACCCGGTGCTTGGCAGCATGTAACCAAACATGTAATTGATGTAACCCTGGCATTCGTAGGCATTAACATAATCTTCTTCTCGGTAAGCGAGAACCTCCACTTTGTCCGGCATGTCCAATCCTGCATAGAGTGCTTTAGCCTCTTCTAAGGGAAGTCGTTTCCGTGTGATGGGAAGGTTCTGATCGATGAGTGCTTTGACTGCCTGTTCAATTTCATCAATGACCGTGTGGGTCAAGACGCCCTCGAAATGGTCAACAATCGTCAAGATTGAGCGAGAAATTGAATAATTGAAGCGAAGCTTTGCCTTTGGATAAAGCTGACTCATGGCCATAGCCACCACATAACGAAGGGTGGATTCATAAATTCTTACGGCATCGCGGCTTTTAAAATCAAGAAATTCAACGGTTGCATCTTGATCAAGAACATAACTCAGTTCACGCAAGCGTCCGTTGACGGTCGATGCGAGCACATGATTTAGTTTGAGGTCGTTTTTTATGGTTTCTAATGTCACTTTGTCTTCATAGTGAATCACTTTGTCTAAGAAATTAATTCGCATAAAGCGGTCTCCTATTCTTCCTCATCATCGAATAAATCAAAACGGCTTAATCGGATTTTTTTATCCGAAAGGGTGATGACTTCTTCTTTGACGGCTTTGGGTTCTATATGAACGGGTTCTTCGATCTTTTTTATCTTTTTGGGTTTGATGTCTAAGGTCTTGGGTTCGGATAATGCTGGACTGATCTCAATCGAATATCCTTTGCCAAACACCTCTTCTTCCACCATCTTTTTCCCGTATTTATTGCCGATATATTTCAAGTCGGATACGGTCAAAACAATGGACTGCTTTTCTGTAATAATCCGCACCATGACGTTTTCTTTGGTTTGGTATTTCGATAATCGCGAAAGGGATGCTGCATAATGCGGGTTATTTTTTTGAGGTTCAATAATGAGAATGCCCCGACGATTTCGATTATACAGCGGCAATTCTTCAATGACATCTTTGATGACATGTCCTCGAGAGGTCAAAATAATGAACTCATCACTGGGGTCGACATAGATGGCTGCAGCTACTTCATCCTTATCGGATAAACTCATGCTTTTCACCCCACCCGCTTGAAGACCATAAATGGGCAACTCATCGCTCTTGAAGCGAAGCGCATACCCCTTTTTGGAAACGGCTAAGATGTTGGGTCTTTCATGCATATCAACATGAATGACTTCATCACGTTCAGAAAGCTTCATGCACCGAATCGGTTTATTGTAGCGAGAGACCTCGAAATCGGACAATTTAGTTTGTTTCATCATGCCGGATTTGGATGTAATTAAAAGCTGTTGATCATGATCAAACTGATCGATTCCGATGACCTTGATGATGCGTTCGTTTTTTTCGATGGGAACAATGTTGTTTAAAAAGATACCCAAATCCTTCCATTTTTGTTCGTCAATCTTATAAACGGGTAGGAAAATATAATTGCCGAGGTTGGTAAAAATAAGCAGGGTGTCTAAGTTGTTGAGTTCTTTTTCGTATAAAAGCGCATCATCGGTTTTCAATCCTGCTTGATTTGATGCTTGATAGCTTCGCAAACTGGCCCGTTTAACATACCCTTCTTTGCTGATTCCTACCATGACTTTTTCTTCACTCATTAACTCTTTATGGTCAATTTTAATGGTTTCAATCTCTTCTTCAATCTCACTTTTTCGGTCCAAACCCAATGCTTTTTTGGTGTCCATGAGTTCACGTTTGATGACACGTCTTAAGGCTTGATCCGATGAGAGAATGTGTTCCAAATCTTTAATTTTTTCTTCCAATTGTCTTGCTTCTTCTTGGAGAAGTAAAATATCCGTATTGGATAACCGGTACAGTTGTAACATCACAATCGCTTCAGCTTGAACATCGGTAAAACCAAAAGCATGGATGATGTTTTCTTTGGCGTTTTGCTTATTGTTGGATTGCCGGATAATTTTGACAATCTCTTCGACGACAGAAACCATTTTGATTAATCCCAAAACGATGTGTTGTCGTTTATTGGCTTTGGCTAATTCAAAATTTGACCGATTGGTGATGACATCTTTTTGATGATCAACATAGGCCTTGATAATCGGAATGATTCCAACCAATGTAGGCCGGTGATTCAAGATGGCCACCATGTTATAGTTGTAGGTGATCTGGAGATCACTGTTTTTAAACAAGAAATGAAGAATCAGGTGAGGATCCGCATTTTTCTTTAAATCAATGGCGATGCGAAGCCCTTCTTGATCGGATTCATCGCGGATTTCAAGGATGTCTTCAACCTTTTTATCCACCCGAATTAAGTCAATTTGCTTAACCAATTCAGCCTTATTGACTTCATAAGGAATTTCATCAACAATGATTCGGTCTTGACTTTTATTCACTTCTTCAACGTGGGTTCGTGCACGAATCACGATTTTTCCAGATCCGGTTTCTAACGCTTGCAAAATACCTGCTTTCCCCATGACAATTCCACCCGTTGGGAAATCAGGACCATGAATCAGGGTAGCTAACTCGGAAAATGCAATGTTTTCATTGTCCAAATAGGCCAGGGTTGCATCAATCACTTCATTAAGGTTATGGGGGGGAATTTTGGTGGCATACCCTGCAGAAATCCCTGTGGAACCATTAACCAGCAAATTGGGAAACTTAGAAGGCAAAACGGTGGGTTCAAGTTCCTCGTCATCAAAGTTGGGAACAAAAGGGACGGTTCGCTTGTCGATGTCTTCTAATAGAGATTCAGCGGCTTTAGAAAGCCTGGCTTCTGTGTAGCGCATCGCAGCAGCGCTATCGCCATCAATGGATCCTTTGTTTCCGTGCATGTCGATTAATGGAACAAGCATTTTAAAATCCTGGGCCATCCGAACCATCGCATCGTAGATGGATGAATCGCCGTGTGGATGGTATTTCCCCATAACTTCACCGGCTATCCGAGCGGATTTTTTATAGGGTTTGTTAGAAAACATGCCCATTTGATGCATGGCAAACAAAATTCTTCTTTGAACAGGCTTTAGCCCATCTCGAGCATCCGGTAGCGCACGATCTTGAATAATGTATTTGGAATAACGGGCAAAACGCTCAGAGACAATGTCTTCAAGCGTGGATTCGATGATGTTTTCAACGTACTGATCAATCTTTTTGATTACCGACATCAAAGGTCTCCTTTCTGCAAATCAAAATCATCACTGATTTCGAAATCGACATTGTCTTCAATCCATTCCCGCCTTGGAGCCACTTGATCGCCCATTAAAACCGAGATCCGTTTCTCAGAGGCGGTTAAATCATCGATCTTAACTTGAATCAACGACCGTGAAACCGGATTCATGGTGGTTTCCCATAATTGGGTCGCATTCATTTCACCTAGTCCTTTGAACCGTTGTATGGTATAGGGGGTCTCATCAATCATTGCACGTAATTCCTCATCGGTCCATGCATAGCTGATTTCTTCTTTTTTGCCTTTTTTTCGAGTGAGCTTATAAAGTGGGGGAAGTGCGATATAAAGACGGCCATCTTCAATCAATGGACGCATAAATCTAAAAAAGAACGTCATCAATAACACTTGAATATGTGCACCATCGGTATCCGCATCCGTCATGATGATGATTTTTTTATAGTTGCATTTTTTCAAGTCGAAATCCGTACCAAAATCAGCACCAATTGTGTGGATCATGGTGGAGATTTCTTCATTCTTCAAAATGACATCCATGGTCGCTTTTTCGGTGTTGATCACTTTACCGCGAAGCGGCAAAATGGCCTGAAAACGACGGTCACGCCCTTGTTTGGCTGATCCGCCAGCGGAATCTCCCTCGACTAAGAAGAGTTCGTTGATGGTTTTATCTTTTCCTTGAGCAGGGGTTAATTTTCCAGATAGTAGAACATCTTTCTTGCCTTTTGATTTTCCATTACGCGCGTCTTCCCGTGCTTTTCTTGCAGCTTCACGAGCCCGAAGGGCCATGAGCGCCCGTTGAATGATGTTGGCTGCAATTTGCCGGTTTTCTTCAAGGTATGTCGTCATTTTCTCATAGAGAACTTGATCGGTTGCGTTTCGTGCCTCAGGTGTTCCTAACTTTCCTTTGGTCTGTCCTTCAAATTCCAAAACATCCTCAGGGATTCTCAAGGATAAAATGGCGGTTAATCCTTCACGGATATCGGAACCGTCTAAGTTAGGGTCTTTGTCTTTGATTAACGCGTACCGTCTTGCATAATCGTTAATGCACCGAGTTAATGCGGATTTGAATCCAATTTCATGGGTTCCTCCGTCTCTTGTACGGACGTTGTTCACAAAGGAAAGAATGTTTTCCTGATAGGATGTGGTAAACTGTAAAGCCATATCCATCTCAATTTGCTTTTTCTTTTTGTCTTGAAGCGTGTAAGCGTGATGGATTAAAAACGGTTCATGCAAACTTTCCTTATCTTTGTTTAAGAAATCAACATACGCTTTAATACCCTCATCGTACTTAAATGACTCCTTTTGAGGTTTGCGCTGATCGATTAAATTCATCTTAAGTCCTTTAATGAGAAAAGCGGCTTCCCTTAAACGCTCTTTGATGATGTCGTAACTAAATAAAGTGGATGAGAAAATTTTGGGATCGGGCTTGAACCAAACGGTGGTTCCTGTTTTTTTCGTTTCACCGATTCGCTCGAGCTTACTAATGATCGCTCCTCCATCTGAAAACCGTTGACGAAAGATGCCTTGATCACGGTAGATGGTGACTTCTAAAAACTGGGATAAAGCGTTAACTACCGAAGAGCCCACGCCATGCAGACCGCCGGATACTTTGTATCCGCTTTCGTCAGAAAACTTGCCACCTGCGTGCAAAACAGTAAAAATGACCTCGGTTGTTGGTCGTCCTGAACTATGCATACGGTAAGGCATTCCTCGTCCGTTATCCACGACTTCAATGGAGTTATCGGGTTTAATGGTTACAGAAATCTCGTTACCAAACCCTGCTAAAACTTCATCGATGGCGTTATCGACAATTTCCCATACCAAGTGATGGAGTCCTTTTTGATCGGTCGAACCGATGTACATGCCCGGTCTTTTTCGGACAGCCTCAAGGCCCTCAAGTATTTGGATTGACTTTTCATCGTACTGTCTTACATTCTTTTCCACTTCATCACCGCTTCTTTTTATGTAAAACTATTATATCAAATAATATACGCATTAGCAACGCTATGAATATATTTTATATTCATCTTGACATTCAAAGCATACATGCTATAATAAGTAAGAATGGAGTGTTGTGAAATGACCTTTATATGGATTATTCTCTTGATGATACTCAGCTATTTTTTGGGATCCATTCCAAGCGGGCTCGTTATCGGTAAAGTGTTTAAAAACATCGATATCAGACATTATGGCTCTAAAAACACCGGGGCTACGAACGCCATTCGAGTATTGGGCTTCAAATATGGCATTTTTGCTTTTCTTTTTGATATGCTAAAAGGCGCTTTAGTCATTCTTTTGGTTTTTATTATCGGTGATCAGTCGCTTTACATTGTGGGAAAGCACGCGATTAACTTATCATCGATTTACGGGATGGCCGCTGTATTGGGTCATGTTTGGCCCATCTATATCCATTTTAAAGGAGGCAAGGCGGTAGCCACATCCTTCGGCATGATCATGGCCATTGAACCGCTAGCAGCCATTGGAGCATTGATCATCTTCTTGGTCATCTTTCGATGGAAACGGATTGTTTCGATTGGATCCATCACGGCCGCCAGCAGTGCACTTATCTTTTTTGTCATTCGGGTGTTCATTGAGCATGCTACCTTCAATTTAGCGACTCGGCTCATGGATTTATTCATTGTTTCTCTATTGGGATTGATTATTTTTATTCGGCATAAAGCCAACTACAAACGGTTAAAAATGGGAACGGAGTATCAATTTCCTGCATCAAAAAAAGGCCAACAAAAAAAATAAAGACCCAAAGGTCTTTTTTTACATGTTAAGCAATTTTCCTAAATACAGATGCTCATAAAGGATAGTGGCCTTCCAGATGCGGTCAGCTTCGGCATTCCCCCAACTAAATGGAGGATCCCAAAAGCCTTCTTTTTCTAGACTTTGGCGGGTGTATGTCCATTCCTTGATGAGCCAATCGCGGTAATCCTTTAAAATAAAGGAATGCTGTTGAGTCAGAAAGAAACTGGGCTTTGCTCCATAGGATGTTTTCCATTGATAAGGGTCTTTTTCCAGAAGATGATCCAATCGGGTTAACACGCTTTTTTTCATTTCGTCGTGGTTTGAATAAGAGTAATTTGATAATCGAAGATCATCCAAACATTCGATATAACACCTCAGTTCATGCATGTCCATGGTCATGTACGTTTGATTTAAATGAAGAAAGGCTTCTTCAAGTAACACGGGGATTTTGTGATAAAGAGGATGATTTTTGGAACAAAACCTTGCGATAAATCCAAGAATCGCGGCGGTTGGGTTTTGTGTTTGGAAATCCTCCTTATACGTCCACCACGGGGCATGAGGATAATCCATGGCGTGTTTGGAATAAAGGGGCCACCTTTTGGTTTCAAGGTCTAAGGTATTGAGCAAATAGTCAAATAGTCTAGCCATCATGGGCATTGAAGGATCAAAATGAGTTTGCTTAAGAATAAGCATCGCATACCAGCTTTGAATTGGCGATGAAAAAGGACTTTGTTGATCGGGTTCAAGCCCTTTTCCAAAGCCACCATCGTCGTTTTGATAGGAAAGTAATGCACGGAGAACACCAATCGCATCATCGTATAAAAGAGCATTTAAACGAGCAATTTCCAAAGGTCTACCATACTGGTGAATTCCCAGGATGATTTTTTTCTTCATCATCTTCTCCTTAAAATGAAAAAAGACATGAAATCATGTCTTTTATTATTTATACTGATTCATGGATGCCATGATTTGACGAACTTGTTTTTCTGAAGGGGTTCTTCCCATCTGTCTCATCATTTCACGGATCATTTTCTCATTTAATGGAGGATTCTTTTCTAAGTACCGTTTAAAATAGGCGCGTGCGGCGAAAAAACCTACGATTAAGCCGACGAGTAACACCCCTACGATTGTTAAAATAAAGCCCCAAATTGGAATTGTCATGATTGTCCACCTCTCTTGCTAAATTTATTTTACTTGATTGCTAAGCAAAAAACAAGCGAATTAACAAACATTGACATTAATTTCTTTCATGGGTATAATGAACCTAATCGAAGTTGAGGAGAATGTTATGAATGTGATCAATATTTTAAGCAATTCGTTGTTTTTTTTCTTTGTTTTTTTTGCTTTATACCACGTTTTCCGCAAGAACATGACGGCCCCTCTTATTGCTTTCTTTATGATGCTGTTTTCTCAGATTTCAGGAATTCTTCAATCCAAACCCGAATGGAACAACCCAACCATGCTGGTTCAATATGCACAAGTTCTTATTCCTCCCATCCTCGCGTTTGTTCTGCTGCTCATCTACAGTGGATACTTTCAAAACGTGCGAGTGGGTCAAAAGAAAATGAACCGATTCACCACCGATATATACACCAAAGCGTTTGTCAACTTGGCGATTTTCAATAGCATTGGTGCGGTCGGACTTTTAGCATTTTCAATCGTTCAACTCGATGGATATTGGAGGATTTTAGGCTTAATTGGATCGTCTTTATTGGTATCCATTTTTGTGTTCGCTGTGCTTCAAGAACTTAAAATTGATCGTAGACTGGTGATTCTACTCGTTGGAAAAGAAGTGATTCGTCTTTTTACCTATGAAATACCCAAAGAAAAGAGAAAAGTGGTGATTCAGGATTTTTTCAAAGATGATCGCTACATCATCGACAAAATCGGTGAAGTCCGTTTCATCAATGACGAGCAAAAACAAGAAATGCATTATCTCTATTGGTTGGCGACTAAAGACGAAATCAGCATGATAGGTCAACCGGTTCGTGCCTTGACTTCTCTTCCTTATGAAGCGCATTTATCCCGGTTTGAAAAATACCATTATCGTATGATGACCATTAAACAAACAGGAAAAGAATGTGTCATCTTAAAAAACCAAGTGATTCGTTAATGGCTTCGTTTAGACGACGTTAACTTGTGTTTGAAAATAGATATACTTTAGGATAAGGATAACCACCAAACCGATTCGGACCCAAAGCAAGGGGACCATAAGAAAAGAAATCAATAAGATGGTGTCCACAAAAAGCATCAATGACCATTTTTGTTTCTTGGTCATTGTTTTGTTTTCAATAAATTGATGCAAGTATTTTTGATAGATTTTTGTATGGATGAACCACGTATGAAACCGTTTGGAACCTTTCGCCCAAAAATAGCAGGTTAATAAAAGAAACGGTGTCGTTGGTAGCACAGGAAGCACGATGCCTAAGAGCCCTAATCCCAGCGTAACAACACCCAACATAACAAGTATGAAACGCATGACTAATCCCCAATCAACCGTTTCTGCCCTTCTAGATCACGAATAGGCTTAATGTCTTGGGTCACTTCTAGTGTTCCTAAATACGTTTGATTATGGTCTCTTACGGCAAAGTAACGGATGTGAACAAATTTATCCATAAAAGGAATCCAAAAATCTTCATGATCCTTTTTACCGCTTCGAAAGGATTCAATAATGGTTTCAACGATATGAACACTTTGAGGCGGGTGACACATGCTAACATGGCGACCCAAAATGGTCTTAGGGCGATCAAAGATTCGTTCCTTGCCTTGGGTGAAATACTTGACATGCCCATTGGCATCCACAAACGTCATATCAAACGGCAAGGCGTTTAGCATGAACGATAACGTTTCTTGGGGTAAAAGGCCACAATCCAACTGAACATCACCAGGGGCAAGATGAGACGGTTTTTGATTGGGTTCGGTTTGATCGGTCCAGCGGGCATCGGGACGTTCTAAAAAGAAGCCCATTTCTTCTTGCGCTTGGTCGATGATTACCCAATCAAAAAACCCCAGTGTTTCCATCAACAAAGGAATTAGGATATGGTTTTCTTTAACAATCATATCCGTCACTTGTGTCAATGCTTCGTCAATTTTTTGATAGGTTTCATCAGGGTTATGATCCACAGTAGAAAGCAGATGAGAGGCTTCCTTTAGCAAGGTTCGAATTTCATCATCTTTCGCCCACATGACTTTAGGGGGGCCATCGATTCCCTTCTTTTCTAAATAAGGGAAAAACACATGTTCTTTTCGGGCATAATGCTTATCGATTTCCATCAGTCGGTCTAAACCGACGCGAAGCATCAATTCAGCTGACTTGCCTTTTTGTGATAAAAATGGCCTAATTTCATCTTCGATGATCGCTGAAATCCGTTTGTTTTCATCGAGAAAGACCCAAACCGGATGCCCTTTGATTTCTGTTAAATCGTTGGCTTTATGAATATCTAAAATGGAGCCTTCAAATAAGGCGGCATGCACATCGCACAGTCTTTGAATTTCATCAATGCCCATGCCCTCTTTGATTAATGCTTGTTCCATCTGACTGATTTCAGCAGTCGAAACGTGATCAAAGTGTTCTTTGAAGGCTGCTTTAGCTTCTTCAAGCGGCATACCATCGTGGATGGCACGAATGATTTCCTTTAGTTTTTCTTGTCTTACTTTTGAGTTATTGATCATTTCACTCATGGTGGTTTTCCTCCTTTATGCAATAACCGGCTTCTTTAAGGTGTTCTTTGATTTTTTGATATGGAATGCCTTTCAACTTGGCTCCTTTTTTTAAGGTCATGATTTTTCCGACCGTGTTAAGAAGTGCAGGTTGCTTGACATCTTTAAATCCGATCTGAACCAAGATATCCACCAGTTCGGGATATTGATTGACCATGTGATATAGGGTTTGATTTTCATCCATTGTTTTCATTTTCATCACCTCGAAGCACTCAAATTATACCAACTCTTTTGGCTTGTGTAAAAGGATGTTATAAACATTCTAAATGGGACTATAAATAAAAAAACCTCTAATCGAGGCTTCTTTGATAAAATGTAATGCGTTTAATGCCATAGGTCTTGTCTTTGATTTTTTCCCATGGTCCAATCTGTTCTGGCATCACCCTTTTCTTATCAGTCTCACAGACAACACGTGACGATGGATGGGTCAGTTGAACTAAGGGTTCCAAGAGGTGTTGATCGATGGGTAACGCATAAGGCGGATCCAAAAAGACCAGATCAAACGTGTCTAGTGGACGGGATTGCATATAGGAAAAAGCGTCCATGTTTAGGACAAGGGTTTGATCGAGGAGATTTAATCCCGCTATGTTTGCTTTAATCACATCAATCGCGTCTCGATCATGGTCGATGAGAACCGCTTTATGTGCCCCTCTTGAGAGGGCTTCTATGCCGTAAGCTCCGCTTCCTGCAAATAAGTCCAAGACAACACCATCCAATGGACCAAGCATGTTGAAAACAGCCAACTTAACCATATCGGCTGTTTCACGGGTGGTTGGCTTTTCGACGCGCTTAAGGTGTCTTCCTCGAAAACGACCGCCCGTAATCCTCATTTTTCTGGTGAGAATCCTGCTTGTTTGATAACAGCAATGGCCTTCTCAAGGTCCTGTTCAGCCACCTTGACGGTTTTGGTAGCTAAATCAACTTGGCCTTTGATTTGATTAAGAATCAGGGCTTTTTGAATCGACATGACGCAATGGTTGCAGTTCATGTCAGCGACTTTGATGTTCATGTTTTTCCTCCTTGGGGATGGGTTTGAATTTGAATAAGTTTAAGCTTAATGCGTTTAAGACCACCATAATGCTGGAAAACCCCATGCCAATCCCTGCTAAAGATGGATTGAGTAAGCCAATCGCGGCTAAGGGGATCATCACGATGTTGTAGGCGAATGCCCAAAAGAAATTGAGGTAGATGTTTCTAAGTGTAGCTAGCGATAAATCAATCGCTTTAATAACCAGTCCTAAATCCGATGACATTAACGTGACATCGGAGGTGTCAATTGCAATATCTGATCCGCTACCGACTGCAAAACCCACATCGGCCATCTTAAGAGCTGGAGCGTCATTGATGCCATCGCCAACAAAGGCGACCACATGGGATTGCTGTTGAATTTTTTCAATCGTTTGCGCCTTTTCATGGGGAAGAACTTCATAATAGACATGCTCAATGCCAAGTTGGGATGCAATGAAGCGTGCTGTTTTTTCCTGGTCTCCGGTAATCATGAAAGGGGTAATTCCTCGTCTTTTTAGTTCTTGAATAACCGGCTTCGCCGTTTCTTTAATGGGATCGGTGATTGCAATCATATTGACTAATACCTGGTCGATTACGGTAAAGAAAACGGTCTTTCCTTGATTAAGATAAGGTTCATAATCCATGGGAGGTGTCAGCCCAAGTTCTTTGATTAAGTTTAAACTTCCAACATAAACGGGATGACCTGAAACGATGCCGTAAATGCCTTGACCAATCATCACTTTGAAATCTGAAACAGGCAAATAGTCGCCATGGTAAGCGTTTGTAATGGCTTTAGCAATCGGGTGATTGGAATGAACTTCTAAAGAGGCACTAAAGGCTAAAGTGGACGCATCACCGATAAAGTCAGACATCTCGGGCTCTCCTTGTGTCAGGGTACCGGTTTTATCAAACGCAATCGCTGTAATTTTATTGGCGATTTCGAAGAATTCGCCTCCTTTATACAGGATGCCTTGTTTAAATGCGATGCCGCTTCCTACCGAAATAGAGGTGGGGGTTGCCAACCCTAAGGCACACGGACAACTGATGACTAAAACAGCGATCGCCGGGCCAAAAGCAACACTTAAGTCCTGTTGTCCATTGATAAAGAAATACCATGTGATGAAAACAAGTAAACTGATGGTCACCACAACAGGAACGAACAATTGGGCAATTCGATCGGCTACCCGTTGGGCTTTGGGTTTAATCAACGCGGTATCTTCAACGGTTTTTATAATGGCGGATAAAACGGTGTCGCTTCCAGTGGCGGTCACTTCGATTTCCAATGTGTCGATGGTGTTAAAGGTTGAGCCGATGACGTTCATGCCGGGTTCTTTTAGCCGTGGCATGGGTTCTCCGGTAATCATGGATTCATCGATATAACTCATCCCTTTTTTAATGATGCCATCAAGCGGGATTTTTTCATTGGCTAAGACAATCATTAAATCATGAGGGTTAACATCATCGATAGGGACCATTTGATCTTGACCATCTTTTCGAATCCGGGCTTCTTTTGCGGATAGGCTGATTAACGATTGGAGTTCATTCGATGTTTTTTCTTTGACACGGTTTTCAAAGTAATTGCCCAGTAAAACCATGAAAATAATGACAGCAGTCGTCTCAAAATACAAATCCGGCATATGCCCATGAAGGGGTTCATGGCTTAAGGTCGTGATGATGGAATAAAGATAAGCTGAGGTGGTTCCAAGAGCCACCAAGGTGTCCATTCCAAGATTGCGTTTTCGAATTTGATGATAGGTTTGAATGAAAAACCGACGTCCAATGTAAAACAAGATAGGGGTCGTTAATATCCATTGAACGTAACCATCCATGAGAATGGGCGGAACATACAGGGGAATGCCCAAATGGACAAACATAGTCCAAAGCAACGGGAAGGTCAAAATTCCAGCGATAATCAGTTCAATTTGATCTTTTCGTTTCGCTTTTTCTTGTTCTTCTTGGTTTAGAATTGGATAATAACCTATGATTCTTAAGTGGTTGGCAATTTGGTCGGTCGTGTAACGGGATTCATCGTATTGGAACACCACTTTTTTCGATGTCACTAAGACTTTAGCGGTGATGGCTTCCATCGGTTCAAAATAGGTTTCAATTGACTTGGCACATTGGGTGCACGTAATGTTAGAGACTTTGATGGCTTGTCTAATCATAAGAAGCTCCTTTTAAATGGTCTATACCGAGTTGGACAAGACGGTTAGAAAACGTGTTTTTAGCGAAATAATAAACCATCTTCCCCTTTTTTTCAGAAGAGACGAGTTTTAGTTTTTTTAGTTTTTTCATTTGATGGGAGATCGCGCTTTTTGAAACGTTGAGCATGTGGGCTAAATCACATACACAGTGTTTCTCAGACGATACAGCATCGAGAATTTTGATTCGTGTCAAATCGGAAAAAACAGCATAGAGCTCATTTAATTTCCGATACTCTTGATCCGACTTCATGGCCGTTTGCGTTCGTTTAATAGCATCTTGATGAAACAACGTGCATTGGCAATGGGTATCGCATGTGCCCATGATACCACCTCTTTCTTAGTTGAATGGTCGTTCAACTGTATTATACATTTTCCCTGTGTCTTCTTCAAGAAATTTGCGCAAAAAAAAGATGCCGATTGGCATCATTCAATTCCATCATGGATGAGTTCGTCTACTTTTTTGCGGTCTAAACGACGAATGACTTCCACCAAAAGCTTGATGGTGTTCTGGTAATCATCGTAGTGGATGATCCCAGTATGGGAGTGGATATAGCGAGTTGGGATGCACAAGGACACTGCAATCGCGCCTTTCGCATTTAAATGCATTTTAGCCGCATCTGTCCCGCCTCCTGTAATCACCGCTTCCTGATAAGGAATTTGGGCTTCTTTGGCCACCTCGATCATAAACTTTCTTAACCCTTGATGTGGAACGAGTCCGCCATCGTATAGAAGAATCTGAGGTCCTTTTCCAAGTGACTGTTCTTGCGGTTCACCACCAGGAACATCGTTTGCAATTCCGACATCAACCGCAATCGCTACTTCAGGTTCCACCACATAAGCGCTGGTTTTCGCTCCGCGAACACCGACTTCCTCTTGAACGGTAAAAGCACCATATAGCGTGTTTGGATGATCACCGATTTGTCTGAGGACTTCAACTACAACAGCACTTCCCAGGCGGTTATCCCACGCTTTGCTCATCAGGTATTTTTCATTTCCCATAACAATAAATTCGCTTCTAGGCACAATCATGTTACCCGGTTCAACCCCAAGCGCTTCTGCCTCTTCCTTTGAAGCAACTCCGAGATCTAAAAACATCGTATCAATCGCAATCGCCACATTGCGTTTATCCGCTGGAATGATATGCGGCGGCTTAACGCCTGTGATGGCTGGGACGATGCCGTTTTTCGTATGGATGTCCCACACTTGGGCGAGCATGACTTGTGAAAACCAACCGCCTAACGTTTGAAACTTAACAAAGCCTTCTTTGGTAATTTGAGTGACCATCAGTCCTATTTCGTCCATATGACCGGCGATCATGACTCTAGGTCCATCGGTTCCTTTGATGCCAATGAGTGAACCGAGATGGTCTTTTTCCAATTGATCAACTAAAGGGGTAATGGCATTTTTCAAAAACCGGTTGACAAGCTTCTCTTGAGCAGGGACACCGGGTAAAAGGGTCAAATCTTTTAAAAATTGATATTCGTTTTTCATGGCTAACCTCATCTCTTGCATTTGACCTTAGTATATCATAAACGGGGCATAAAAAAAAGCCTAGAAAGCTGTGAGAACATAGTATGTTCAACAATTGCCATCTACTTGTCATTGCATCGGGAATCCGCAAATTGCAGTTCACGCCCTCAATGTTTGATAGCTTTAACAATGGTTTGGGTTCCACGGCGGCTCTCTAGGTTCACCTTCAAATTATCATGATATCCCTAATTTGTCAAGGCATCGGGCTTTTAATGAAAAACGCATGCTCGCATGCGTCTTTTTTATTCAATCAAAAATAAGCCATTTCTCAACTGTAGTAAACATTAATTCTAACAAACTTGCCGTGGTGGACCATCAAGGCCAGTAAAACTTCTCGGATCTTCGCTTCAATCATGTAATCCACATTGAGGGAGGGAATATCGACACGCACAGTCAAGTAATCCTCTTCTGAAAGCGACTCTAACGGAACAACATCAAACTCCTCAGAGAAGGCTTCAAGTTCATCTTCTAATTCGAAATAAACAATCATTGAGATCATGATTTTGGTTTTGATTTCCAGTTCCTTCAATAGATTCGCTAGGCTTTGTGCTCTAGCGATAATATACCCTGGACGATGGAAAAAATTTTTCTCATATAAGGTTTTATCCGGATCATCTTTCAGGTCCATAGGAATCGATATATTGAACTTAGCTTCAAGGTAAGTTTTAAACTTTTCAGCACGTTTGTGACCGTTTCGGTGAAAATCAGCGTAGAGATGAACCATCTCTTGACCGTAAGAATAAGCAGTAATAATGATTCTAAAGTAGTTGCTGTAGACCAAAATATCTTGGAAATGTTTTTGAAATGTTGTTAATTTTACCTTAATTTTAAAGTAGCCCGATAAGCAATACGGTTCATTATAGACCAACGACTCAAAGAGGGCGTTAGCAAAGACTTCGCGTTGTTGATCGACGTCATAATAGTGGTAGCTATCATAAACCGCACGATGATAGAACTTCACCAGTTCAATGATGCTTACCACAATTCCGATTACAAATACGGAAGACGCAATAATCCACTTGATGGGCCATGTGAAATTGGACATGAACACCAAATAGATAATCGTGGGAAACAACGATAAAACCAAGGTCCTAAACGTTGAGGTGAATCCTTTCTTGTAAGAAAGCCAAGCCATGATGAACAGAATGATAACGGTATAAAAGACAAAAAAATTATACCAGTTAAAATCCTCTAAGGTGTTTGCAATAAAATTAATCCCTAAGATAAAAATAAACGTTCCAAGAAAAACCAAGGACAACGTCGTAAGCTGACGTAAATGCAAATACCATTTTTGGGTGTAGAGCTTTCGAGCCTGTGGCAAATGGTAATAATTCTTCATTTCCTTACGATACGCATAAAACGGCCAATAAGATCCTCGAATGCTTATGCGAATTGGCAGCACATCTTCTTTGTTCAGTTTGTTTTCCAAATACGTTTGAAAACTGGATAAGGGATTAAGAACATAAAGAAGGGTTCCAATGATAATAATGGGCAAATGATAAGGTCTAGTGAGTATAAACAAAAAGAGTGCCGTAAAGACGCCATAAATCGTAGCAATGATGAGCTTAGGAAGTCCGCCAAACACATAAATACCCACCATGACCAAAGACAGGATGGCACTAATCATGAAAATACCTTGGCCTCTCATGTTTAAAAGAATCAAGGCGATGGGCATGGCGATGAAGATTAAGATGGTCAAGGCGCCGGCGATGGCAATTCTACGTTTCATGTGGGGTCCTCTTATCTATACTCATTATACCGGGTTTTGGCTTAAATTGCCACTCTTTTTGCTTTTTCGATTGCTTACAAGTTCATAAAAAAAACCAAGGATGCCCTTGGTCTTTTAACCTTTATTTTGATTGAATGGCCTTTTTGGCAACATCGCAATACGCTTTAAACGCATCAGGGTTGCTGACAGCAAGGTCGGCCAACATCTTACGGTTGATTTCGATGTTTGCAAGCGCCAACCCGTGAATCAATCGTGAATACTTCATATCGTTTAACTTAGCGGCTGCATTGATCCGTTGAATCCAAAGCTTTCTGAATTCTCTTTTTCTTTGTTTACGGTCTCTGTAAGCATAAGCCAGTGAACGCATGACTTGTTCGTGTGCCGTACGATAGAGGGTACGCTTCGATCCAAAATATCCTTTGGCTAACTTCAATATCTTCTTGCGGCGTTGTCTAGTTGTGGTTCCGCCTTTAACTCTTGGCATAGTTCGTTCCTCCTCTTACATCAGATTGGAAATCAATGGCTTGATGCGTTTCTTGTCGGAATCACTCACCATGGTTTCCCCTCTTAATTGTCTGTTTTGTTTGGTTGTTTTTGATGCGGCTAAATGGTTTTTATAGGCATGGCCTCTCATAAGTTTGCCAGTGCCAGTGACTTTGATTCTTTTCTTTAAGCCACTATGTGTCTTTTGTTTTGGCATGTTGTATGTCCTTCTTTCTAAGTTTTATTCGGTGCGATCATGGCAATTAAATGTCTGCCATCTAATCTGGGTTTGCTTTCAACAGTTCCCTTGGATCCGATTTGTTCAATGAAACGGTTGATCACGTTCATTCCAACATCACTGTGTGTGATCATGCGTCCGAAGAGACGAATGGTAATTTTGACTTTGTCGCCTTTCTCAAGAAACTTAAACGCTTGCTTGAGTTTAGTATCAAAATCATGCTTATCAATCGTGGGACTCAATCGAACTTCTTTGATATCGACAATGACTTGGTTTTTCTTGATTTCACGCAGTTTGCGTTGCAACTCGTACTTGTGCTTGGAGTAGTCCATGAATTTTGCAACCATGGGCTTGCTGTCTGGCGAGACAACGACAAGATCAAGCTCTTTTTGGAAAGCCAGTTCAAGAGCTTTGCGCTTAGGCAGAATGCCGAGTTGGTTGCCTTCATCATCGATGACTCTTAGTTCGACGTTTGGAATCGTTTCGTTGACTAAATCATTTGATTTTGGCTTGATTTGCTTAATGTAGTTCACCTCCATTTCTTTGGAATATCATGAAAAGAAAAAGTGCGTACAGGTGTACCCACTTTGATGTCAAAAAATCGTTAGATTGTGACATTTTGCCTATGAATTCGTCCATCAGGCGAGAGGGTAGCTCTTCTTTCCACTTGAAAACCATAATGATTATACCATATTTCATCTCGATGTCAACCCATTTAAATGGAAATCTTTGCTAACCATGATTTGATAGCGTATACCCAAATGCCTGTTGCCACATACCAAAGCCGATATAGCCCATCCAACTGATGTTCCTTAGGGTTTAAATGCGAAAGTGGCAAGACATAATAGAGTTCATGGAGGTTAAAATCCGATACGATTAAAGCAAGCACCCAAAGGCCTGTTGTGACCAAAAGAAGACTAAACGTATGGTTCTGATGGTAAAAAACCAAATAAAGCACCATACAAATGAGCCCATCTAAAAGAAAGTCTACCGCGCTTGACCATGAAAAGTAGAAAAACCCCGTCATCACCACCATCAAAACTTGTAGGAAAAACATTAAAACTAAGAGACCATAGATCATCAAAAAACTGTCGATGACCGTTTTTGAAAACAAGTATCTTTCTTTTCCAATGTACCCCATTAAGGGTTTTATGGCACGGTCTTTAGAATCCATCAAATGGAAAACTAACATCGTTTGCAGGGATAAAAAACGGATAAACTCTGTCATTGAGATCATGTGATTTCGTTGAACCCAATATGGAGTTAATCCCGTTGGATCGTGCAGGTCTTTCATCACAAGATAAAACAAAAAACCTAGAAAAATCAGAATAAGGTGGAACATCACCCTTCGTGTCTTAGGGTATAACGTCAACCACCACAACGCCATCATAAATCGATCCTCTTATTCGCTAAATGTTCCAAAAACTTAGGTTGGTGCGTGGAGATCATAATGCTTTTTCCCTGGCCTTGTTTTACCTTTAAATAATCGGCAAACTTGATTTGACTATCGATATCTAAACCGGTAAATGGTTCATCGAGAATAATCAAATCTGGATTTCCCATAAAGGCAATCAAAAGGGCTACTTTTTGCATGTTTCCTTTGGAAAGGTAATGAATCGATTGATTCAAGGGTATCTGAAATAGGGCAAGCAGTTGCTGATCCAAGGGGGCTTTTTTGACTTTTGCAAGCGTTGATAAATACTCATAGACTTTGATATACCGCGGCAAAATCACCCGTTCAGGACAGTAACCAATCTTGATCTTCTTTTGCTTGATTTGACCCCGATCTGGACGGATAAATCCCACTAACAAATAAATCAGAGTGGTCTTGCCAGACCCATTTGATCCAGTGACTAAGATGAAATCTTTGGGTTCAACACAGAGATTGAACGTGTGATTTAAAAACCTTTTTTCGACATTAATTAACTCAATCCAGTGCATAGAGATTGACCAAAGGGCCGCTTTCTTTTAAAAGTTGATAATCATGAAAATAGATAAACCGTTCAAATAAAACCCGTTCTCCGTTTTCAAAGTGAATGATAAAGGGCATGGCATTTCTTAAAAAGGGTTCATCGGGAAGTTGGATCGTCAGTGTGTTTTCCTGGATCCAAAATGACGCATACTGATTGAATCCAACATCGATCGATGCGATAGCCACAGGCATCTGTTCAAATTTGACCGTGATTTCATGAAGCCTTGAATGATAACTAAACGGTTTTTTTGATCCGGATAATGCCGTCCAAATCATGGATTCAGCGTTAGGCTTCTTTGAGAATACATGAAGTCTTCCAACTGAAAATGTGTACGTCTTATTTGATGCCAAATGTAGATTGAGAAAAGCATCTTCCATCACATACGTTTGACTAAACTCAGGCAATAAAAAACGCAAACGAAACGCATGAAAGGCCATGTTCAAATACCGCTCTTCATGTGTTTTTTCAATCCCCAATAACGAAAGTTCAAGACGCTTTGTTTGATTGACATCCATCAGATACGACGCCAAGTGATACTCAAGGTGAATCAAAGGATGGTCTTTCTGATTGATGAAAAGATCCACTTCCATGATGGCGTCTCCATCGAGATAAAGGTAATCCCTTTGTAGAGTTAAACCAATCGGTTCCATCTTTGGATGATTGTTTTGAAATATCCAAATCAAGGATGCTAAGAGCATAAGCGATAAAACATAAAACATGAGTCGCATCATATTCTTTTTTTCTCCAATCGCTGATATTGAGTGGTGATGATGAAAATTTCAAAGCCCCCTCGATCCATTTTCACAAAAAAGAAATAACGACAAGCCACACCATTGGTGATCCGACCCTCACCATAAATGTATAGATCCACTTGCGTGCCTGGGTCAACTTTGAGTGACATTGAAATCGACTCTTTTTCTTCAGTGGTTCGTTGAAAATCGCTCGACAATTTCAAAGAACCATCCAAATTGTTTTTAAAGATTTTATCCGCTTTTTGATGCTTGACCGAGATGGTTCCTGTGGCCGATACGCCGATTTTTGATGTTTCTTTTCGATCAAATTTATACTGATAATCTATTGGAGTAAAGCCATCGTTATAATAGGAAAAGAGTGTTTGTGTGGTATAACTCACTTTCACATTCTCATGGACCTTATGCACATTCCATCCCATGAATTTTCGTTGATCAACGATGGGGTAATAGCGATCATAATCTTCTTGAGTGAACTGATCCAATAGTTTTCCGTGGGCCATTTCGAGGCTTTCATACGTTTTATAGGATGCGTTGGCTTCAATGGGATGAACCCAAAACAAAAGCATCACCAAAAACCAAAGAACAAACCAGATGAGTTTCATAAGATAACCTCCTAACTTATCTTAGGTAACGATGTGTTGATTTACTTGAAAAGAGCAAAAAAAAACCGATACGGCTGTATCGGTAAACGATTAGGGGGTTTTACTTTTTTGAAGGAAGGCTTCTATCTCATCGATTTCTTTAATGATGGAAGAGGAAAGATTAACGGGACCCTCTTGAGTCACCAAAACATCGTCTTCGATGCGAATGCCAATGCCTTCTTCGGCAATATAAAGCCCGGGTTCAACGGTAATGACGGCCCCTTCTGGAATAGGAAGACTATAGTTTCCTACATCATGCACATCCAACCCGAGGTAATGGCCGACGCCATGATAGTAATACTTTTGGATTTCATCGTCTTGTTCGATTAAACCGAGTTTTTTGGCTCCATCAATTAAGATGGCTTTTGCACAATCGTTGAATTCTTTGTGGGTCATTCCGGGCTTCAAAGCTTCAATGGTCTTTTTATTCGCTTCCAAAACGACGCTATAAATGGCCCGTTCTCGTTCAGTGAAGCGACCTGAAACAGGGTATGTTCGTGTGATATCGGCATGGTAATTGCCGTAGGATGCCCCTAAATCACACAACAAAAGCCCTTCTTTATTCAGCGGAGCATTGTTTTGAACGTAATGAAGCACGGTCGCGTTCTTCCCGGATGCGATGATGGTGTTAAAAGCAGGAATGGATTGATTCAAGTTCAATGCATAATTAAACTCAGCCTCGATTTGATGTTCATGTTCATGAACTGAAAGGTGAGCCATGATGCGATTCAATCCTTTTTCTGTGATCGCAATGGCTTTTTGAATGGCATCGATTTCTATTGCGTCTTTGCTCATTCTAAGTTCAGCCATCAGCATTTGATTGGTCTTGATGGTAATGAAAGGGTAAAGCTGCAACAACGACTTGCTGTATTGAATGGGATACGTATCCATCGCCAGATGATTTAAGCGTTCCAAATCAAAATAGATGCTTTCGATGGTCCCATAAATAGCCCGTCTAGAGGTGGTCAAAAGTTGTGCAATAAACCCGTCTAATTCGGATATCGGTTTGATGTTTTTAAGATCAATCGACGCGATTTGACTTGCATCTTCGAAACTTAGGCCAGCCCCATCCCATAAAGCCTTGACGGGATCAACTTTTTCAATAAAAAGATAAGCATCGTTTCGATCTGCTCCTTTTGCTAGCAACAAGGCTGCGTTTTCAATATCGATGCCTGTCAAATAAAAGAAATTGCGGTTGACAGTGAAAGGATAATGCTGATCAGCAGACTTTAACGCGCTATGACCTGAAAAAAACAACGATAAGCTTTGATTGGAAACCTTCTTCAAATAGGCTTCTCTGCGGTTTTGAATCATTTTTTTCCTCCTAAAGGGATTGAATCTCGGATTCAATGGTTTTTTTATAACGATTGATTCGGTTTTTGGCTTCTTCCATGGATGACCCTTGGGTTCCAAAATAGATCTTGATTTTAGGTTCTGTTCCAGAGGGTCTAAAAGTTAACCAGGTCTTTTCATCATAATAGTATTTTAAAACATTGGATGAAGGAAGATGCAAGTCTTCAACGATTCCATCGCGATAACGCTTTTGATGCATGACATCATCAAAAGCCATTAAGTTAAGACGGCTTAGTTGAGGGGGATGATGCCTAAAGTGAGTCATGATCTTTTCGATGTCTTTGAGCCCTTGTAGTCCTGGCATGGTTAGGCTCAGCGTTTCTTCATGATAATAACCAAATTGTTCATAAATCTGATTGAGGTAATCGATGAGAGTCAATCCTTGATGTTTTAAATGGTTCGCAATCTCAGCCAACAAATAAACAGCTTGAACGGCATCCTTATCACGGACAAAGTCGCTGATGAGACTGCCATAAGACTCTTCAGCACCAAAGATATAAGGGGCAATGGCTTGATTGCGTTCAGCCATATCGCCAATGAATTTAAAGCCCGTTAAAGTAATCACAACATCCATGCCATAAGCGGTGGCAAGGGTGTTAATGAGTTCAGTGGTGACGTTGGTGGTATAGACAAAACCTTTAGGCGGTAAGGTTCCTTTTTTCTTTTTTTCACTCAAGAGATAATAAAGTTCGATGGCAGCGGTTTGATTGCCACTTAAAAGAACATAGTCCCCCTCATGCCAGACAGCAATCCCTAAACGATCAGCATCTGGGTCGGTGATCATCACGATATCCGCTGAAACGTTTCGAGCCAGTTCAATGGATGGTCGATAGGCCAACGCTTCTTCTGGATTTGAAGACGCTGCATGACTGAAAAATGGATCTTCGATCATTTGGTTAGCGGTGCAAAATAGCGAATACCCAGCCTCTTTTAAGAGTTCAGGAATCACCTTGTTTCCGGTTCCATGAAGTGGGGAATAAACCATTTTGATGATTTTGGGTTCATCATGCACTTGAATCTTCTTAACCTCTGCAAGATAAAGCGCATCAAAAGATACATCAATCGTTTCAATCAAATGATTGTCCAAAGAAGCGATTTGAAACGGGTTATCAATTTTTGAAATAGCCTCAATCACTTGATCGGCTGCGTTAAGGTTTAATTGAGCACCGGTTTTATCGTAAACCTTATACCCATTATAATCCTTTGGATTATGGGATGCAGTAATCATGATGCCACCAGAGCATTGAAAATGACGGACAGCAAAAGAAAGCATCGGTGTTGGACGCATGGCTTCAAAAAGAAAAACCCGGATACCTGAGGCGGCCATGACCATGGCGGCTTCTTTGGCAAAACGTTTCGAATAGCGACGGTTATCGTAGCTAATCGCAACCCGTGGAGAAGGCTCTAATTGGTTTAAATAGCGAGCAAACCCCAACGTGGCTTTCCGAATCGTATAGATGTTAATGCGCATGGTTCCAGCACCCAAAAGCCCTCTTAATCCACCGGTTCCAAACGCGATGTCATCAAAAAAAGCTTCTTTGATTTGCTCATCGGTCATGGAATCAAGTTCACTGCGTATTTCAAGATCGAGTTGGGTTTGGTTTAACCAAAAATGGTATTTATCGAGATAGTTCATGTCATCACCCTATTTTTATTATACTAAAATTATCAAAAAAAATAACCAGAAATCTGGTTATTCAAAATAGTCGCTGTTTTTATTCACAATCGTGAGCAACCCCTTTAATACCCAATCGGGATCACGAAAAATCGGATAACGGCATAACGGAGCGATAGTAGAGGATAAACCGCCTGTCAAAATAACGTCAAATGATTCGTTTACTTCCTCTTTGATTCGCTCAATCAGTCCATCGACTTGAGCGGCTACCCCATAGGTAACTCCGCTTTGCATACACGAGATGGTATTGGTTCCAAGCACTTTTTTAGGGACTTCAATCTCAATATCGGGTAAAAGCGCCGTATTTCCAACCAAAGCTTTAATCGAAATATGGACACCTGGCGTAATCACAACCCCTAAAATGGTTTTGTTTTTGATGTAGATGTATTTATTAGCGGTTCCCAAGTCAATGATAAGGTGGGGCCGTTGATTGAGTACCGCGGCTGCATCACAGATGATGTCCGCTCCTACTTCACGTGGATGATCTGTTTTTATGTTGATGCCGGTTTTGATTCCAGGGCCAACCAAAAGAGGTTGAGGAATCCCGTAGTACCTTTTGGAAATCTCCTTTAAGGATTCTGTGATCCTAGGAACAACCGAGGCAATCGCTAGTTTTTCAAAGGTGCGCTGACCTAAGATGTTTCTCAACTGGACATAATACTCATCTGCGGTTTTACTGACATCGGTATTTAAGCGGTAAGTCTCTAAAATATCTTGGCCATCTGAGATGCCAATGCTAATGTTGGTGTTGCCTACATCAAACAATAAAATCATGAAATCAACTCATTTCGTTTCGATTTTTTAGTTGCTTAAGCGCAAGAATAATAGGGGTACCTATCAACGCGGCTAATAACGATTCCAACATGCCGTTGGTCATGGCGACGGCATAAATCACACCTAGGAAATCTTCAATCAACAGTTCTTCAACTAAAAAGCGCTGTTCGAAGATAACTAAGGAAGAAAGCACAATTAAGGTATGAAACATGGTGGATACCAAGAGAACAGAGGGGTAGATGATTTCGTTAATCTTCTTGTTTTTAATGAAGTTTTGATAGGTTTCAATTAAGACGGCACTGCCGATGATGACAAAAGGAACCCATCTGGCAAATGTCCAGCCTACTTGATCGCTAATGGCTTGAAAGCCATAATAAAGCACAAGGGATGACAAAATGCTAACCAATAAAAAGAACCAACGGTCGAAGTTTTTGACGTTGGATTCTATCCATTTAAAGAGTTTAAACAGTAAAATAGCACCAATCACAAATAAAACCCGTGGCAATACCGAAACTAATGGATTTTGAAACGCTGGATCAATCGGTGTCTGCGGCAAAATGATGGCTCTGATCCACGAACCTGCCCCAAACATGAATCCTAAGAAAATGGCGTAGCGACTCGGCAACAAAAAAACACCAATCAAAACAGGGATGTGTATCAAGGTTAGGCTCAACGCTCCAAGTGGGATGAATCCCAAAAATGGAACAAAGATCATTACCAACATAATCGCTGTTAAAACGGATGTCAACGTTAAATCTTTGATCGAATTGATTCTCATATTTTTCTCCTTTTTAGGCCACAATGGGTCCCATAAGTTCATCTTTATTATACAAAACAATGGCTCAAAAAGCAATAAAAAAGTCCCAAAATGGGACTAGATACGATAAGGCCCCCACGGAGAGTTGTCTGGATCTGTATAAACCCTTTTTCCGCGGTTGAGCGTGTGAATTAACGCGATTTCTTCTTTGGCTAAGACTATATCTTTTGCCAAGTAGTTTTCCAAGATGCGCTCTTTGGTGACTGATTTAGGAATCATGATAATCTGTTCAGCAAGTCCCCATGCGATGACGATTTGAGGGATGGTGGCGTGATGTTTGGATGCAATCTTCGATAAGGTTTCCTGCCATATCCCTTCAAAGATGCCACCTTTCATAAACGGACCATAGGATTCGATTGCGATGCCCTCTTGATCTAAGAACGCTTTTATCGGCACTTGAGTCAGACCCGGATGAAGTTCAATTTGGTTGACCATGGGTTTAATTTTAGCCGTTTGGTAAAGATCCAACAGGTGATGTTTTTGAAAATTGGAAACCCCAATGGCACGAACCAGTCCTCTTTGATAAAGGGATTCAAAGAACGACCAGGATTGTTGATTGATGGCTTTATCGTGATTAGGCCAGTGAATCAAATACAAATCGATATAATCCGTTTTGAGTTTCGACAAGGAATCTTGGAACATGGCCTCCATGTTTTCAAGCGAAGAATGATACCGTTGCTTGGTGGTGATAAAAATCTCAGATCGCGGTATTTGAGAATCAAAAATCGCTTGACCGACACTTTCTTCGTTTTGATACATTTGAGCAGTGTCAATATGCCGATAACCGATGGATAAGGCATAAGAGACCGCATCATAAGCCACTTTTCCATCGGGAGCCATAAATGTTCCTAGTCCTAATAGAGGCATTTTAACGCCGTTGTTCAGTGTTTTAATCATGCGTTACTGTCCTTTAATGATTGGATTTTCTCAGGTGTTAAATCATTAATGATGGCATAAACCATCTGACGAGCGGATTCCAAATCGCGTGTATCCATCATGCTAGCTGTTGAGTGAATATAACGGGTGGGCAAACCAATCGTTGTCGCTGGAATGCCTTGGTTAGCATCCAATGCTTTGGCGGCATCGGTCCCCCCTTTGGATGTGAAATACTGATAAGGGATTTCCTTTTTTTGCGCTAGATCAACAAAATAACGCAACAAGCCTTGATGCATAACGTTTCTTGGGTCAAATATTCGCACTAAAAAGCCTTTGTTTAAGCCACCCATATAATCTTTATCGGTCGAATCGCCCACAGGGGATGCATCGAGCGCAATGAAGAGATCGGGTTTGAAATAATTGGTTGCTGTTTCGGCACCTCTTAACCCCACTTCTTCTTGAACGGTTGCACCACAGATCAAGGTGAAATCAAGCTCTTTTTCAGCAAAATGGGCCATGGTCTCTAAGGCGAGTCCACATCCGTACCGGTTATCGATTCCTTTAGCAATCAAACGGTAAGGATTTTTGGTATAGCAAAACACGTTATCAAAAAGAATCATGTCACCGAGTTCAACTCCAAATGACTTAGCCTCTTCTTTAGAACTGGCGCCAATATCGAGCAATAGTTCATCGAATGTCGTTTTTTGTTCAACTCGCATGTGGGGAGGAATGGCACCAACGACGCCTTTGATCATGCCTGATTTTGTGTAGACATTCAGCACTTGAGAGACAAAGACTTCACCAGGCAACCCGCCAACGGGCTGCATTTTGATCATGCCAAGTTCGGTAATCCCGGCCACCATGAGACCGACTTCATCCATGTGACCGGCAATCATCACTTTGGGTGCATTCGGATTTTTGGCCTTTTTAACAGCAAAAATTGAACCGAGCCTATCGGTTTCAATGGTGATGTTAGGGATTTTCTCCATGGTTTTACGCATGTAATGACGAACATTTTTCTCATAACCTGCGATGCCAGGTAAGTCAAATAAATCTTTATAAAGGGGATTGATCATATGGGTTACCTTTCCTATGATTTGATAAATGGGACCTAATTGTCGCTTTTTTTCTTCGTATTCTGTCATGTAACGGGAAGGTTGGACATCGTCCCAACGTTCAAGGATATCAAAGTTTTGTTTCATGTATTCAATGGAATCGAGGAAAAAGGACAGTTGATCGGTTCTCAGTTGCAGCGTTCCTCGAGGTTTTAGTAGGTTTTGATAGATTGCAAGATAAGTCGGGTACGTTAAACGTCTTTTGTGGTGCTTTGCTTTTGGCCATGGGTCTGAAAAGTTAAGGTAAATGGCATCAACACGTTGTTTTGGTAAATACTGTTCGAGGTGTTCCGCTTGATCCAACACAATTGTTAGATTATCTAATCCATAAGCGATTTTCTTTTCCATAATCCGATAACACACGTTGATGTTCATTTCAAATGCCACAAAATCAATCGATGGAAAATCAAGCGCAAGCTGGGTAATGAACTGCCCTTTACCACTTCCTACTTCAAGAAAGCACTTCTCTCGTTTTAACACTAAAGGCGTGGGTTCAACGATAACCCCATGGGCTTTTAAGACTTCTTTTGTGGCGTTTTTAATCCGTTTTTGCCTCATGTGGGGTTAACCGACAAGAAAAGGCGGTATCCGCCATCTTGTGTTTGCTTTACGTTCAAAGCATGCGTCCCATGCCTTCGGTGATGATAAAATCGGTCAGCGCTTCCATTGCTTCATCTTCATCAATCCCTGAAACGTTTAACGTGATTTCCTCGCCTTTGTAAATGCCCAACGACATCAATCCCATAATGGATTTAAGGTTAATGGTTTTACCCATTGCGGAAAGTTCAATATCGGCTTGAAAACTCATGGCAACATTGACCAACTTGGTCGCCGGTCTGGCATGGATGCCATATTCTGATACAATCGTGAATTTTTTTTCCATACGATTATTCCTCATTTCTTAAGGTGTTGATTTCCTGAACCACCCAGGAAGGATTCCCTTTGATCAGGAGTGTCAATTGCTTTCCAGTTAAAACAGCTGGAACTTTCAGTGTTTCCAACGCGGGTTGGGACACTTTACGGATGTCAGACAAGGTGCATCGAACCCGTTGATTGGCGTGATCGATTTTTTGGATGTTGTCAAAACCACCTAAAGCCAAAACAAGATCATTGATCCATCGAGGATCTAATGTGTTCTCCTTTTTTGTTGGTTTCTTACGTCTGATCTTAATCAAAACAACAATAAGGATGATGAATAACACAGCAATAGCAATCAAACCGATAATCGGGTTTAGAGCAATGGGCATAGGGACACCTCAAATAGATTATATCTATTATTTCCTTTTTTTTCAATCATTTTATCAACATTGCATCGCCAAATGAAAAGAATCGATAACGCTGATCAATGGCTTCTTGATACGCTGCTTTGATGAAATCCAAGCCAGCAAATGAGGCCACCAACATGATTAAAGTGGACTTAGGAAGATGGAAATTTGTCAGTAAGGCGTGGACCACTTTAAACCGGTAACCGGGATAAATAAAGATGCCTGTATCATAGGTTCCTGCATGGAACCCGTGGTGATAATTGCTTTCCAATGTTCGCAAAGAAGTGGTGCCAACACAGATGATTCGCTTTTGGTTTTCTAAAGCCTTATTAAGCCTTTTAGCGCTTTCTAAAGAGATGGTATAACGCTCTTCATGCATGATGTGTTGTTCGACATCATCCACTTGAACAGGTTTAAAGGTTCCAAGTCCGACATTGAGGGTTATCTCAATCATGTCAAGGCCCTTTTGTTTGATCTTATCCAACAACTCATGGGTGAAATGAAGCCCAGCTGTTGGTGCGGCAGCACTGCCTGGATCTTTTGCATAAACCGTTTGATAACGCGCTTGATCCACCAACTTTTCTTTGATATAAGGCGGAAGTGGTAACGTTCCCAATCGTTCAAGAACCTCTAAGAAAATCCCTTCATAAATCATTTTGAAATGGCGAATGCCATCTTCTTTAACTAAGGTGCATTCTGCACGCAAAAGATCACCAAAGACAATAACGCTGCCCAGTTTAACTCTGCGAGCGGGTTTAACCATGGCTTCCCATCCGTTTTCAACTTCCTTGAGCAACAATACTTCGATGACGGCTTTCGTATCTTCCTTTTGACCGATTAATCGAGCAGGAATGACCTTGGTGTTATTGAAGACCAAGACATCGTTGGCATCTAGTTCATCCAATATATCATAAAAATGATGATGCTCAATCGTCTTTTTTTCACGATTAAGGATCATCAGTCTTGAATGATCGCGTTTTTCCAGTGGATGTTGCGCGATGAGGTTTTTAGGTAAGTTAAAATCAAAATCGTTAACTTTCATCGTTAAATAGTCCTTTATAATAGGGAACACCCAACACGTCATACGTTTTTTTAGTGGCCATTCGTCCGCGTGGGGTTCGTTTGATATACCCTTCTAAAAGAAGATAAGGTTCATAAACGTCTTCAACGGTTGTGATTTCCTCAGAAATGGTTGCTGCGATCGATTCAATGCCAACCGGTCCTCCACCAAAGGTGCTCACGATGCTTCTTAAATAGCGGTAATCGGTTTGATCTAATCCTTCTTCATCAATGCCTAGTTTGGATAATGCATGATGGGTAATGTGAGACGTGATGATGCCATCACCGATGATCTCAGCAAAGTCACGAACGCGTCTAAATAGACGGTTAGCAATCCGTGGGGTTCCTCGGCTTCGTTTAGCCAGTGAGTTCACCGCATCCGGTTCAATCGTGTGTTGATAGACGTTAGCGGTTCGTCGAACGATTTGTTCAAGTTCACTTACTTCATAATAGGATAATCTAAAAACCACACCGAAGCGATCTCTTAATGGAGCCGATAAGTCTCCAAATCGAGTGGTAGCTCCAATCAACGTAAACGGTGGCAAATCAATTCGAATGGACCTGGAATCATGGTCTTTGCCGATGACGATATCCAAGACATAATCTTCCATAGCAGAATAAAGCACTTCTTCAACAAAACGGGGCAATCGATGAATTTCGTCAATAAACAAGACATCACCAGGGTTTAATGAACTTAAAACAGCCGCTAAATCGCCGCTTCGTTCAATGGCAGGACCCGATGTAATTTTAATCCCAACCTTCATCTCATTCGCAATGATTTGAGCCAGCGTTGTTTTGCCTAACCCCGGTGGCCCATAAAGCAAGATATGGTCCAACGCTTCGTTTCGTTTAAGTGCCGCTTTAATGTAGATATCCAACATTTCCTTGATATCCTGTTGACCGACGTATTGGTCTAAGCGTGTGGGGCGTAACGTCTGATCCTCATCCTCTTTAATGGACATGGCTGTGATGATGCGTTCTTTTGACATAAGCAACCTACTTCATCAGTAATTTAAGAGCGGATCGAATCATGTCTTCAACCGATTGATCTAGATCCACTTTCTTCATCACACGTTTAATTTCAATTTTAGAATAACCCAATGCCAAGAGCGCATCTTCTGCATCGTTTCGTTGCGTTGGTAGGAGTTCATCGGTTTCATCCACAATGAGTTTACCCTTCAAATCTAAGATGATTTGCTGTGCATTTTTCGTGCCAATCCCAGGGAATTTCGTTAAAAACTTAACGTTTCCTTCTTCAATAGCCAACATCACTTCATGAATGGCATCTGTCGCAAGCAGCGACAAAGCGCTTTTAGGACCAATGCCAGAGACACTGATCAGTTTGATGAACAAATCACGTCCCAGTTCCGTTTTGAATCCATAAAGGTTATCCATATCTTCGCGGACATAATGGTGGATATAGATGATTGTTTCCATTCCGACAACGTAGGAATAAGGATTCGGGGTGATAATCAAATACCCAATCTGCTGATTTTCAATCACCAGATAACTGGGTTTGATTTCGGTAATCGTTCCTTTGATATATGCGTACATTGGCTTTACCATACCTTTACATGTTTCAAGTTATTATAGCATTTTTTAGTCACAAATTCTATGAAAACCTTTCATTATGTTATAATTAAAACTAGGACGTGATCATTATCAAAAACCGAATTGATTTGAAGAGTTTTGAAGCAGAATTTAAGAAAATATTCCATGAGGATAAACTCTACGTGCCCATTCTTAAAGAGATGGCCACGCTTTTTCGCACGTTAGAACCCAATCTTCTGCAATCTGACAAAACCAAAGAAGATTCTTTGACACTTTTTAAAGCCAACATGATTGAGACCCATAAAGCGTTTGCTGACCAAATGAATGCGCTCCAAAAAGCGTTTAATGAGCAAGTTAACGAACAACAACGTCTTATTGAAACCCGAAAAATACACGATCAAATGAAGCTTTCCGAAGTCTCTAAAGCCTTAAAGTTGATGATTGAGCACATCGATAAAGAGATTCAAACGTATAGAGATCACGCAGAAAGTGACATTCAAAAAGCGATTCAACTCAACCAACGGGATAATGCAACGATTCAAAAAATCATGGCACAAGCCCGTAAAAAATACATTGAAACGACCGAAGAAATTGTTAAAGAATACCATCTTGCTATTGAACAAAATCAACTGCTTTTAGAAGAGAAAAAACAGGCGTTTGATCACCGTCTTTCTCAAGAAAACGCGATGTTTACCGAGCAAAAAGAGGAAATTGCTCAAACTCAAAAAATAGAAACGGATCTTCATGATGAGAACTATGTTTCCATCAAGACCAATTACTCTAAATTATCGATTTCTATCAATAAAAAAATCAGTGAGATCACGAAAAAATACAATCAAGCGGTTTCTAAGAAAAAAGCGGTTTTCACAGAAGCCATTAGACCCACTGAAAACAGCATTCAAGCGCTCAAAGATGAGTATCAGGTCACCTTAAATACAGCCCTTAATGCCTATACCGAAAAGTTTAACGCACTCAATCATGTGTTTGATGCACAAAAAGAAAAATTCGAAGAACGAAAAGCCAAAATGATTCACGAAGGCCACGAAGCCATCACGGTCTTAAACAGCAAGCTTTCTTCCTACAAGGAAGCCCTTCAAAAAGAGAAAAACGAACTGACTAAGGTCGCTCGTGAAGAAGCCTCTATGGCCGAGTCTCCTGCTCTTGTTGAGGACATCCAATCCAAGCTTAATCAAAAAATAAGAGAACTGGATGCAGAACTCAATAAGCAAATCTTAAGAACCAATAAAGACATTTTAGCCAAAAAACGCGATTCTCAGATTCGCGTCTTTGAGCTTGAACTCAAACACTTAAAAGAGATCAACGATTGGCGAGCGAACAAAGCCATCATTGAGTTAGAGAAAAAACAAGAGTTCTCAAAAATCGAAATGAACTTCAAGCATAATCTTTTATCGTTAGAGCATGCACTTAAAAAAATGGAAGCCCAGCATCAGTATCAATTGGATGTGTTAAAACTTGCCTACGATTACGATCTCGCGAGCATGGAAGGGCAACTAATGATGGCCCAATCCGTCCAAGAACGCGATTTAAACCTCTTGGCTAACGATGCGCTTTTATCGATTGAAAACGCAAAACACCAAGAGAAAATGATTCAACTTAACCATGAAAAACTACTCGCAGACATCCAGTTAGAGCGGGATCTTGAGGTTTCCTTTAGGGAATCAAACCGTTTGGTTTTAGACACAACGTCACAGCTTGAACTGGAAAAAGAAAAACTCAAGCGTGATTTAATCATCCACGAACAGGAATTTAAAAAAGCCTTAAGTGACGCGTTAATGAATCGTTCGATTCAACAGGCTGAATCCAGACTCAAAGTCGAATTGATTCAGTTAGAATCCAGACGTCAAGCCCTTTTAGCGGATCATAAACTTCAAATGGATGAAATCAAAGCCTTATCCTTATTGGATCAGTCCCAAAAACACCATCACATCACCACGTTACGCTTTGATACCCAACAGGCCATCACGCATTTAAAGATTGATCGTTCGATGAAAACCTACACCCATGAGATTAACGCCCTGCACACCTTAATGGATGGCCTTTTTACCCTCGTAAGACACCATCAAGCCCATCATCGTGAGGTCATTCAGTTGACCCAAACCCTTTATGAACTGCCCTGTCACCCTGAAATATTTAAGCATTTTCTTGCCCTTTATAAGGACTATTCCGAACATCTCCTTTTAGATGTCATGATGAAAATGACGTCGTTTGAGTCGTATGCTCGATATTACTATATTCAAAAATCCCAAGATCAAACGGGCATCCATTTTAGCACCAAACAGGAAGAGACCCTGCATTATTATCAACAAGAAAAGTATCGTATTGAACAAAATATCCGCCAAATTGATGATAAAATTGGACTTTTAGAAGCGGATTTTATTCGCATGCGAAACGACATTGACCATCAACAGCTCTTTATCAATCAACTGAAGAAAGTTCAAAAAAGTGGCATTCAAGAAAGCGATACAGGCGAAACCCATATCTTGATTCAAAACCACCATAAGAACATCCAGCGGTTGAACAAAGACATGAAACTGAAAGAAAAGGAACTGAACCAAGCGTTTCATGAGCGGCAAAAATATTTAAAAGAAAACGAACAAGTGGATGTGAGCCAAAAAGCGTACATGGATCAAATCGAAAAGGAAAATCAAGATAAATCGGTTTCGATTATTCAATTTGTTCATATTAATCAAACGAATTCCAAAAAACTGGTTATCCGGTTGATGAACATCCAAAAAGCGATTGATCATTTTTTATCTGCATTAAAAAGCCAAGTGTATGTCTCAACCAATTTCATGAATAACGAAATGAGAAAATTGATGATGGCGATGCAAAAATGGGATCGAATCCTTTTATCGCTTCAGCAAAGCTGGATGAATGCCATCATGCGTTTTTATCAGAAGAACATGACCCAACAGATGGTGTTGCTCAAACAGTTGAACCGCTCGGTTCACATGATGAAAGAAACACAGAAAAATAAGTTGAACTTCCTTGAGCAATCCCACCATAACAAATGGAAACAAACACAGACCTACCATAAAAATAGACTCTTAGAAATTAGAAACGATCAGACCAAACAATTAAGTTTGGAACAAAGCCAACATCAAAAGAAAATGCAAGACCTGCTTCTATCAATCAAACAAATCGAATCCAAGATTGCAGCGAACAATCAGCGACAAAAAAATGAAATCGATTTAGTAAATGAAAACCAAGTGGCTGTGGCGATCCATTATAAAGAAACGCACGAACAAACCATTAAAACCAAACAAGATCAGCATCAAAAACAGGTTGATGCGCTTTTCAATCAGGTTCAAACCGCTACAAAAAATCAATTGAACCTCTATCATTCTATTGAAATCAAAAATGAAGCCCTCTTAGCCCGACAAGAAGCTGAACAACTCAAGATAAAGAGTAAACTCAAGGCTCATGGCGAACACTATCAGCAAAACAACCAAAAGTCATTAGAAACGTACCAGCAAAAAGAAACATTATACGCCTTTACCATTAAAGAATCGTATCAAAATCGGGAGCACGTTTTTGCTAAAATCAAAGCGGAGACCAAAAAAGAGAAACAAACCATCACCAAAGAGCAGCATCAGGTTTATCGTAGCGAAGCAAAAATATTAAAAAAAGCACATTCATCTAAGATGAAAATGCTTCATTTAAACTAAGGTCGAAAGACCTTTTTTTATTCGTAGGCGATATAGATGCCAAGTCCCCCAAGACCGACATGCGCCGATATCACCGGACTGATGTAGCCAGTAATATGGATGTCACAGCCTGGAATCTCTTGGAAAATCTCGTGTTCGAGTTCCTTAGCACCCAAGCTTTGATCGACATAGCCGATTCGGACAATGACTTTCCCGAGTTCTTCTAGTTTTTTGGTTTCTTTTACCAAATATAAGATGACATTTTTAAAGCTACGCGCTTTATGCTCTAAATCGAGGACCCCGCGTCTAAACCGCAAAATCGGTTTAATCTTTAAGATGTTTCCAATCATGGCTTGGACTTTGCCTAAACGACCATTTTTAACCAGTGTCTGAAGGTTATCAACCGTAAAAACAATGGATCCTTGGTTTTGAAGGTGATCCAAATACGCCAAGGCATCCGGTATGGAAGGTTCGTTTTCTAAGAAGGCGATGAGTTTTTCTGTTAAATAAGCACTTCCCATGATGCAGGATTCGGTATCCACCACATGGACATTTGGGTGATCTAAAATGTCTCTTGCGAGTGTGGCGCTGTTGATGGTTCCCGATAACGTTTTGGAAATGGTTAAGCAAATGACAGCATCAAACTGACTCAGTTGAGCCTTGTAGGCTTCAATGAATTGATCCGGTGCAGGTTGTGAGGTTTTAACGTCTCTATCAGCCCTAAGGGCTTCAACTAAAGCCTCAGGTGAAAGCGTGCCATCCACGTATTCTTTTTGATCAATGATGACTTTTAAAGGGACAATGCTAATGCTTTCCTGTTGAATCATGTCTTGGGTCAATCCGAAGGTCGAATCAACCACGATTCCTATTTTTCGTTTCATAGTGGGCTCCTATCGTTGATTTCCAATAAAGAAGATAGCAATGGTGCCAGGACCTGAATGGGCACCGATGACGGGTCCGACATAACCGTAAAGAATGGTTTTGATTCCAAGTTCACGTTTGAGGCGTTCGCCTACGTAAGTGGCATCATCAATGGAATCGCCATGTGAGATCATTAACGTTTGACTTTTGGGGTTTTTAATGTGATCTTTGACCAGATCGACTAAGGTATCTAAGGATGTTTTACGGCCTCTTGTCTTTTTGATTGGAACCAGTTTTCCTTCGTTTGAGACGTGCAAGATGGGTTTTACTTTGAGCAAAGAACCCAATAGGTACTGAGGCGCTGAAAGCCGTCCACCGCGCTGCAAAGTCCCTAAATCATCGACAGTAAACAAGTGGCAGATTTTGAGTTTATTGTCCTCAACATACTGCGCAACCTCCTGAATGGATGCGTGTTGAAGTTTTCTTAAATACGCATAATGGATTAAAAGCCCTTGACCCATGGATGCGCATTTCGAATCCAAGGTCATGATGGTACGGTTTGGGTACTTCTCCGCTAATTCTTTAGCAGCAATAGTAGCGGATTGGTACGTGCCGGATAAGGCGGATGAAAACCCAATATAAAGGATGTCTTTTCCCTGTTCCAAAAAGGGCTCAAAGAATTCCAAAAAGCGTCCAACGGACACTAGGGAAGTGGTTGCGACGAGCTTTTGTCGCATCTTCTCATAGAAGGTTTTAAACGTTAGGTCGCGTTCATCGGGATAATTGTAATAGGTGATGCCTTCGATATCCAACGTAAGCGGAATGATTTCTAATTCCATTTCACGGATCATCTCGATGGGTAAATCAGCACACGAGTCAGTAGCAATGATGTATGATGGGGTTTCGTTCATGGTTTTTTCCTTCCTTTCACTTTTATTATAAACAGGTTTGAGCACTTCGTTCTTCTACTTAGAAGGTTGCATGTAGAATACCAAAAAAATAGGAGTAGAGTTAAGCAAATTCTTCTCTACTCTGAGTAGAATAATGCCATTTTCTATGATATAATACCCATATGGACGACTTAAAAACCCTTTTTGCTAACAATTTAATCTATTTAAGGAAAAGCAGAGCCATGACTCAAATGGCGCTTGCCGAAGCCTTGAACTATTCGGATAAAGCCATTTCTAAATGGGAACGAGCCGAAGCGATCCCAGATATCAAGACGTTAATGGAGATTGCCTCGCTTTTTGATGTTACCGTCGACCGGTTGATGTCAAGTCAAATGTTTGAGACGGTGATGGAATCTTCGATTAACCCGCATCAGGGCCATCAACGGCTTAAAATTGCGCTACTAACAACATCCGCCATTTGGTTGGTTGCTGTCATCGTGTTTGTTGTTTTATCGCTTATAGAGCCTGGTTTAAAAACGTGGATGACTTTTATCATCACCCTTCCCATCACCTTTTTGGTTCATACCGTCTTTTCCATGGTGGCGAAACATAAAATACTGACCTTGATTACCTTTACGCTTTTATCAACCAGTTTTGCCTTATTCATGTTTTTAATGATTGATGTCTCCCGAAGTTGGTTATTCTTTTTAATTCCCATCCCTACTTTTTTTGTTCTTTTGTTTTCGCTTTCGCTTTCCAAAAAATAAAAAGGGCAAGTGCCCTTAATCAATAAATTCAAACTCATAAGTGAAAATACGTATGGTGTCTCCGTTTTGGGCACCTTTTTCACGTAAAGCGTCATCAACACCCATCGCTCTGAGTTGACGCGCAAAACGTTTCACGGCCTCATCTCGTGTGAAATCGGTTCGTTCAAACAGCACTTTAAGTTTATCGCCGGTCACCTCATACGCATCCGCTGTGCGGATGATTTCATAACCAGGTCCTTCTTCTTGGAAAATATAATCTTTAAGCTCAATCGGGGTTTCTTCAACAATTTTAGGAGCCACTTTCAGCATGTCGCTGGTTTTATATAAAAGGGTATCCAAATGGGTTTGTTCCAATGCGCTAATGATCACCATAGGATGACTAATCTTCTCCTTTAAAGCATCAATCATCTCTTGATTTTCCACACAATCCGATTTGTTCAAGACCACAAGCTGAGGACGTTCCAATAGTTTTGGATCATACATCTCGAGTTCATGGTTGATGGCCAAATAATCTTGATAAGGATCGTCACGTGTGAGATCCAACACATGTAAAAAGACACGGCAGCGTTCAATGTGCTTTAAAAAACGAATGCCTAATCCTAACCCCTTATGGGCGTCTTCGATGAGCCCTGGAAGGTCTGCAACCACAAAGGATTCGTCTTGGATTCGAACCATGCCCAAATGAGGGTATAACGTGGTAAACGGGTAATCAGCGATTTTTGGACGTGCGTTAGATATCACGCTAATCAACGTTGATTTCCCGACACTTGGATAACCAATCAAACCGACATCCGCTAGCATCTTGAGTTCAACCGTGATTTTATGGGTTTCACCCAAATCCCCTTTTTCAGCATAATCTGGGTAACGAACCGATTGGGTCGCTAAGGCCATGTTTCCACGTCCTCCGCGTCCCCCCATGGCCACCACCAGTTCTTGCTGATGGGAAATAATCTCGCCGATTTTTTTGGACTTGTCTTCATTAAACACAATCGTTCCAAGGGGGACTTTGACATAGACATGAGAGCCATTTGCGCCATGTTGTCCTTTGGTTTTTCCGTTTTCCCCGTTTTGGGCTTTAATGTGGCGCATGTAGCGAAGGTCCATCAACGTGGATTTGCCTTCATCACCCACAAAAACAACGGATCCACCGTTTCCACCGCTTCCGCCCCAAGGGCCACCGTATTCAACATATTTTTCTCGTCTGGCAGCCACCAGTCCATGACCGCCTCTGCCACCGTATACTTCTACTTTAATCTCATCAACGAACATGTTTTTCTCTCTTCCTTCACAAAAAAAGGATAACTAGGTTATCCTTCGTAAACCGATACTTGCGTCCGGTTGCGTCCCAATCGTTCGTATTTGACGGTACCGCTTACCAAAGCAAACAAGGTATCATCGCCGCCACGACCCACATTGATGCCTGGATGAATCTTTGTTCCTCTTTGACGATAGATGATTGAACCGGCTGATGCGAACTGACCATCTGAAAGTTTGGAACCAAGACGTTTGGACTGTGAGTCACGACCATTACGGGTTGAACCTACACCTTTTTTTGATGCGAATAACTGAATATTTAACTTGATCATGTTATCCCTCCTTCTGATTTTTCATGTATTTCGGATATTGTTTTTCTAATTCATAGAATGTGTATTCCAAATTGGCCAGTAGCCCATCCAAAACCGATGTGTGCTCGTGCACAAGGATGTTGAAATACCCGTCTTCAACGACCAGATTCACATAGGAATCCAGTTTCAATTGCTTAAGCGCGTTGGCGGTTACAATAGTGGCGGTAGAAACAGCCGCACAGACGATGTCTTTGCCTTTGGTTTGGTAACCGGCATGCCCTCTAACCGTAAGTTCCTTAAGCGTTTCATTTTGATAACGATACTTGATAGAAATCATATCCTTATGCGTGGATGGATTCAATCACAAGTTTCGTGTAAGCTTGACGATGACCTTGCTTTTTGCGATAGTTCTTTCTAACTTTGTACTTGAAGACAATGATCTTTTTACCACGACCTTGCTTCACGACTTTCGCAACCACTTTGGCACCTTCAACGAGAGGGGTTCCAATGATGGTGGTTTCGCCACCGACCATGAGGACTTCGGTAAACTCGTGGAGTTGATCCGCTTCAACATCTAGTTTTTCAACATAGATTTCTTGACCGACTTCAACCTTGACTTGCTTACCGCCCGTTTTAATTACTGCGTACATGTTCATACCTCCTTATTTGATTTGAAGACTCACTATCTAAGGTAGCCTAAAGGCATTTAGAACCTGTTCTATGTGGTACAACATTGATATTTTAACTTAGTTAAGCCAAAAAGTCAATCAAAAAAGATGAAAAACGACATAAAAAAAAGACATCCAGCGAGGATGTCTCTTGGGATTATCGTTTTCCTTGATCGTAGACCTGACCAAGGGCTTTGGGAACTCGGCTGTTCTTTGAGAAGAAAGCCAAAATAATGAGCGTTGCGACATAGGGAATGGCGTTATAAATGTCCTCTGGAAGGTTTAGATTACTCAAGAATGGAATGACACCATAAGATGCGGCTAAGGTCCTCATAAAGCCAAAGAACAACGCTGCTAAGATGATGCCTTTGGGGGTCCAGTTCCCGAAAATCAAGACCGCAAGGGATAAGAATCCAAAGCCAGCTACGGTGACTGCAAACTCGGTTGCGGTTGCGGTGACAAAGGCAACACCACCGATACCAGCAAAGATTCCAGAGATGGTAACCGCAATAAATCTTAACCGATAAATGTTGACGCCAAGGCTATCCGCCGCATGGGGATTTTCGCCACACGCTCTGAGTCTTAGTCCAAAACGCGTCTTAAACAAGACGATGCTGACCAGGATAAATAATGCAATGGACAAATAAACGGTTAAATACGTGTTTTTGAAAAAGAGATCACCAATGACCGGCAAGTCACCCAAAACGGGAACGGATTTGATTTGGAAATTGGTTCTAAACGATATCTGTTGCCCTCCTTGGATGACCCGAGCCGTAAAGATGGCAAAGGCAGGAGCAAACAGGTTCAACGCTGTTGCTGAGATGATTTGATTGGATTTTAAGTAAATGGAAGCATAGGCGTGAATCATCGCGTAAAGCCCACCCACTGATCCACCAATCATAAATCCCATAATCAATAAGAAGCTGCTTCTTACAGGAACCGAACGAATAACGAGGGTTAAAAGAATCGATAAACCGAGAACAAACGCGAGATAAACCCATTTAGGAAGTCGAAGGGTCTTCTTGGTTCGGTAAAGAATGTAATCCATTAGTATTTTGATGAGATACGTTATGGATGCAGCAAAGAGTAGAGCCACAATGAAGATGACCAAAACGGTCATAGTAGAGTAAGGATAAACCTCAAGTCCTTTGATGGCCCATATGCCTAAGAAAGCACCAAAAAGCATGATCCCCTCAAGGGCGATGTTGGTGACTCCGCTTCTTTCCGCTATCAGACCGCCTAAAGCGACAATCAGTAAAACGGGAAACGCCATGTAAGTGCTTTGAACCAGTTGATAAATGATATCCAATAAAAGGCGAAAGTCCATTAGGAAGCTCCTCCTTTTTCTTTACGTTTGTTCCACCAGGCTTTGATGGATGCTCCATAACGTCTAAGGAGCATTTGAATAGCGGCTGAAATGGCGGTTGCGTAAATGATGACCGCAACAATCATGTCAATGATTTGTGGCACATAAGAATACAGTTGCATGTAAAAGCCACCCATTCTTAGATTAGCTAAGAAGAGTCCTGCTAGAAGCGCACCTAATGGTTCACCAAGACCCAAAAGCGCCACCGATATCCCATCAAATCCTTCGGTGAAAATATGAAAATCGGAAATGGTTTTACCAGAGACCATGTAGAGTATGGCTCCTCCAAGTCCAGCAAATAATCCGGATAAGGTCATCGCAACAATAATGTTCCACTTGGTGTTCATCCCGGCGTATTTACTGCCATCAAAACTAAATCCAGAGGCTCTTAGCGAAAACCCTAAGGTTGTTTTATGGATAATAACATGGGCAATGATAATCACAAAGATCGCGATAAAAATCCCAATGTTTGCGGTTGACCCTGGAAACAACGTGCTTAATCGAGGCAACGCAGCCGAAGGAAAAATCGGTCTAGAAGGCGGGTTTTTCCCGTTTAAGGTCAAAAAACGAATGACAAGGGTCGTAAAGACATAAAGGGCAATATAATTCATCATGATGGAGGCGACGACTTCATTGACGTTTCTCAGTGCTTTTAAAATACCAGGGATAAATCCCCATAAGGCGCCAGCAAGCATGCCCGCAGATAGCGCAATAATCACATGTAAAAAGGGCGGGAATCTAAGCAATACACCAACGAACAAAGACGCTAAAGCGCCCATCATCATTTGACCTGAGGCACCAATATTGAAAAGACCGGTCTTAAAGGCAAAGGCCACCGATAAACCCGCAAGCATTATCGGAGCAGCCATTTCCAACATGTTACCTACCCCTTGAGACCCTCCAATAAAGCCACCTAAGATTAAGGTGATTAACGCTGGAAACGCATCAAGTGGATTGAATATGATCATGATGATTAAGCCAATTGTAAGACCAAATGCAATGGAAATAAGGCTTGGACGGATGGTCATGTAAACCGAACGTAACCCCGATAGGAACGATAGTTTAAGCTTTTGCATAAGAATCTCCTCGTTTCGCACCCGACATGTAAAGACCCAGTTCATTAATGGTGACGGTCTTTGGATTGAACTCGCCTACGATCTCTCCTTCATACATGACAAGGATTCGATCCGACAAGTTCATGATTTCCTCAATTTCCAAGGAAACCAAAAGCACTCCTTTTCCAGCTTCACGTTCTAAGATGAGTTGCTTATGAATGTATTCAATGGCCCCAACATCCAGCCCACGGGTGGGTTGTACGGCAATTAAAACTTCATGGTTCCGTGCAATCTCACGTCCTAAGATCGCTTTTTGTTGATTTCCTCCAGACATGGAGCGAACGGTTGTTTTTGCACCTTTTTCACTGCGGATATCAAAGCGATCAATCAACGTTTCAGCGTACTGATAAATGTCTTTAAACTTCAAAAACCGATGCTTCTGAAATTGTGGGGTGTAATAATTTTGCAAAACCAGGTTGCTTTGTAAGTCAAAATCCAACACCACGCCATGTTTATGACGATCTTCTGGAATGTGGGAAAGTCCCTTTTCGTATTTTTTGCGGATTGGAAGTTTGGTAATAGGCACATTCCCAATTGAAACGAGACCCTCTTTTATGGGAATAAGACCCGTAATGGCTTGAACGAGTTCGGTTTGCCCGTTTCCATCAATCCCAGCGATTCCTAAGATTTCGTGGCGATAAACGGTAAAACTGACGTCATTAACCGCATGTTTTCCACGGCCTTCAACGGACACGTTTTGAACGTTAAAGATGGGTTCTCCCCGCTTTAATGCCGCTTTTTCGACGGTGAAATTGACTTCTCTTCCGACCATCATTTCAGCCATTTCATCGGTTGAAGTCTTCTTTACGTCGACAGTCCCGATGTATTTCCCCCGTCTAAGAATGGTGCAACGATCAGCGACCATTTTAATTTCATTCAGTTTATGCGTAATCAAAAGTATGGTTTTGCCTTCTTTAGCAAAATTCTTCATGATGTGCATGAGTTCTTGAATTTCTTGAGGGGTTAAAACAGCTGTAGGTTCATCAAAAATCATGATGTTGCTGTCACGGTATAGCATCTTTAAGATTTCAACACGTTGCTGCTGTCCGACCGTGAGATCTTTGATAAAAGCGTCCAAATCGACTTTTAGTTTATAGTCACGAATAATGCCTTCAATTTTGGCTCTGGCTTTTTCGTATTTCAATAATCCGGCTTTGGTATCTTCCGAGCCTAAGATGATGTTGTCCAAAGCGGTAAACGTTTCGACCAATTTAAAATGCTGATGGACCATGCCGATGCCAAGGTCATTCGCATCGTTTGGATTTTGAATGGAGACTAAGTTTCCATCAATGTAGATTTCCCCTTCTTCAGCCTGATAAAGGCCAAAAAGGATAGACATCAAGGTGGACTTACCCGCACCATTTTCACCAAGTAATGCGTGGATTTCTCCTTGTTTAACCGATAAGTTGACCTGATCGTTGGCCACCAAAGATCCAAAACGTTTGGTGATATCTTTCATTTCGATTTTATAATTCAATGTTTCACCCCTTAACTTCCAAAAATGGGGAAAGCACGTTTCCCCATTTCGAATGTTGATTTGATTGTATCTAAGAAAACGTTATCCAGCGACTTTCGTGATAAGAGCTGGGTTAGCTTGATACCCTTGTGCCACAATAAAGGCTTGCAGTGAAGTCGCATCTGTTGGAACAACGACTGTGTTATTAGCCACTTTGTTGAACACGGTTTGATACGCACTCACCGTAAATGATGCGAAACGCCAAGAAGCGGTTTCAGTTGGAAGACCAACAGCGCCTTCTTTAGCGCCTAAGTTAACGCTCTTACCACCAACAAATGATCCAGCATAGAAATCATCTAAAGCGGTTTGAACGGCAACAGCAAGTCCCTTCATTGCAGATGTTAACACGCGGTCATTGAGGAACGATTGGTCAATATCGACACCAATCATCCATTTGCTGTTGTTTTGTGCCGATACCATAACGGAGTTACCAGCGCCACCGGCTGCTGCGAAAATGGCATCAAGTGCGCCAGCAGTATACCATGAAGTGGCTTTGGTTACGATGGCATCAGATGGTGCAAATGTGTTTAAGTACTCGTAGTAACTTGGGTTAAAATCAAAACCAGTGAGGTTGTTTTCTTTGGCTGCATAGTATGCACCAGCTACATAACCGATTCCGAAACGGACAACCGCTGGTACCGCCATACCACCCATGAATCCAAGCTTAGTCATGCCATCTTTAACAGCAGCATAGCCAGCAAAGAATCCGGATTGTTCTTCTTGGAAGAAAATCGATAGCGTGTTAGATTTCACCTCAAAGCTGACATCTGAACCATCGTATGTGGCCATTGTGCCCCAGTCAACCACGTTATGTGGTGAACCATCGATCAAAATGAATTTGACATCGGGATAAAGGGATTGAGCTTTGTGAACACTGTTTTCAAACAAAAAGCCTGGTGTGATGACAATTTTAGCTCCACCTTGCACGGCTAAATCAATGGCAGCTACATAAGCATCCAAAGTAACAGCGGTTGGCTTATAGTATTTATAAGTCTTGTTGTTTTCTTTGGCGTAATCAACAATACCTTCCCATGTTCCTTGGTTGAATGAACGGTCGTCGATATCACCGGTATCGGTAATCATCGCGATTTCATACTGTCTTGGACCACAGGCGAACAGAACGACTGCTAAGACGAGAAATGCAACTAAAGTAATAACTTTTTTCATATTCTTCTCCTTTTTATACGTTTCCTTTATTTTACTCAATTTTTGCTCTATTTTCAATAGAAGTTTGAGAATCGGTTCATTTTGTCGACATTCAACTCATTCTTTTGGGTCTGGTTCATCCTTTTTTGTCTTATTCGGCTTTTTAAACAGGTTAGCAATCGATTTGGGTAAAATCATAAGGGCTTCCCCAAAAACAATCGGCATCATGCCGGCAGCTTCTAAAAGTGCGGTTCTTCTTATCTCTTCTTTGGTGATTTCATTGGCATCGCTGTATAAAAATTTACGGGTGACGATTCCAATTCTTAGTGTTAATAATGCATTCGATATGCCTTGGACAACAGAAGACATCACTGGTTTTAACAAGGGAATTTCACCGAGTGTGTTGACCGTTGAGGTGGGAAGAACTTGATTGATGTCTAAGTTTTCTAAACCTTCAGCAATCAGTGCCGTCGTAAAGACACTGACGGTCAGTTTAGCCATGTGTTTAAAGCTTGGCCTAAAGCCACATAGAACCACCAACTCTTTAATCATGCGAATGTTGACCACAATCACGGTAAAGAAGTCTAAACGCCCGTTTTGGGAAATAGCGGTTGAGATCATCACGGTTTTCGCGTGTTTTTGAATGATTTGATTCATCTTCTTTTTAATGTGTTTGCTAAAAACACGATTAAGCGCACGTCTAAGTTCTTTGACATCCGACATCGATTGAACCAAATCATCGCTAATGTCCTTAGGTAAGTCATCCATCGCTATTAGGCGTTTGGCGATACGCTTATAAAGGGGATGATTGGTCTTCGACGCTTCATCTAAGACGGTTTGAACCGAAAATGTCGGTGAGAATAAGATGATGTTAATCGGACGAATGATGAGAAAATAAACCAAAAGCAACGAAAGCGCATAAAAAGCATAAGCAACATACGGATGAAGGGTGCTTAATCGGTCACCAACATCTAAGACACTGGATAACAAGATCAAGACAAAAAGCATCACAAATCCAATCGCAATGGCATAATAAAACCACTTGGCTGTATCTTTCTTTTTCATAGCAACACCTCGGATTCATTATATCATAGGCTATTGGATTTGACATGCTTCTGTTCTTTGATGCTGTAATACTCGTTTTTTCCAATGATGATATGATCGACTAAATCCATGCCCATCAGTTCAGCGACTTTCATCAACCGGTCGGTTGTTTTAATATCGGTGCTGCTGGGTCTTGCATCACCCGTGGGATGGTTATGAACAAACAAGATGGCTGACGCCATGACCCGAACCGCGGTTTTGAAAATTTCTCGTGGATGGATCAGCGTTTGGTTGAGTGTCCCGATAAAGACGGTTTCTTCTTTAATGAGTTCGCCTTTCGTGTTAAGGTAGAGACAAACCCCGTGTTCTTGTTCCAAATGACGCAGTTTCGTACCTAAAAGACGGTATACATCTTCGGGTGAGCGAATGAGTTCAGCATTTCTTCTAGGTGCTTGAGCAAGCCTTCGACCCAGTTCGATGGCGGCTAAAAGAGTGGCAATCTTAGCCTCCTTTAACCCTTGAATTTTTTCCAATTCTTCTTTAGTGATCCAGTTGAGATCCGAAAAATCCTCTAACGGATAAAGGACCTTTTTAGCCAGTTCGATGACCGATAAATCCTTGATTCCGGTTCGAAACAAGATCGCGAGCAACTCATCATTGGATAAAACGTGTGCCCCTTCTTGAAGTAGCCTTTCTCTAGGACGCGCTGTTTTGGGCATTTCCTTAAGCATGTACATAAAAAACCTCCTCTTATCTATGATAGAGAAGGTTTCATCAAATTACTGGATTATTCCCATTCGATGGTTCCAGGAGGTTTTGAGGTGATGTCATAGCAAACCCGGTTGATTCCAGGAACTTCGTTGGTGATACGTGTTGAGATTTTCTGCAAGACGGGATAAGGAATCTGTGCGAAATCAGCGGTCATGCCGTCTAACGATGTCACAGCGCGTAGCGCTAAAACATAGTCATACGTTCGTTTATCTCCCATAACACCTACGGTTTTAGCATTGGTTAAGACCGTAAAATACTGCCAGATGGAAGAATCCAATTCGCTTTTTATGAGTTCTTCTTTAAAGATGGCGTCGCTTTCTTGAACCATTCGGATTTTATCTTCGGTGATGTCCCCTAAGATCCTTATGGCAATCCCAGGTCCTGGGAAGGGTTTCCGGTAGACGATTGAATCGGGTAGTCCTAAGGCTTTTCCGAGTGCGCGAACCTCGTCTTTAAAGAGGGTATCTAGGGGTTCGATTAACGTTAGTTTTAAGTTTTTGGGCAGTCCTCCCACGTTATGGTGGGATTTGATTTTAGCCGCGGTCTTCGTTCCTGATTCAATTAAGTCGGTATATAACGTGCCTTGCGCTAAGAAGTTCGCTTGGCCTACTTTTTGCATCGCATCTTCGAAGACTTCGATAAAGGTATGGCCAATGATTTTCCGTTTTTTCTCCGGACTTCGGATGCCCTTAAGTTTCCTTAGGAATAACTCTTTCGCATCGACGGTGATTAAATTCATCTGAAACTGCTGGGTAAACGTGTGCTCTACTTGCTCTCTTTCGCCTTTTCTTAAAAGTCCATGATCCACAAAAATGGGCGTGAATTGATCCTTTAGGATATGGTTTAAGAGGGCGGCTACCACACTGGAATCAACACCCCCTGATAACGCACAAATGACATGACCGTCTTTGACAAGGTTTCGAATGTCTATTGTCTTTTCTTGGATGAAATTCGGCATAGTCCATGTTCGTTTGGCTTCAGTTTGCTCGATGAAGCGATTCAAGATTTCGTTTCCATAGTCGGTATGAACGACCTCTGGGTGGTATTGAAGCGCGAACCATCTTTGGTTTTGGTGTTCAATGATGACGTTTTCAGTGGTCTTAGAATGGGCAATGGAACGAAAGCCTTCTGGAAGTCTGAGCACCGAATCCTCATGGCTCATCCAAACATTAAACCTTTTGGGAAGGGTTTTTAAAAATGGAGAGGAACCCACTTCAATTGGCGTTATTCCAAATTCTTTATGGGAGGCTTCCACCGTTCCTCCAAGTTGATGGCACATCAGTTGCATGCCATAGCAAATCCCTAAAATTGGAATATCCCATGAATAGATGGCTTTTGTCACAGTGGGTGCGTCTTTTTGATAAACCGAGTGAGGACCTCCTGAAAGAATGATTCCCTTGACAACCGTTAAGTCTTCCTTTTCAATGTCCTTGGGATGGATTAATTTGGAATAAACCCCAAGCTCACGGATTCTTCGGGCAATCAATTGGTTGGTTTGACTACCAAAATCCAAAACCAAAATCGTGTCATTCATGATAATTGGGTGCCTCCTTGATGTTGTCAACGTCATGAGGATGGGATTCTTTGAGTCCTGCAACCGATATTTTGACAAATTGCGCTTTTTCTTTCAGTTCAACCACCGTCGAACAACCACAATACCCCATGCCAGAACGCAAGCCACCCATCAGTTGATATATGACATCGCTAATGGGACCTTTATAAGATACAGTGGCTTCAATGCCTTCAGGAACCAGTTTTTTTAACTCTTTAATACCGCCTTGGAAATATCGGTCGCTAGACCCTTCTTTCATCGCGGTTAATGACCCCATGCCAATATACGATTTAACCGGCTTCCCATGGATTTCATATACATCGCCAGGTGTTTCTAATGTCCCAGCTAATAAACTGCCTAACATCACGGAGTCCGCTCCAGCGGCTAGGGCTTTTGGAATATCACCAGAAAGTTTAATGCCCCCATCAGCAATAATTCCGATGTCGTACTGTTTGGCTACCTGGTAAACATCATTAATCGCGGTGATTTGGGGAACCCCTACACCGGATACCACCCGTGTGGTGCAAATGGAACCGGGTCCAACACCGACTTTAATGGCGGATGCACCGGCATAAATCAAATCGATGGCGGCTTGAGCCGTCACGACATTGCCACCAATGATGTCTAAATCCGGATAATGAGCTTTCATCGTTTTGATGGTATCGATCACGCCTTTGGAGTGTCCATGCGCGCTATCCACAGCAACGATATCGACACCAGCAGAAACCAAAGATGAAACACGTTCCATCGTGTCTTTAGAAACGCCCACAGCTGCTCCCACTAATAAACGGCCTAATCCGTCTAAACTGGCTTCTTTGGGATCCAACACCGGCGCGTTTTTAACGGCTTTCACCATCTTTGTTTGTGCTTCAATGCTCATGTTTTTATGCAAAATGCCCATGCCCCCTAGGCGGGCTAAAGCGATGGCCATGGTGCTTTCGGTCACCGTATTCATGGCGGCCGACAAAACAGGGATTTTAAGCGTGATCTTTTTCGTGAGTTTCGTATGCAAGACCACATCGATCGGCACCACCTTTGAATAGGCAGGAACCAACAACAAATCATCAAAGGTGTAAGCTTCTTTTAATACTTTTCCATGCAGCATAGAGATACCTCTTATTCGTTTTTTTTATTCTATCATAGGTTGACGCCATTTAGACAGTCTTTGGATCGGGATGTACCAAAGATGAAACAGCAAAAAGATCGAAAATGCAAACCCTAACACCCAAAACGATCCTAAATAGCCATAAAGCGTATCGGTTCCCTCAGGCAGTTCCCTTAAGAAAAGATGATTGGCATCGATTAAAAAATTGATGGGATACATGATTAGAGCAATGATGAAAAGGATTTTACTTGATTTTAGTAAGTCCTTATACGAATAAGCGACCCGATGAATCACCACCATATATAGGTTTCCTAACATAAAACCGATGTGGTTTCCAAAATAGTGGACATAGCGAAAATGCGGAAAATCGTATGCCATGTTGACAATCACAATCGAAATCAAAGCACCCGATAGCGCCCATGGCAAAATGATTTTAAGGAGTCGGATGTTTTTTGTCCATAACATCAAGGCCGTTAAATAAAGGGACATCGCACAAAGCCCCAAAGGGAGCATGGAGACATCAAACGGGCGTCTTTGAATCACCAACATCCAAAAGTAAAAATTAAACTCCAAAAAAACTAAGAAAACAGCGAGCGTTTTGCGAATCCATCCATCCAATCGAACAGATATCTTATCTTTTAATAACCAAATGAGGATGACCATGATGAATAAAAAGCCAAGCGCGGCCAGATGGGAGGGACCCAACCACTCAAATCCAATCAGGGATTCTTGATACATAGAGGCTCCTTAGGGTGTATCGTCTCTTTTAGTTTATCACCAAATCATGCAAACCGAATGTAAAAAAAGAAACCATCAAAGCTGATCGTTTCCTTTAAGATACCCAACAAAATGTAGGCTTCCGGTGGCGATTAAGATGTCGTCTTTTTCAAAGCGAGAAAGCAAATCTCTAATCGCCATAAACGGATCTTCAACGAAGGGATAAACGGTTTGAGGATAAGGCAACCATCTGGGATCTGGAAAAGACGTTAAGGTGATGGAATAAACATCGTCTTTTAGAACCGTTAACATCCCATCGATGTCCTTATCCGATAAGGCAGCAAATAAAACATGAACCCGTTTTCCTTTTAATGACGTTTGAATGCTGGCCTTTAGTGCTTCCATCGCGTGGGTGTTATGCGCCCCATCGAGATAAAACTGATCACGGATTTTTTCCATTCGACCGGCCCATTTGGCTTGCATTAGTCCTTCTTTTAAAACGTTTTGATCCATTTTGGGCTCAAGATAGCGAATCGCTTCTATCGCTAAAAGCCCATTTAAGACTTGAAAAGAACCCAAAAGCGGAAGTTCATATAATTCATTTTGATAGATAAACCGAATCGGATGATGCGATAGCACATCCACATCATCTTCGGTTAAAAAGGCATAGGTGATGTTTTTATGATTAAGGTATGCGTTAAAATACGCATGCAAGGATGAATCAACGGTGGTAATCAAGTGATTGCCTTCTTTAAGAATTCCCAGTTTATTAAACGCAATCGACTCTAACGTATTTCCCAGTTGCTTCATGTGGTCAAAGCCAATCGATGTGATCAAAGAAACGTCATAATTTAGGACGTTGGTTGCATCATATAGCCCACCAAGTCCTACTTCAATGACCATGTAATCGACCTTTTGATCATAAAACGCCTTAAAGCCCACTAACGTGATTAACTCAAAGAACGATAACGGTTCGCCATAAGATTTAGAAAATGCAAGATTAAAAGCATAGACCCAGTTTAGATAATCCAAAAGAAGGGCATCCTCTATGGGCATCATATCCAAACGGATGCGCTCATTAAATTTAACCAAATAAGGGGAGGTATAGGTCCCTACTCGGTAGCCTGCATGAAGCAAGACATGGCTGATGTAACTCGCAACCGACCCTTTTCCATTGGTGCCAGCGATATGAACTTTTTTGATAGAATCAAACGAAAGAGCCAACTGATGGACCGCCTGTTTCATGCGGTCTAAGTCGGCTTTGGGTTTGAACTTCGCTTGAATTTCAACCCAGGCAATCGCGTGTTTTAAAGAATCAAATGTCATGGTTTTAATTTCTCTAAGATGATGGCATATTGGTTTAAATACGATTGATACTTCTCTTTTTCTAATGCCAGTTTAGCCTCAGGTGCTTTGGCCATAAACTGAGGGTTATTCAAAAGCGCTTCGCTTCGTCTAATTTCCATTTCCAACTTTTCTTTTTGTTTCATCAACGCTTCTGTTTCTTTTTCTTGATCGATGATGCCGGATTTGTCAACATAAAGTGTCGCTTTATTGGTGACCAAAACAATGCATTCGTCCAGTTCAGGTTTTTGGTGAGTCAAGACGAACGCATCTGTGTTTAAGAACCGTCTTAAATAGTCTTCTAGATGGTTGAAGGAAGTGAAATAATCTGAATCACTTAACCAAAGGGTTATCGATAGCGGTTTGGATGGAGCCACATGATGCTCGCTTCTTAAGTTTCTTACTTTGGTAATGACATCCATGAGTTCACTAAAGTGTAGAATGGCCTCTTTGTTGATGTCTTTGGCCTTTGGCCATGCTGAAACCATAATGGATGGCTCATCTGAAATCTCTAAGAACAATTTTTCGGTAACAAAGGGGATAAATGGATGCATTAACTTTAAAATTGAGATTAACGTATGGATTAAAATGGCTTGTGTGTTTTCGCGGGTATTGGGGTTTGCTAAAGCAACTTTAGCAAACTCAAGGTACCAACTGGCAAACTCATCCCAAATAAAATTATAAAGCACGCGGGACGCTTCCCCAAATTCAAACCGCTCATAATAGTGATCGCTATCTAAAATCACTTGATGAAGCCTTGATAGAATGTAATGATCGTGCAACAACCATTCGGATGCCGGTCTCATTTCAGGCTTTTCTTGATCCATATTCATTTGGATGAAACGGGTGATGTTCCATAGCTTATTAATGAAATTCCACGAAGACTCCACTTTTTCCTCTTCATAACGTAAATCTTGTCCAGGAGCCGAATTGGTGGTTAAAAAATACCGTAACGCATCAACGCCAAATTGGTCAATTACATCCATTGGATCGACGCCATTGCCGAGTGATTTGCTCATTTTGCGCCCTTCTTTATCCCGGATAAGACCGTGAATTAAGACCTGTTTAAACGGATCTTTTCCAGTAAACTCAAGCGCTTGAAAAATCATACGCGCTACCCAGAAAAAGATAATATCATATCCGGTAACGAGACAATCCGTCGGATAATAACGCTCAAAATCAGCGGTTTTTTCGGGCCAACCGAGCGTGCTAAAAGGCCATAAGGCGGAGGAAAACCAAGTGTCTAAGACATCCTCATCTTGAACCCAATCTGGACCTGGCGATTCGGTTTGAACCTTAATTTGGTCATCCTTGTACCAAGCGGGAATACGGTGACCCCACCACAATTGGCGACTGATGCACCAATCCAGAGGATCGGTCATCCAATTGATAAAGATTTTTTTGAAACGGGCTGGAATAAACTCCGTTTGACTGTTCGATAAAGCGTTTTGAGCCAAAACGTCCATTTTAACAAACCACTGCAAGGATAACCTCGGTTCAACCACCACGCCTGTTCGTTCGGAATACCCTAAATTATTGACGTAGTCTTCAATCTTTTCAACTAAACCAAGTGCGGTTAAATCGTTGATGACATGCTTTCTGCAGGTAAAGCGGTCCATCCCTTCGTATTGATGCGCCATCTGGTTCATGGTGCCATCTTCGTTCATGCAAAGCGGCATAGCAAGACCATGACGTTTGCCCACTTCAAAGTCATTGGGATCATGAGCTGGCGTGACTTTAACGACGCCTGTTCCAAAACTTTGATCGACGTAAGGGTCGGTAATGATTGGTATTTCAACGGATGTTCCTGGAATTAAAACCGTTTTACCCACGAGGTGAGAATACCTGGTATCCTCAGGATGAACCATTAAGGCTTGGTCAGCAAACATGGTTTCAGGACGGGTGGTGGCAATCACCATATGCCCTTTATCATCTTTAAAGGGATAACGGAAATAATACAGTTTGCCTTCTGTCTCTTCATGTTCAACTTCGATGTTGGAAAGCGCTGTTTTGGCTTCACAATCCCAGTTGATGATGCGGTAACCCCGGTAAATCAATCCCTTTTTATATAGCGCGATAAACACGTGATTGACGGCTTTATTCAAGTCATCATCTAAGGTAAACCGTTCTTTGTCATAATCCAATGAGTTGCCTAGGGCTTCCCATTGTTTTCGGATGTGCTCGCTGTATTCTTCTTTCCAAGCCCATGCCGTTTTCAAAAACCCTTCGCGTCCTAAATCAAAGCGAGATAGGCCTTGTTCCCTTAAGCGTTCATCGACTTTCGCTTGAGTCGCAATCCCGGCATGGTCCATGCCAGGCAAATAAAGTGCATCAAAACCCATCATTCTTTTTCGGCGAATGATGATGTCTTGCAGGGTGTTATCCCAGGCGTGCCCCAAATGAAGTTTACCCGTAACATTGGGCGGTGGTATCACGATGGTGTAAGGCGTTTTTGAACAATCGCCCGATTTGAAATACCCTTTTTCAAGCCAGGTTTGATACCTTCCTTTTTCAACGTCTTTAAAATCATATTTCGGTTTGAGTGTGGCCATTTAAGTAATCCTCCTTGGTTAAGTGATACATCATGATGTCGATTTTGGTTTTATCAAAATGATCGCGTTGTTCAATATGGGTGAATCGAAAACCCGTTTTTTCGATAACCCGTTTCGATTGTGTATTGGTGATGGCATGTCCGCATAAGACGCAGTCCAGTTCAAGATCCATAAACGCATGGCGAAGCACTTCTTTGACGGCTTCTACCATGAATCCTTTTCCCCAATAGGTATCATCTAGCACGTATCCGATTTCCTTTTGGTTTAAGAGGGCGTTATCTAAGTTTCTCACATGAAGCCCAATGGTGCCAATCAAAAGGGGGTTATGTTTCAATGTAATGCCCCACACTTCCTCTTCTTGAATCATCATTTTTAGAATGGATAACGATTCATCTAAGGATGCATGCGGCTTCCATCCTGCTGATGGACCGATATGCGGTTTACGGGCATACTGATAAAACGCATCCAAATCAGAAAGCATGAGCGGTCTTAATAGCAAGTGTTCAGTCGATAACAGTTTCATCAATTTTTCTCCTAAAAAAAAGTCCTTAGAATATCTAAGGACGAATGGATTCGCGGTACCACCTTAGTTCCAAGAGAATCTCTTGGCACTCTTGATCCTTAACGCGGATAAGACGGTTGTCGCTAATGATTTCACGACAAAAGCTCGATAGCGACCTTCATGGCATTTAGCGGGTTTCGCACCAACCAACCCGTCTCTTGTTCTCTAAAAGAGCCATTACTCCTCTATGTCTTCGCTTTATATGAATTGTATCATAGAAATTCATTCATTTCAACCGTATCGGCGGATTATCCTTCTTTAAGCGAATAAAGAATGCCGATGGTTCCAGGGCCACAATGGGCTGAGATTACGCAACCAGCTTTGGATTCGATGATGGCTTTTGGGGTAAGTTCTGCTGTGATTTTTTCTTTTAGATAAGGAACATAGCGATCCGCTTGGCTATGGGTAATCATGATATGGTCTAAATCGACGGCTGATGCGTGATCGATGAGGTCTTTAAGCATGATATCAAGTGCTCTTGACATTTTTCCCATGGCCTTCTTATAAACCTCTAATTTTCCTTCTCTCACGTGAATGATGGGCTTAATGCCTAACATCGAACCCATCAATTTTTGGGTTCCAGAAGCCCGTCCCCCTTTATGCAGGTAATCCAATGTTTGAATCGCAAACTGGCTTCGAACCAAGGGAACCATGGCCGTTAAACGATCATGGATGGTTTTCGCATCCAAGCCTTGATTTTTTAATTGATTTGCTTTCAGCACTAAAAGCGCTATTCCTGAGGATAAGTTCTTCGAATCAACTAAATAGATGCGATCTTTAGGAAACTCAAGACTGGCCACCCGTGCGCTTTGAAAGGTTGCGGATAAGGATGAACCGATTCCCGTATAAACGATGTCATATCCCGCTTCGATATAAGGTTCAAATGCTTTAATAAAATCCCCAGGCGATGCCGCTTGTGTCGTGGGCATGATACCTTCAGATTCGATTCTTTGATACATGACATCGGTTGATATCGCAAGGCGGTCGTGATAGGCTTCATCCTTAAAACAAACATAAAGCGGGACCATCTCAATTTCCATTTCAACGAGACAACTTAAGTCTAAATCGGCCGTTGAATCGGTAATCAGTTTAACTTTTCTCATGTTTCTTCCCCCAATCGCGAAAACATATCTTCTAAAATGCGGTCTAAGTTTTCTTTGGTCACACTGGAAAAGGGATAAAAGACTTCGGGATTTCCCATCATTTGTCGGATGGTTTTTTCTTGCTTATATTGTTTAGTTTTTGGCACCTTATCTTTTTTGGTGGCGATCACGATGATCGGTTTATTCAACCGTTTCAAAAACTGATAAGTGTCTAAGTCCTTTTCGGTTGGTCCTACTTTAAAATCGACGAGTAAAAAGACGGCTTTTAGCCAATCTTGATTGAGCAAATAATGTTCAATCATGATAATGAACTCATCTTTTTGATCAAAGGACCGTCTGGCATAGCCGTACCCAGGGGCATCCACTAAATAAAAGTGTTGATTCACGTGGTAGTAGTTTAAAGCGATGGTCTTCCCCGGTGTGTTTGAGGTTCTTGCTAAATTTTTACGGCCTAAAAGGGCGTTGATGAAACTGGATTTTCCCACATTGCTTCGCCCAAGCAATAAAAACTGAGGCCTAGGCTCAGGTGCATCTTTTAGATGGGTAATGCTTTTGACATAATACGCGTCTTTAATCATGAAACCCCCATTATTTTTGAAAAAAAAGTAGTCCGAGGACTACTCTTAGTATACCTTATTTGAGGGCGTATTGGAAGACATCCATGATATTTTCAATTGGAATGATGTTTAAGGAATCGCGGACTTCTTGTGGAATGTCATCGATGTCTTTTTGGTTATCTTTTGGAATCAAGATGGTCTTTAACCCACTTCGGTGAGCCGCTATCGATTTTTCTTTAACCCCACCAATCGGCAAGACATACCCTCTTAATGTGATTTCACCGGTCATTCCCACGTCTTTTTTCACGAATTTTTGGGTGGCTGCTGAATAAATTGCGGTTGCAATCGTGATGCCTGCTGATGGACCGTCCTTAGGGACAGCGCCTTCAGGCACGTGAACGTGAAAATCATGATCAGAAAATAGGCTTTCATCAATCCCAAAGGTTTTCGCTTTGGACTTAATGAAGGAAAGGGCGGTTTGCGCACTTTCTTTCATGACATCGCCTAGTTTTCCGGTTAAGACCAGTTTTCCGTTTCCTTTATAATAGGTAACTTCAACGGGAAGCGTGTCACCCCCAAAAGCGGTGTACGCCAGTCCAGTAACCACACCAATTTGCTCTTTTTCATCGGCCAGATTATGGGTAAAGCGTTCTTTTCCAATGTAGTCTCTGATGTTGGTTAAGTCAATTGAAACCACGGAAATGTGCTTGATCAAGATTTCCTTGATGGATTTACGAATGAGCGCCCCAATGAAGCGATTCAGTTCACGAACACCGGATTCACGGGTGTAATGACGAATGATGAAATAAATGGACTCATCACTGATTCTAAAGTGCTTACTGGTAATGCCATGGGCCTTCAGTTGTTTGGGCACCAAATGCCGTTTAGCGATTTGGAATTTTTCTTGTTCGGTGTAGCTGCTAAGCTCCACAATTTCCATCCGGTCACGCAGTGGCGGTGGTACATTTTCCAAATAGTTTGCTGTCGTAATAAAAAGCACTTGGGATAAATCATACGGTTCTTCCAAATAATGATCGCTAAACCGTGCGTTTTGCTCCGGATCCAAGACTTCAAGCATCGCGGATGCGGGGTCGCCCTTATAGTCGCTGCTCATCTTATCAATTTCATCGAGCAAGAAAACGGGGTTAACGGTCTTTGCGTCTTTCATGCCTTTAATAATGCGTCCTGGCATCGCGCCGATATAGGTTCTTCTATGACCACGAATCTCGGATTCATCCCTAACGCCACCTAACGACTGTTTGACGAACTTACGGTTTAAGGCTTCTGCAATCGAAATCGCTAAGGATGTTTTCCCAACTCCTGGAGGGCCTGCAAAACACAAAATGGTTTGTGGATTGCGTTTGGTCATGATCTTAACGGCTAAATATTCAATGATGCGTTCTTTGACGTTTTCTAACCCATAATGGTTTTCATCAAGTTTTTCTTTAACCTTTTTTAAATCGTAATTGTCTTTAGACGCTTTCTTCCAAGGCAAATCCACGAGTAAATCCAAATACGTTTTAATAATGGACGATTCCGCCATCGAAGAAGGGGTACTGGCATAGCGATTCAATTCTTGAAGCGCCTTTTCTTCGACCTTTTTAGGCATTTTAGCGGATAAAATCTTTTGTCTTAACTCATCGATTTCTTCATCTTTTTTCGCTTTATCGCCTAATTCATTTTGAATGGCTCTCATTTTTTCGCGAAGGTAATACTCTTTTTGGTTTTCATCGATGCTCTTTTTGATTTCATCGTTAATTTTTTGTTCCAAATCCACGACCATTTTTTGTTTGTGGATGTCTTCTAAAAGGAGTCTTAAACGATGATTTAAACGCGTTTCTTCTAAATACCGGTATTTGGTTTGTTCAGGTGATTTTAAGTTGAATGAAACCAAATCACAGACCTTTTCAGACGATAAGCCTTGTTGGACTTTCTCTAAGACATTGTTATTGGGCAATAAAATGGTTTGAGCATGGTTAGCGACTTCGGTCACGATCATTTTGATGAGGGTCACTTCTTCATCTAAGTTATCGCTTTCCGATTCTCTTTCGTCGTATTCCACCACAAAATAAGGGTCAGTTAAGAAATATTCTTTGACCTTGATTCGACTTATGACAGAAAACTTCACCTTATAGGCGTCGTTGGGTAGTTTGATTTTCATTTGAACCTTGGCTAAAACACCATAAGGCTCGATATCGTCTACGGTAGGTTCTTCAATCATCGGATTCTTTTGAATTAAGATGATGGCGTAGGAACCAAAGTTCTTTTCGGCTTCTTCTACGGCGCGTAGCGATATTTTTCGGCCCACTTCGATGCGGAAATCGTTATTGGGAATCGGTATGGTACCCCGTACGACAACAGCGGGCAAACTCTTTGAAAGCTCCATGCGTTCACGTCCTTTCTCGATGGGATTTCATTTCTATTATAGCATACTTTTTCGTTCTTGCAATCAATACACTAGAGTGCCAAAACGCTTTTTAAAAGAAGGGACTAAGGCGTCCCTTATTGTTAAACCTTGACGGAAGCGTCAATCACCAGTTGATACGCCTTGTTCAACGCGATGTCGTTTTTCAAAGCATATTCAGGGATGTATTTTTTGATTTCTTCGATGGGCATGTTGTATTGTTTGCTGAGTTCTTCGAACTTTAAAACGATTTCTTCAGGGCTAACCTCAATTTTTTCATCTTTAGCAATTTGCTCAATGATTAATGTGGTTTGCACCCGACGTTTGGATTCGATATGGATTTGCTTTTCAAACGTTTCTTGATCCACACCCGATAACTGAAGGAACATGTCCATTTCCATGCCGTACCGTTTGGCTTGATCCGCAACGTTTTGCTTGGCCACTTTAACTTCTTCTTCAATCATTTCTTCAGGAACATCAAAGGGGTTGTTTTCGATCAAATAACTTAAAACACTTTCGCTGTATTGGGTCTTCGCTTCTTGATTCTTCTTGGCTTCTAAGTCGTCTTTTGTCTTGTTGCGGAGTTCTTCAACGGTTTTCACGTTTTCTTGATTGAGGGATAAGACAAAAGCATCGTTGAGTTCACTGGCCAGTTTGCGTTTGATTTCATGAAGAACCACTTTAAAGACGACCGGTTTACCGGCTAAATTTTCGGCTTGATACGCTTCTGGGAAGGTGACGTTTAAGTCTTTCGCTTCGCCTTTGGCCATGCCAATCATTTGGGCTTCAAAACCAGGAATAAATTGGCCTGAACCGATTTCTAAAGAGTAGTTTTCAGCTTTTCCGCCTTCAAAAGGAACGCCTTCTAGAAAGCCTTCAAAATCAAAGATGGCGGTGTCGCCCTCTTCGATCACGCCTTCTTTGGGTTCAAGTTGGCTGTTTTTCTTAAGCAGGGCATCAATTTCTTTTTCCACCATGGCATCGGTGACCTCGGTATCGACCTTTTTCACTTCAATGCCTTTGTAGGAAGCGATGGAGACTTCTGGTTTGACAGGAGCAACCAAAGCAATTTGGAACACGTCGTCGCGTTTAACGGCTTCAAAATCCAATTCAACTTTGGGTTGTGCCACAATTTCGAATCCTTCGTAATCGAGGGCTTCGTGAGACTTGTGGTGAACCACATGGTTTAAGGCATCTTCGTATAACGATTCAACACCAAATTTGTTCTCATAGATGTTGCGGGGCACATGGCCTTTTCTAAACCCTTTGACACTGATGTCTTTCTTGACTTTGTCAAAGGCGTATCCGAGCGCATGCTCAAATTCATCGGGGGTCACGTCAAAGGTAAATCGGACGTGCGTTTGGGATATTTTTTCTACTTTCATGTTGGACTCCTTACTTCTTCGTTATAAACCTTATTCATTATAACATAAAATGAGAAGAGATAAAGTGTTTTACAAAACATTGAGTTTTTTCACATTTTAAGATACAATAAAACGGAAGAGATGAGGTGGCAGTTTGATTACCATTAAAGAAGTCAAGAGTTTTAGAGATGGATGGCGCTTTACTGAATTTCCAAATCACTTGTATCGCCATGTGGATCCCTATGTTCCAGCGTTATCACTGGATGAACGGCATGTGTTTAATCCGAAAATCAACCCGGTCCACGAATACTGCGAATCGATTCGTTTTCTCGCTTTTAAAGACAAAAAACTGGTCGGTCGAATTGCTGGCATCATCAACCATAAGATCAATGATGCGTTTCATATGAAGCAAGCCCGGTTCACCCGGATTGACATGGTTGATGACCTGGAGGTCACAAAAGCCTTGATTAAAGCGGTTGAAGATTGGGCGAAAGCCAAGGGCATGACGGAACTCATTGGACCGATTGGGTTTACCGATTTGGACCGTCAAGGCATGCTGGTGGAAGGGTTTGATCAACTGAACATGTTCATTACCATCTATAATCATCCCTATTACCATCATCATTTAGAAACCCTAGGCTTTATTAAAGATGCGGATTGGGTGGAAAAAAAGATTTTTTGGCCCAAAGAAATCTCAGATAAAGTCAAACGTGGAGCTGAAATTTCTAGAAAACGCTATGGGTATCAACTGGTTAAGGTGAAAAAGAGAAAAGAGATTTATCGGTACGTCTATGAAGCCTTTGATGTCTATAACATCGCTTTTCAAGAACTTTATGGGTTTTTCCCCATCACGAAGAAAGTCATGGATTATTACATCAAGCAAATGATTCAAATGGTTCATTTGGATTACATCTTCTTCATCTTGGATAAAGAGGGCAAAATGGCGGGCTTTACCTTGATCATGCCGAGTCTTGCTATGGCGACTAAGAAAAATAACGGCAAACTCTTGCCGTTTGGTTGGATGCGTTATTTAAAAGCCATGAAAAACTACGATATCATGGACCTTTATTTTATTGCGATTGGACCTGAGCATCAAGGAAAAGGCATCATTGCCATCATGTGGGAAGATGGTATCCAATTGGGCATAGACAGAAAAACCATCTATGCTGAAACCGGTCCTGAACTGGAAAACAATGAAAAGATCTTGAATCAATGGAAAGATTTTGAAACCGAACAACACAAACGTAGACGCTGCTATAAGCGTCCGATTCAATAAAAAAGTGGTCGACGACCACTTTTATCCTTTATAGCCCCTTAACGAATCCAACGCTAATGTAAAGGCAATTCCACTGTTTGGTTCTTGGAAATCACCGCTGATGCGACCGATTAACTGATAGACCAGATTCACCTGCTCATCTGGAATAATGAGTAAAATGAGCTGAGGCTGATGGTGATTAAAATCAACCAATCCCGATAGCCTTTCGGTGTATAAGGGATGGAGCGTATCTTTTAAGAATTGCGCCATGCCTTGGGCTTCTAAAACGGTTGCGCCTTTGATGCCGTTATCAGCAAAATCACGCATCAATTCCTTTAAGCGATGGGGTTGATTCATGACATAGATGAGCAGTTTCATAATTTCGTCCCTTTTTCTTTCATTATACTAGTATAGTATAGATTAAGCAAGGGACATTCGGTTTTGTCACTGAAAAAACCCGTTATTTTTTTCATCAAAACACTGGTATTTTTTCATAAACATGCTACAATAGATATGTTTCAAAGAAAGGTTGATGATCCATGAAGTTTGACCACCGTTTGACCCCCTTCTTTACGAAGTTGGTTGAATACTCCGAGCAACACATTATCCAACACGATGTCCCCGGTCATAAGTTGGGTCAGATGGAAAACGATCTGATGGCTTATGCGGGAAATCTTCTTTATAAATTAGACGCGAACGCCCCGCGTGGCCTTGATAACTTAAACATGCCCAATGGCGTATTAAAAGAAGCGTCAACCTTGATGGCGGATGCGTATCATGCGGAAGAGGCCTATTTTTTAACAGGGGGCACCACCATGGGCATCTTGGCGATGATTATGAGCACATGCCGTGCCAAAGAAAAGATCATCATGCCCCGAAACGTCCATAAATCCGCGATTAATGCCCTCATTTTATCCGGTGCGATTCCGATTTTTGTCCAACCGCATTTGGATGAGGAGCTCGGAATTGCCAATCATGTTCCTTATGACCATATTTTAGAAGCCGTCAATGAGCATCCGGATGCGAAAGCCATTTTTGTGATTAACCCTACCTATTTTGGCGTCACAAGCGATTTAAAAAAGATTTGTGAGTTGGCCCATCAAAAAGACATGGTGGTCATGTGCGATGAAGCGCATGGTTCCCATTTCCGGTTTGATGAAGAACTCCCGATCTCTGCGATGGATGCAGGGGCCGATATGAGTGCGGCATCCCTTCATAAAACAAGCGGCTCTTTAACTCAAAGTTCCGTTTTGCTTGCCCAAGGGGACCGAATTGATCATGTGAGACTCAGGTCAACCATCAACATGATTCAAAGCACGTCGCCTTCTAGTCTTCTTCTGGCCAGTTTGGATGTAGCCAGAAAAGCCATGGTCTTTGAAGCACCTAAAAAGCTTCCGGATCTGATTCACATGGCTGAGAGAGCACGGGAGCGCATCAATCAAATTCCTGGACTGATGGCCATTGGAAAAGAGCACTTTATTAAACTAGGCGCAAAGAATTATGACACCACCAAATTGATTGTTAAAGTCTCGGATTTAGGGATCACCGGTTTTGATGTCTATAAAGAAATTTTTGATGACCATGGCGTTCAACTGGAATTAGCTGAAACGCACATGATTTTAGCGGTCTTATCGATTGGAACCAAACAAGAAGACCTTGATGGGTTGATTATTGGGTTAGAAAAAATCGCAGAGAAATACCGTAAACAAGAGTTGAAACCGATTTTGCCGAAGATCCGTTATTCCTATCCTGAGGCCTTTACGCGCCCTAGAGAAGCCTATCATGCACCAAAAAAATACGTTTCTCTTAGCCAAGCATCCGAAGAGATTGCGGCTGAATCCATCATGATTTACCCGCCTGGAATCCCCATCATCATTCCAGGTGAAATCGTAAGCGACGATATTTTAGAAGATTTAGCGTTTTATAAAAAAATGGGATCGATTATCTTATCCGATACCCCATCTGGATACATCAAAGTCATTGACAAAGATCAATGGATGAAATGGAGTGAAGAGGATGACCTTTAAGAAAGTGGATTTAAGTTTTCAAAGCTGTAACGCATCTTATGACGAAGCGTCTGTCGTGATTTTTAGTGTTCCCATGGATTCGACCACATCGTTTCGTCCAGGAACCCGGTTTGCTGGAAACGCGATTCGTGTCGATTCGATAGGCGTTGAATGGTATTCGCCTTATCGTGATCAAGATTTAAAAGATTATAAAACCGCGGATTTAGGCGATTTAGAACTGCCTGTGGGTGATGTTGAAAAAGCGCTTGATACCATTTATCAAACCACCAAACAGATCGTAAAAGACGGAAAAAAACCGATGATGATCGGTGGCGAGCATTTGGTGAGCCACCCCCAAATTAAAGCCTGTCATGAGGCTTATCCTGACCTTCACATCATCCATTTGGATGCGCATACCGATTTAAGGGAAGATTTTTTAGGACGTAAGCTTTCTCATGCAACCTTTATGCGTCATGTCCATGGTTTTGTTGGAGACGGTAAAATCTTTCAATTCGGGATTAGAAGCGGTGAAAAACCTGAATTTGAATGGGCCAAAGAAGGCCATATTCACATGCGGAAGTTTGACTTAGAAGGCTTAGACCGAGTGGTTGATCAAATCAAAGATAAACCGGTTTATGTAACCATTGATTTGGATGTTTTGGACCCTTCCGTTTTTCCAGGAACTGGAACACCAGAGGCTGGAGGAATCACCTATAAAGAGCTGCTTTGGGCGTTTGATCAGTTTGCGAAACTAAACAATTTCATTGGTGCCGACATTGTAGAACTCGCTCCAATGCTTGATGCTTCAGGAACCTCAACGGCGGTTGCCGCTAAATCCTTAAGGGAACTGGTTCTTTTGCTGCAACGCTAAGGATTCTTATGATGATGATAAAGAGATGACGCCTCATCTCTTTTTTTCTTATTTGTGTTACAATCGGATTAGGTGAGAACATGATTAAACTGATCGTATTTGACATGGATGGTACCTTGGTCGATAGCGATGCCTTAATCAAAAAGGTTTATCAAACGCTAACCGATCAATTTCCACCTAAAATCCCCCTTGATTTACTTCATGAGGAAGACCTTTATAGTTGCTCCTATTATGAAATGTTAAACAAACTCTATGGCTTTATAGACCCCATCCATCTTCAAACCATCAAAGAGACGGTTTTTTTGAATCGATCATCGCTTCATCTTTTCAATCATGCCCTAAAAACGCTTGTTGATCTTAAGGCTCAAGGGTATTTGATGGCTTTATTGACTTCTGAACTTAAAGACATTGCCTACGATGTGTTGCACACGCTCAAATTGGTTTCTTTTTTTGATGCCATAATCACGTACGATGATGTTTTAAAACCAAAACCGGATCCTGAAGGATTAACGAAATTGATGACTCGCTTTCAATTAAAACCCTATGAAGTAATTATTGTTGGAGACCGACTAACAGATGGTCTGGCGGGTCAAGCCCTTCATATTGAAACACTCTTTATCAACCACCAAAAACGACCTATGCCCACTTCTTTTCAAGGTGAGATTAGCCGTTTATCGGATCTAATAGGGTGGCTTAATCAACGAAATCGCCTGAAACTAAGCTTGACTAAAGACTCGATTAACATCCTTCAATTAACGGATTTGCACCTGATGAATCACCCAAATGATAGTAAAACGTACGCGCTCATGCGTCAACTGATTGATCAAACAAAGCCTGATTTGATTTGCTTGACGGGCGATCAAACCATGTCAAATCAAAGCGATCAACTCTATCAGGCGTTAATCCATTTTTTCGAGTCCATTAACATTCCCTATGCCTGGGTATTCGGCAATCATGATACCGATTATCAGGATCACCAACAGCTTATTGCTGCTATCTATAGAAAGGCTAATCCGCTTCTCTTTTCGCCAGGACCCCCCCATTTGGGATTTTCAAACTACGTGATTGAAATTGAAAATAGCGATAACGATGTCGTTGGTCTTTTAATCTTTTTGGATTCGCATCGTGACGATGTCTACTGTATGAATGAGCAAAAAGTATGGGGCTATGGAACGATCCATGAGGCACAAATCAATTGGTTAGAATCGATTTCAAACCGCTATCACGGGCTTTATCATTTGGTTTTTTTACATATTCCACCTTATGAAGTCTCGTTAATCACCCCTGAGAATAGGACCGCTTATCAGGGGGATTATCACGAAAAACCTTCCACTCCTCCCATCAATACCGGATGGGTAGACCGGTTAAACCAACATCATCAAACCGCGGGTATCTTTTTTGGGCATGATCACTACAATACGTTTTCGTTTCAAAAGGATGGCATTTTCTTTGCGTATGGCCTAACCACTGGGCATTATGAGTACCAAGGACCCCATCCCAAAGGGGGGAGATTAATCACTTGGTCATTTGGTCCTACCCTTACATCGGTACTGATCAAAGATCCTTCGTTTTGACTTTTAGTCACAATCTCTCTATAATGAAACCATAGGTTGATTAAGGAGATCTCATGAAGTCGTTTCTAACCTTTTTAAAAAGCGGGTATTACCTTGGTCTTATCTTTCTTTTGACCTTCACCATTTGGACCTTTTATGAAGATACACCGCCTTATGCCTTTAATCTTTACAACATGATGGGTATCCTTTTTTTAATCTTGCTTGGAACCCTCTGGTTTATCCTTTTTGAAGACACCACGGTGACCTTGCCAACCACGTTAGCGATTTTGTTTTTTATTAACAAATCCAACATGGACTTTGAAACCGTCGCTTCGTTTGGCTTTCCTTATATCGGAGTTGGGCTCTTCTTTTTGGGTCCGATTGTCCATCTCATTCGCTTTAAACCACGTTTTCGTTTAAACACCTTTTTTTGGGGCTTTTTACTGATAGGTGTTTCTTACTTAATTCCGCTTCTTTATCTGCCATTTGAAATCAGTGCCATTCCCGTTTCAATGATGGGAATCCTTTACCTTCTTTTGTATCTTTTTTATGCCAATACCCTCAAAGGGGATTTGAGGTATCTCTTTCGAATTTTGCTAGGGATTAACCTTCTTTTAACCTTTCAGGTTTTCTTTTACCTTTACCAGGGGTATCTCCAAACACCCGATTTAGCGTTAATCTATCGTCTCTTTAGTGGATGGAACCGTAATTTAGGTTGGGCCAACATCAACGACATGTGTTTTTATTTGGCACTGACCTTTCCCAGTTATCTCTACTTTATTTTTAAGCACCCCAAAAACCCCATCTTTTGGTTTATGATGTGGTTACCGATGATGGCCGTGATTTTATCGAAATCACGCGGAGGGCTGCTCGGTTTTTCATTCTGTTTACTCTTTTGTCTTATCTTTCTTTTGATTAAAGGAAACAAAACACTCATCAAAAATGCCATGTTCTTTGTTGTTGTTTCAGGCATGATTATATATTTTAATCAAGATGTTTTTATCGTGTGGTGGGAATTTTTCACCGATTCCTTGGGAGACGATCTCAATCAGTTTTCATCAGGACGAATCGAGATTTATCAAATTGGATTTGATGTTTTCAAAACCTATCCTCTTTTTGGTGGAGGGTGGACCTCCTTGATTAATCTAAGACCGGATAGCCGGCTTTTCATGTACCATTCGACCCTTGTTCAATCGCTTGCTGCTATGGGGCTTTTTGGCTTATTCGCACTTTTGGTTCATTATGGTCAAGTGTTCCGCTTTTTATTAAGGTATCGTACGTTAGAAAAGTCTCTTTTTCTAATCGGCTATCTCGCTTCACAAATTCACGGACTGATCGATAATGTCCAATACGCGGTGCCTTATAGCATCTTGATGGTTCTCTTCTTGGCTCTCTTCGAAAAAGCAGAACTTAAAACTTAACCCATGAAAAAAAGATGAGGTGCACCGAAAGGATGCACCTCATGTTTGTTAAAGGATGGTGACCCATCCCGCTGGATCATCGATATCCCCATAGAGAATACCGACCAACGTTTCATACAGTTTTTGCGTATAAGGACCCGATGCTTCATGAAAGGGGAACGTATGTTTCTTTCCATGATGCGTCAGGGAACCAATCGGTGTGATAATCGCGGCTGTGCCACATGCGCCCGCTTCATTAAAGTGGTCTAATTGGTCAATATAGACATCGCCTTCAACGACCTTGAGTCCCAGCATGTTTTGAGCAATATACTTAAGCGAGCGATTGGTGATGCTGTTTAAGATCGAAGGGGACTTAGGGGTAATGTAACAGAGATCTTTGGTGATGCCAAAGAAGTTAGCAGCCCCCACTTCTTCAATCTTTTGGTGGGTTTGTGGATCTAGGAAAATGCAATCGGCATACCCGTTTCTTTTCGCATGCCACTGAGCGTATAAAGAAGCGCCATAGTTCCCGCCAACTTTTACGTGTCCTGTCCCATTGGGAGCCGCACGGTCGTATTCGGAAACATAGAGGTCAACCGGTTTCGATTGGCTATCAAAGTAAGAGCCTACAGGAGAGACGATGACTGAGAAAATATACTCAGGTGCTGGGCGAAGCCCTAAATTATCGCCTACTCCAATCATGAAGGGGCGGATATAAAGCGATTCGCCTTTTCCATAGGGAGGCACAAACTTTTCGTTAGCAATAACGACTTTTTTAACGGCTTCAATAAAGACCTCTTCAGGCACCGTTGGCATCATCAGTCGTTCACAGGACATCTGAAAGCGAAGCGCAGAATCTTTGACGCGGAAGAGTTGAACGCGTCCATCTTGTCTTCGGTAGGCTTTCATGCCTTCAAAACATTGTTGACCGTAATGAAGGGATGTGGACATCGCAGAAATCGTAAGGGTATCTTCGCTTCTAAGTGTTCCTTTGTCCCATGCGCCATCTTTCCAATAAGAAATGTAGTTAACATCGGTTTTTGAATAGCTAAATCCTTTTTTTAGAATCATGGTTTTACCTTCCTTTTTTGATGAAAAAGAAAAGTTGATGAACTTTTCTTATTTCGTTTTTTTGATGGATTAAATAATGCCTTGAGCGACCATCGCACGGTAGACTTTTTCAAATCCGGCGATATTAGCCCCTAAGACGAGGTTGGTTTCTTTGCCATATTTCTTTGCAGTGTGGTAACATTTCTTGAAAATGTTTTGCATGATGCCCTTTAATTTCGCATCCACTTCTTCGAAGGTGAAGACGGTGTGTTGTGCGTTTTGGCTCATTTCAAGACCGGAAACAGAGACCCCACCGGCGTTTGCCGCTTTACCAGGACCGAAGAACACATTCTTCTCTAAGAAATAATGGGTTGCTTCTAACGTCGTTGGCATGTTCGCGCCTTCGGCGACTAAGTAACAGCCGTTTTCTACTAAGGCTTTTGCATGTTCAATATAGATTTCGTTTTGAGTGGCACAAGGAAGTGCAATGTCACAAGGGTTGTACCAAATCATGGATGGATCGGAACTGAACTTGGTTTCTTTGTGGCGCTTGATGTATTCGAGTGTACATTCGCCTTTTTCTTCCGATAACTCATCAATTAGTGGAATATCAAGTCCATTTGGATCATAAATACAACCATTGATATCGGACATAGCCACCACGATGCCGCCTAATTCTTTGACTTTGACTGCCGCATGTTTGGCCACTTTACCGGAACCGCTAATGATGACTTTCTTATCTTTAAAGGTGTCGTTCTTATACGCTTTTAACATTTCTTCAACAAAATAACATAAACCGTAACCGGTTGCTTCACGACGTCCTAAAGCGCCACCAAAATCGATGCCTTTGCCTGTGAAGACACCGGTGAAGTCATCTCTTAATTTTTTATACATGCCAAACATGTAACCAATTTCTAAGGCACCAACGCCTAAATCACCGGCTGGAACATCGGTATTGGGTCCAATGTGACGGTAGAGTTCTTGCATATAGGATTGACAAAAACGCATGATTTCGCCTTCTGATTTGCCACGGGGGTCAAAGTCAGCACCGCCCTTACCGCCTCCCATAGGAAGACCGGTCAAACTGTTTTTAAAGGTTTGCTCAAAACCAAGGAACTTTAAAATGGATTGGTTCACGGATGGATGAAATCTAAGCCCTCCCTTGTAGGGTCCAATCGCGGAATTAAACTGAACACGGTAGCCGTTATTGACTTGAATCTTGCCATGGTCATCGACCCAGGTTACCCGAAAGGTCACCATGCGCTCAGGATGGGTAATCCGTTCCATGATCGAATACTTTTCGATTCGTGGATCGGCTTCAACGATCACATCCATCGATTCAAAGAACTCTTCAACCGCTTGTAAAAATTCGGGTTGCATGTAATACCGTTCTTTGAGCATTTTAAAAACTTCATTAAGATACTTACTTTGGAATTGCATCATAATCCTCGCTTCATTTATTATATTTTTTACGACAAAGTCGTTAGGGTTTGGACATAAAAAAAGGGGGTGGTTTTCGTACACACCCATTATACAATGAAAGCGCTTTATTTTCAACCATGAAAACGACTTTTTTATAAAATAAAAACGCACAAAATGTGTGCGTTTGTTAGAGATCGTTCAATCGTTACGGTTGATATTCTGGATTTACATCTTGGTATTTTGCTTCAATTAAAATCTTTCCTTTGGTGTTCATCACACCGGTTAAGTCATTGAGCATGAAAGCAAAATAACCATCTTCTGTAATAAAGAGATTTTGATAATTGAAATCGACGATGACTTTATCCTTGAAATTGATAATGCCGTATTTTTCGTTTCGACGAATCACCAGTAAGCCGTTTTTAATCTGCAAGATGCGATCGCCATCAAAGGTGAAGGTCTTTGATCCATCAAAAATAGAAATTTGTGTGCCTAGTTTTTCAGCGATATAATGTTTGCCATCGACTTCGAATTGGTTCAAATAATCTTTGTATAAAACGGTGTGAAGCAGTTTGCCTTTGCTTGAATAAACTTCCATTCTGTCAGAGACGGCGTCTTCGACATTGACAACATAGGTGTTCATGCTCCATACCCGCTGATAAGCGATATCGTTAAACTTTTCACCTTTAGCGGTATAGAGGTACCAAGATTCTATGTGCTTGACGCGATAAAGCGGTCCTCTTCCAGAGATGTCTTCGCCGGTGATAATTTTCTTATCTTTGGTATCAATTAAATGATAGGTCGTCTTTTCAGCCCCTTGTTCCGTTACAACGGCACGACCGGCATCATCAAAGGTGGATGCAGAATCGTATTTAAACTCAATGATGACTTTTTCACTTTTGTTAATGTATCCGAACTTATCGTTTTTCTTAACCGCGGCTAACCCTTGACTAAAATGGCGCGCATCATCATAAGAGGCGGCAATCTTAAATTCACCTTTGGTATCAATGTAGCCCCACTTTTCTCCGACTTTAACCGCAGCTAATCCATCTGAGAAAGAACGGTAGTTATCGTAAAAGAGTTGCGTAATGATTTTTCCTTTGGGATCCATCAACCCATAGCGCCCCCCGCTACGATACCAAATATACCCGTTTTCGGTGTCACGCATCAAGTGATCATAAGGAACAGCAAGTAACGTGTTTCCTTTTTTGTCAATCAATTGATAGCTTCCTGCTACAATCACAATCGCGGTATCGTCATAAAATGCGCCAGCCCCATCAAAGATATGATTGATCACCACTTTGTCTTTTGAATCAATATAGCCCCATCGGCCATTCATCTCGGTTGCTAACAACCCTTTGTTAAAGAAATTACAATACGTAATGTCTTCACAAGCTGTGTACTTTTTGCCGCATCCCGCTAAGGCAATAAGCATAAAAGCAAGCGTTAAAACAATGAATACTTTGCGCTTCATACTGAACCTCCCTCTATTGGCGTATGAACTTTTCTTAATCAAAACTTAAGATTAGTATACAATAAAGCCTTTAAAATAGCAAATAAGCCTTAAAAAAAGACGGGAGGGTCCGCCTTTATAGGGTGTTTTTCGGTCTGGTAATGAGTTTAGTAAAGAATCGATGCGTTTCTTTTCGATCATAGATCAACATAAAGACGAATGCGATGAAGGTTCCATAAACCATCACAGGAAAGAAAAGCCAAAAGACGGGCCAGAAAAAGGGATCCATCGTCACTGGATGAATCATCATAAACGCTGGAACCAACGCCCCGATTAATAACCCTAATCCTTCTAGGTCCGAACGCGATCCAAAGATGAAACTTGGGTTTCGGTGGTTGGGAGAAAAAAAGTGTTCTTTAGGAACCCAACCAATTAGGGTCAAGACCCATTCATTAATAAAAATGAGGATTAAAACACTAAAAAGCAACAGAGGTGCATAAAGCATGCGCTTAATGGACAAACGGTGCATCCGATAACGCATCATCAAAAATGGGGCTAAGAAGATCAAAAAATGGGTAATATAAAACCGAATAGATTCGATGCTAAAAGCATGTTTAGGCCCGATATAAGCGCCATTGAACGTTTCAACCATCACATCAACTGGAAAGATGACAGCCACCAATCCTGAAGCCATCCCAGCCATAATCATGTAATCCCTAAGCGCATTTGATTTAACAAAGAATAATACAGGAAAAGTCAAGACCGAAACCGCACAAATGTTTTCGAAGGTAATCTTCGTAAGCGGATAATCCACGGTTGTATAAGGATAGATCAACAGCTTCAAAAAATGAATCGCAAAGTTGACCATAACAAGACCAAAAACAAACCATTTTCTATAGGTATCACTTTTGTTTTTTAAAAAGAGCAGGGATAAAAAAATGATAACAAGAAAGATAGCGATATAGATAAAATAGTAACGATTGCCAAGTTGAACAATCGGCATAAGGAAATCCTCCTAAGATCGAGCAACTAAAAGCTCGAGTGCGTTTTCATAAAAGAGTTGATTGAGATAATCACTTGGGTATTTCTTGACTAAAATATCATACGCGTGTTTCAAATTGGGTGGTTTTTTTTCCAAGTGATGGGCATCACTGGAAATAAAATCAATCAACCCCGCTTTTAACAACTGCTGAGGCAGTTTAGAACGTTTTAAGTAAGGATCCTTTTGGATGGCTGCAAGGGCATTCATTTGAAATTTCGCCCCCAAATTTTTCAGCACCTTATAATCTTCAACATCTAAGTAAGCGTAGCGTTCAATGTGAGCAATAATGGGCTTGTAGCCCAAATGAACGAGATCATAGATGACCGACTCGATATCCGTTTCGATATGGGGTGAAAACTCGATTAAAAGATGCTGATCATTTCCAAAGGTATAGTCTTTATAATCGTAGGGAAGATGCGACTGATAAAAGATTTCAGCCCCTAGATAAAGGTTAATAGCTAATGCTTTCTCTTTTACCATGTTAAAAAGCAGTTCAAAAATTTCTTTTTGTGAACTGCGATCTTTTTTTTGAGCGCGCGATTGAACGTGCGGGGTCAACACCAGATGAGTCACACCATCTTCGATGGACTTTTCAATCAGTTTCAGCGCTTCTTCAAATGTTTGGGCACCATCATCTACCGTGGGTAAGATATGGTTGTGTAAATCAATAAATCGCATTATTCTTCGTATTTATAGCTGTAATCGTATCCGTATCCGTATTCGCCATGCTTTAAGCTTACTTGTGTTAAGACGGTGCCTAGTATCCGAATATCGCTTTTCTTAAGGGTGTTTACGGCTTCTTTAACGATCTGTTTTTTCGCAATGTCTTGGGCCACAATGAAGACAACTCCATCTGCGAGTTTAGATACATAAAGCGCATCGGATACCGCAATCACCGGTGGGGTGTCGATTAAGACATAGTCATAACTCTTCTTAAGGTCTAAAATGAGTTCTTTTAACTTTTGGGCTTCTAAAATGTTGGTGATTGCCGTCGTTTTTTCACCTGTAACAATAAAATCCATCAAAAGGGAATCGGAATGTCGAATGAGTTCTTCTTTCGAAATCTTATTGGTTAAATAATCGTTTAACCCCAATTGATTAGGAACGGAAAAGACGCGGTGAAGCTTTGGTTTTCTTAAATCCAAGTCCAAAAGACACACTTTCTTTCCTTTGGTAGCAAACAAGTACCCAAAGTTGGCGATAAAGGTGGTTTTTCCTTCAGCGGCGAGTGCTGAAGTAAACTGAATCACTTTGATGTTGCCATCAACGTTCGTGTATTCCAAATTAATGATTGCTTTTTGAAAGGATTCGGTCACATAAGAAAGCGGTTGTTCTTTGGTCACGATGTAATCGTAACGTTCGTTTCGATCACCATTAAATAGGCTTTTTCTCTTCTTTTTCATGACTTTCGCTCCTTGATTTCAAATTCAGGAATAACCCCTAAGACTTGAATGCCTAAAACCGATTCCAACTGATCTTTGTTTCTAAAGGTGTTATTGACGAGTTCTTTCGTTAAAACGATTCCAAAGCCCAAAATACCACCTAATATAAGGCCAATGATGATGTATAAAGGACGATTGGGTGAATCATAGATTCCTCGCTGTGCATAACTGGTTCGAACGATGTTGTTTCTTAAAACGGGAATCTCTTCATCGGCGAAGCTGATTGCTTCGTTGATGACGGTATTGACGATGTCTCGTGAGAGGTTTCGATCTTCTGAAACATAAGTGACATGAATAAAGTAACTGGTGTTAGAGGATGTCACCGATAAATTTCTGGCGAGTTGTGTGGGGGTCATGTCAAGATTAAGTTCATCAATGACACGTTCAAGGACCACAGGCATTTTAATAAGTTCAGCGGTGGATTGTAACAAACGAGAAGCATTGACTAAGTCGAAATTATCTCCAGTTGTTGTTTGCTCACGTTGAACTTGAACCATAATATACGCATTGGATTTGTATTTTTCATTGACCAAAACAAACGCGTAGACACCCGCTAGGATGCCAAAGATGAGGGTTGAAACAAGGATTAAGACGAGATTATTTTTGATGATTTTATATAAGTCAACTAAACTGATTTCACTATTTTGTTCAAACTGTTCGTTCATGGGAACCTCCCTTATCTTCTTTAGTATTAGTATAACATATTCGAAACATTTGTGTTAGCGTTGCATCAGTCTCTTGACTTCTTCGATGTCTTTTTTGATTTCATTCATTGAATCGCGCCAAAAATCGGGTTTAGTAACATCAATGTGAAGCGCTTTTGCACAGGCTTCTACCGATGCTTTAGTGGTTTCTCTTAAGAGCGCTTGATATTTAGGAACAAAGCCTTTAGGATCTTTTAAATACTGGGCATATAAGCCTTTTCCAAAAAGCAATCCAAACGCATAAGGAAAATTATAGAAATTTAAACCGGCACTGTAATAATGGGGTTTATTGACCCACATAAAGGGATGCAAGCAGTCGTGATCGAGTCCTTCTTGATAAGCTTTCTTTTGTGCATCCAGCATCATCGCTTTCATTTGATCTTTTGAGATGGGTGCATTCGCCTTTTCGAATAGAGCGGTCTCAAAGAAATAACGGGATAAAATATCAACGATGACTTGCGTATCGCCTTGCAGACTGTTTTCTAAAACAGCGAGTTTTTCCATGGGATCCGTGATCCGATCCAAAAGGTAGTTATTTAAAATGGTTTCACAAAAAATGGAAGCTGTTTCCGCGAGTGGCATCGGATAACTCCAATGAAGGGGATCATTTTCACTGATCATTTCCCCATGATACCCGTGACCCAGTTCATGGGCTAAAGTTGAGACATCGGATAAGGAACCGGTAAAATTAAGCATGATTCGCGACTGTTTGATTTGCGGTTGATTGGAACAAAAGGCACCGCCTCGTTTTCCTTTTCTAGGTTCCACATCGATCCAGTTTTTTTGAAACGCTTTATGAGCAAATTGGGATAATGAAGCATCAAATCCAGCAAAGGAATCTAAGATGAGTTTTTGAGCCTCTTCATAAGTGTAGGTCGTTGCTAAATGACCTACAGGAGCAAATAAATCATAAAAAGGTAGCGCGCCTTTATGTCCTAAATAAGTGGCTTTTACTTTCAAATAGGACTCAAAGTCACTCCGATACTCCATCATCACCGATAACATGGCGTCTAAGGTTTTTTTGGTCATGCGGGATTGATCCAAGGTCTTTTGAAGTGGAGTTTCGTATTTTTTAAGTTCACTAATCATCAAGACTTCGCGTTTAATATTGGATAACGCCAAAGCCACCGCATCTTCAACCTTTGAATAAGCTTCAATCTCGGCTTGATACGCTTCTTTTCTAATATCAGCATCTTGTTCATACGCCATGTTTCTGATTTCCGGAAGGGTAACGGTCTTCTCTCTAAAAGGAATTTGGAGATTAGCGGTCATCAAAGATTGCAGTTGACCCCATCCACCACTGGATAGCTCTCTTAATTTAGCATAAAGCACTTCTTCGGATTCAGACATCAAATGAGATGCATCCTTTTGATCGAGTTTAAGGGAGTAAAGGTAGTTTTTAATAAGCGGTGATGTTAACGCTAAAACATCCAAATCCACGCTTTCTAAATACCGTTGAAAGATGACATTCTCTTTCGTGGCTTTTCGCATGATCCGTTGAACTGAAGACATCATCTTTATCGCTTCTTGGTGAGTCACATCAGTAGACATCACCAAAGACGGGTAAGAAAAAAGCCCCCTTGTGAGTTTCGTGAGTTCTATAGAACGTTTGAGATAACCTTCAATATAAAAGATAGGATTCGTAGAATCGCCCATAATCCACTCGATATAATCATCAATCAGATGATCGAGTCGTTTTAAATCCTCCTGATAGGCCCCTTCAAATCCTTGATATAAATCATTTAAATCCCATGTATGCATAGATATCCCCTTTGTTGTCTTTTCTTTCATTGTATCATGTTTTCTATGAATAGAAAGGCTTTTAGCCCAATGCTTGAGTCAATC
>CAZKLM010000007.1:0-85541 GCA_964553755.1 uncultured Acholeplasmataceae bacterium
AAAATTCATATAACAACAACAAAATAATATGCTAAGGGGGATTATAATATATGGATTTTCACTTAAAGAAACAGCTTGAACTCATGCCAGAATATCAAGGATTTGGAAAGATACACCGCTTTGATGCATACAGCAAGATGACACACTTAAATGACAAACAGGTTGAGCGGGTTTACCGGAAGTATGAGCAAATAGTAGAAGACGAGTTTTTGAAACTCATGACACTCAGAGAGTTCTATTTTGAGGATTTTGAAGCAAAAGAATATGTGTGTTGGAACTGGACATTCATCTTCTTTGATAAACTGATATTCGAGCAACAAATGCGCAAATATCTTTTTGAGGATCGATTGGGTATGCTTGAAGCATTCGAGAAAACATGTGTGGATGGAATTCGGGATAATTACTACGCCAGTGTTGTCAATTTTCTAAAACACAAAGATCTCTTTAAGCGAGGTGTTCAGTATGTCATGAAAACACTGAGTAATGCAATATATAGGTATCTTTTAGAGCAAAGTTTCAGAAGTGTTAGGGGATCTTTTATCTTTTATGACGATACATTCCGCAGAGAACACTTTAGTTATATTCCAAAGAATCTTAAAGGCTTTATCTTTAAAGAAGTTGGCCCCATTAAGCACTTAATCTCGTTATCAAATGAACTAGGCGTACCTACTTGTATTGGGAGCATTCCAAACGAGTATCAAAGTAATGTGCTCATAACCGCTGCCAAAAATGAAATTATCTTGGAACCGTCTCAAACCGCCATCAATCAATATAAAAAGAGGTTAAGTGAGATCAACACCAAGTATTTCGAACCGCATGATGAGCGATATGACGGGTTCAAACTGTATCTAAAACAAGGCAATATACATGATATAAGCAAGTATTCAAATAGTGACTGGATTCAAGGGTTGTGCTTTTACAAACCCCAGCATATCTATTCAACAACAGGAGCAATGGCTCGGTCAATCGATGTATTCAAAGATATTGAACAAATCAATCTTTTAATGAAGGATAAAGAACTTTTTGTAACATTACCCGATTTAAAGCCAGGTCGCACCATCAGTCTTATCAATAAATATTATTTAGAAACAGACCTTCATGAAGATTTTCCAAATGTCATTAATGAGTTCTTAAAAGGAATTCTAGAGGTGTCGATTAAACATAAACGAACCATCAATCTTGTCGTTCCACAGGTAAGGGATAAAGAAGATTATGAATATTGGAAAATGGTTATTGAAATAAGGTTTATGTCAAACAAGGAATATATGCCAAAAGTAGGCATTGCTTATGACACAGAACACACCGTAAATGCTTACGATGAGTTTGATGATATGGATTTTGTCGTAATAGACATAGACAGCTTAATCGAAAATTATATGGGCAAATCGAGGTATTCAAAGATCGATGAAGAAGATTTCTTACTAAGATTGGGGCATGAAATGCGCTGGATTCACCAGCATTTTAGGCAATACTTGACGAAAAAGCGCCATATTGTTCATGGTCAGTGTTTTTGTGACAATCCTTTTATCTTCCGCAAGTTGGTCAATCGAGGGTTAAGAGAATTTGCTATACCAGCGCGCTCAATCGAGACAATACGTGGCGTTTTAGACGATTATGTAGAAACGAGAGGCAAGTTTGTTGGGGTTTCACAAGCGAGAAGAAAAAGAAGACAACAAGCTCAGAACTCATCCAAGATTCCAGGTGACAAACAAGAGCATGACGAAAACCTATCGTGATTTTCAAATAACCATTTGAATACAACCTATTTTAAGGATTTATCGAGAAAAAGAGCATAAAGTGGTTGCATATTGTTCTTTTTTTTTATATAATAGAAACGCTCGTGTAAATGCGAGAAAGGCTGTGAAATGGAAGGTTGCCGACACACGGATAGCCGTTGTCTGTATAATCGGGTTTTTCCATGGAGCAAGTCTATACACGATTATAGGCGAAAGGAGTCATTGAAATGGCAAAAGATGTAATTAAAATTCGTTTGAAGGCGTACGATCACAGGTTGATTGATCAAGCAGCAAAGAAAATTGTTGACAGTGCGATTAGAACTGGTGCTACGGTACAAGGGCCAATTCCACTACCAACTGAGAAGGAAATCTTTACAATCTTACGTTCCCCACACGTGAACAAAGATTCTCGTGAGCAATTTGAACGTAGAACACACAAAAGATTAATCCAAATTGTTGATCCGAATCCCAAAACGATTAGTGCATTGATGGACATCGATCTTCCATCTGGAATCGATATCGTCCTTAAGAAGTAGACAAAATACTAGATTAAGAAAGAGGTATACGTATGGCCAAAGGAATCTTAGGTAGAAAACTTGGTATGACTCAAATCTTTGATGAACAAGGGTTTCTCGTACCAGTCACTGTCGTAGATGTGGCAGACAACGTTGTTTTGCAACAAAAAACAGTCGAAACGGACGGCTATGTTGCAACACAAGTGGGGTTTGAGACCAAACGCGACAGTTTAAGTAACAAGCCTGAAATAGGGCATGTGAAAAAAGCTAATACAGCACCTAAGCGCTTCATTAAAGAAATCCGCTTTAAAGAAGAGCTTGTTAATGAATTAGCGGGTTTAAATGTAGGGGATCAAGTCAATCTTGATTTGTTCCAAGTTGGAGAAATCGTTGATGTTACAGGAACTTCAAAAGGTAAAGGATTTGAAGGACCAATCAAGAGACACAATCAATCCAGAGGACCTGAGACACACGGTTCAAGATACCATAGACGTGTGGGCTCAATGGGACCAATCAAGGGTAATTTAAAAGGAAAGAGATTACCAGGACATATGGGACATGAACAAGTCACTGTTCAAAACCTCAAAGTCGTAGGTGTCGATAAAGATAATCAACTGTTGCTTATCAGCGGTAGCGTTCCAGGTCCAAATAAAGGTCTTGTCATCGTTAGAACTGCTGTCAAGAGCGTTAAGTAAGGAGGTTCACTATGCCAAAGATCAACGTATTAAATCAGTCAGGAAAACAAGTCGCTGAATTGAACTTATCCGATTATGTGTTCGGTATTGAACCTCATCAACAAGCGTTATATGACGTGGTCAATGCTCAACGCGCAGCCATGAGACAAGGGACTCACGATGTCAAAACGCGTGCCGAAGTCAGTGGAGGCGGAAGAAAGCCTTGGAGACAAAAAGGAACGGGTCGTGCTCGTCAAGGTTCAACACGTTCACCACAATGGCGTCACGGTGGTGTTGTGTTTGGGCCAACACCAAGAAGTTATGCCATCAAATTAAACCAAAAAGTTAGACAATTAGCGATGCGATCTGCACTTTCCCATCATGTGGCTAACGATCAACTTAAGGTTGTCGATTCGATTGCGGTTGATGCTCCAAAAACCAAAGTGTTCAACGATTTACTAAAATCGTTGAATGTTGAAGGGAAAACATTGGTTATTGCCAAATCGTTTGGCGAAAATGAAGTGTTGGCAGCAAGAAACATTCCAACCATCGCTTTTTCCCAAGTCAATCATGTCAGCGTTTATGACATTTTAAATTGTAAGAATGTTATCATCACAAAAGACGCGATTGAAGCATTAGAGGAGGTATTTGGAAATGACTAAATACTATGACATTATTAAGGCACCCATTATCACAGAACAATCAACAAAACTGATTGAAAGTGATAACAAGTACACATTCAAAGTCGACATTAAAGCAAACAAAATTGAAATCAAAAAAGCGGTTGAAGCCATTTTTGAAGTCAAAGTGCTATCTGTGAACACCGTGAATGTGTTACCCAAGTTCAAAAGAATGGGTAAGCATGAAGGGTATAAATCTGCGTATAAAAAAGCAGTCGTTAAGTTAGTTGAAGGTCAAAAAATTGACGCCTTCACAATTTAAAGTGAAACCATAGAGGAGGTTTAACCAAATGGCGGTTAAAAAATACAAGCCAACGACCAATGCGCGTCGTGGCATGAGTGTTCTAACATTCGATGAAATTACAACATCCACTCCTGAAAAATCACTACTTGAGCCATTTTCTCGCACAGGTGGGCGCAACAACCAAGGTAAAATCACTGTTCGTCACATAGGTGGCGGTGCAAAAAGAAAATATCGTGTAATTGATTTTAAACGGAACAAAGACAACATTGTTGGAAAAGTTGCAACCATCGAATATGATCCAAATCGTAGTGCAAACATCGCATTAATCAATTATGTTGATGGAGAAAAGAGATACATTCTCGCTCCAAAAGGACTTGTAGTGGGTCAAGAGATTGTTTCTGGAACCCAAGTTGATATCAAAACAGGAAACGCAATGGTCATTATGAATATCCCAGTAGGGACCATCATTCATAACATTGAGTTGAGTCCTGGCAAAGGCGGACAAATCGCAAGAAGCGCTGGAGCATCTGCACAAATTCTAGGTCGTGAAGACAAATATGTACTTGTGCGTTTGCAATCTGGAGAAGTTCGCAAAATTTTAGGAACATGCCGTGCAACCATCGGTATCGTTGGGAATGAATCATGGGAACTTGTCAATATTGGTAAGGCAGGAAGAACCCGACACATGGGAATCAGACCAACCGTTCGTGGTTCAGTTATGAACCCAAATGACCACCCACACGGTGGTGGTGAAGGAAGAACCCCAATCGGTAGAAAGTCACCAATGACTCCGTGGGGTAAGAAAGCTCGCGGCGTAAAAACCCGTGACACGAAGAAAGCGTCTAACGACTTGATCGTTCGCCGTCGTACGAAGTAGGAGGAAAATTATGGCTCGTTCAATTAAAAAAGGACCATTTTGCGATGATCACCTGCTCAATAAGGTTCAGAAACTTAATGCATCCAATGAAAAGAAAGTGATCCAAACATGGTCACGCCGTTCAACGATTTTCCCTGATTTCGTTGGACACACCATAGCAGTATACAACGGGAAATCCCATATTCCCGTCTATGTTACTGAAGATATGGTCGGACATAAACTCGGTGAGTTTGCGCCAACACGTACTTACTACGGACATGGCAAAGATGATAAGAAAGCTAAGAAAAAGTAATCGGAGGAGTATGAAAAATGGAAACTAAAGCTATAGCTAAAACCGTTCGCATTGCTCCACGCAAAGCTCGATTGGTCATTGATTTGATCAGAGGGAAAGACATCAAAGAGGCTCAAGCCATTCTTATGTTCACCCCTCGAGGCGCATCTCCGATCATTTTGAAGGTCTTGAACAGTGCGATTGCAAATGCAGAACACAACAACAATGCCAATGTTGACAACCTATTTGTCAAAGAAGCATATGTCAATGAAGGTGTTCGCCTAAAGAGAATGCTCCCAAGAGCAAAAGGTCAAGGCGATATCATCAAAAAAAGAACCAGCCACATCACTGTTGTTGTGGCAGAAAGAGAGTAGAGGTGGATCAGCATGGGTCAAAAAGTTAATCCAGTAGGAATGCGTCTTGGTATTATCCGCACTTGGGATTCCAAGTGGTATGCCGATAAGACGGATGTACCTGCATTAATCAAAGAAGATGCAAGTATCCGCAGATACTTAAATGATCATTATAAAAAAGCGGCTGTTTCACACATCGAAATCGAACGTGTGAAGGGTAAGGCAGGTAAAGAACGTGTCAAAGTAACATTACACACGGCTAAACCAGGGGTTGTCATCGGTAGAGAAGCAGAAACCAAGAAATTGGTGGTAGCAAAACTTGAGAAGATGACCAATAAAGAAATTGTTTTCAACGTGGTAGAGGTGAAACGTCCAGAACGTGTCGCTTCCTTAATCGCGCAAAGCATTGCAGAGCAACTTGAAAACCGCGCTTCGTTTAGACGAGTGCAAAAGATTGCTATCCAACGCGCATTAAAATCAGGTGCTAAAGGAGTCAAGACCATCGTTTCAGGTCGCTTAGGCGGTGCTGAAATCGCGCGTAGCGAAGGTTACTCAGAAGGACAAGTTCCTTTGCATACCCTTCGTGCTGACATCGACTACGCAACAGCTGAAGCCAACACAACTTATGGAATTTTAGGCATCAAAGTCTGGGTCTATAACGGTGAAGTACTTCCTGGTCAAACACGCGAAGAAAATTTGAGAAAACAAGATGAAAGAACCCCACGTCAATCGGGTCGCCCAAATAGAGGAAATCGCAACACTAACCGCGACAACAAGGGAGGCAACTAATCATGTTAATGCCTAAAAGAACCAAATTCCGTCGTCCTCATCGCGTTAGCTATGAAGGGTTCGCAAAAGGAAGAAACGAAATCCTTAACGGGGATTACGCACTTGTAGCTCAAGAAGGCGCTTGGATAACCAACCGTCAAATCGAAGCTGCGCGTATCGCGATGACACGGCATATGAAAAGAGTAGGGAAAGTATGGATTAACATCTTCCCACATTTAGCCAAAACCAAAAAACCACTTGAAGTTCGTATGGGATCCGGTAAAGGAGCACCAGACCACTGGGTGGCCGTTGTCAAAGAAGGCAAAATCATGTTTGAAATCAATGGCGTGAGTGAAGAAATCGCAAAAGAAGCGTTACGCCTAGCATCTCACAAATTGCCAATTAAGACAAAAATTGTTAAAAGAGGTGAGCAAGCGTGAAAGCGGCAGACATTAGAAAAATCAGCACAACTGATTTGGAAAAACGGATTGTCGAGCTAAAAGCTGAGTTATTCAACCTACGCTTTCAACTTGCAGTAGGTCAGCTTGAAAATACAGCTCGTATCAGTCAAGTTAAGAAAACAATCGCACAGATGAAAACCATCATCAGCGAACGTAACGAATAAGGAGGACACCATGGAACGTAATTTCAGAAAAGTATACACCGGTATCGTTGTATCAGACAAAATGGACAAAACAATAACCGTGGTTGTTGACACTTACAAAAAATCACCCTTATACGGAAAACGTGTAAAGGTGTCTAAAAAGTTTCATGCACACGATGAAGAAGGTTTAGCAAAAATTGGCGATACAGTGACCATTATGGAAACAAAGCCACTCTCCAAGCTTAAGAGATTCCGTCTCTTAGAGGTTGTTGCTAAAGCCGATCTTGTATAGGGAGGAATAAAACAATGATACAAGCAGAAACCAGAATGGTCGTCGCTGACAACAGTGGCGCCAAAGAAGTACTTGTTATTAAAGTTTTAGGTGGAACACGCCGTCGCTATGCAAACATCGGAGATGTTGTCGTTGTGACCGTGAAGAAAGCTGCGCCAGCAGGTATGGTCAAAAAAGGAGACGTGGTCAAGGCGGTTATCGTCCGTACCGTTTCCGGATTGAGACGTCCTGATGGTTCATACATCAAATTCGATGACAATGCAGCAGTAATTATCAAAGAAGATTTGAATCCACGTGGAACACGTATATTCGGACCTGTAGCGAGAGAACTTAGAGACAAGAACTTCATGAAAATTGTTTCTCTTGCTCCAGAAGTCCTATAAGGAGGGCTGTCATGTACATCAAATCAGGCGACAAGGTTGTTGTCATCACGGGTAGCCAGGATGACAAGTTCGTAACCGATAAAAAAGGCAATAAGACCCGTAAAACCGGCCGTGTCTTAAAGGTATATCCAAAGACAAACAAAGTGTTGGTTGAAGGAATCAATATTGTGAAAAAACATGAAAGACCAACACAAGCAAATGAAAAGGGTGGAATCACACAAAAGGAAGCCCCCATTCATGTTTCAAACGTAGCGATCGTCGATCCAAAAACCGGAAAACCAACACGTGTTGGATACCGCGTTGTGGATGGCAAAAAAGTTCGTTACGCTAAAAAATCAGGCGAAAGCCTTGATAAATAAGGAGTTTGAACAATGAGTACATTAAAAACAAAATACAGTGAAGTTGTCAAACCCGAACTCATTAAGGCATTCAACTATACAACCGTTATGCAAGTTCCAAAGATTGAAAAAATCGTTGTCAATATGGGTATTGGCGATGCAGTATTCAATCCCAAAGTCTTAGATGACGCTGTTGAAGAGTTACAAGCAATCACCGGTCAAAAACCCCTTGTCACTAAAGCGAAAAAATCCATCTCTAACTTCAAGTTAAGAGAAGGCATGCCAATTGGCGCTAAAGTGACACTTCGTGGTGACAGAATGTGGTTTTTCTTGGACAAACTTGTTTCCATCGCGTTACCCCGTGTTCGTGACTTTAGAGGAATCTCATCGGATTCATTCGATGGTCGCGGAAATTACACTGTGGGAATCAAGGAACAAATCATTTTCCCAGAAATTAGCTTAGACAAAGTTAAAAAAGTTCGTGGTATGGACATCGTAATTGTTACCACTGCAAAGACAGACCAAGAAGGACGCAAATTATTGAGTCTCCTTGGAATGCCTTTTAAGAAGTAAGGAGGCGCACAATGGCTAAAAAATCAAAAATCGTTAAAGAAATGAAGCGTCGCGAAATTGTTGAGCGTTACAGAGAAAAAGTCGCTGAGCTGAAAGAAAAAGGGGATTATGCCGCGTTGCAAAAATTACCTAGAAATGCTTCAGCAACACGCTTGAGAAACCGTGATTCAATTGATGGACGCCCACGCGGCTATATGCGCAAGTTCGGCTTGTCACGGCTTAAGTTCCGTGATATGGCACATAAGGGTGAAATTCCCGGTGTCAAAAAAGCAAGCTGGTAAGGAGGAAGAACAATGGTTATGACTGATCCAATCGCGGATATGCTGACCCGTATCCGTAACGCAAACAGAATGCGTCATGAAAAAGTGGAAATGCCAGCTTCACGCCTAAAGACAGACATCTTATCTGTGCTTAAGCATGAAGGATTCATCCGTGATTACGCAGTAATCAAAGATGCTAATCAAGGCAAAATTGTAGTCACCTTGAAGTACACGAGCACCAAAGAACGTGTCATCAAGGGTATGAAACGGATATCGAAACCAGGTCTTCGTGTTTATGCAACAGTAGATAATTTACCCAAAGTATTGAATGGACTCGGCATCGCTGTCATTTCAACATCAAGAGGCATTATGACTGACCGCGAAGCACGCATGGCCCAAGTTGGCGGCGAAGTACTCGCCTACGTTTGGTAAAACTAAGGAGGAAAACATGTCACGTATAGGAAATAAAGTGATTCAAGTTCCTGCTGGGGTTACCGTCACCATCAGCCCAGACAACTTTGTTGTTGTTAAGGGCCCCAAAGGTCAACTTGAATACCAATTCAATCAACGTTTAAGCATTCAAATGGATGAAAGCGAAATTCGTATCGCACGTCCAAATGATGAAATATTCACACGTAAAATTCACGGGACAACCCGTGCATTGTTAGCAAACATGGTCACTGGGGTATCACAAGGCTTCAAGAAACAACTTGAAATTCGTGGCGTGGGTTATAGAGCCTCGCTTCAAGGGAATGTTGTCAACTTGAGCATGGGGTATTCACACCCAGTGAATTTGGAAATTCCAGCCGGTGTTACCGTGCAAATTCCTAAAAATACCGACATCATCATCGAAGGCATTGACAAACAAGTAGTCGGCGAATTTGCAGCAAAGATCAGAAGCACAAGAAAACCAGAACCTTATCTAGGTAAAGGGATTCGTTATGTGGATGAATTTGTACCACGTAAAGCTGGAAAGACTGCTAAGTAAGAGAGGACATCCATATGATTAAGAAAATTTCGAGCAACCTCATCAGACAAAAGCGTCACCTTCGCATTCGTAAGATTGTGACAGGTACACCTGAGCGCCCAAGACTATCCGTCTACCGTTCAAACAAAGCTTTTTATGTTCAAATCATCGATGACACCATTCAATCAACACTTATCAGTGCGAGCACATTAGAACTCGGCCTTAAGGGTTCAAACATTGAATCAGCAAAGGCAGTTGGCAAATTGATCGCTGAAAAAGCATTAGCCCAAGGCATTCAATCCGTCGTCTTCGACAGAAGTGGTTATCTCTACCATGGACGGATTAAGGCATTGGCTGAGTCCGCTCGTTCAGCGGGATTACAATTCTAAGGAGGAAGACGAAATGGCAAGAGAAAATTTCAATGTTGAAGAACAACAAGACAGCCAATTCGAAGAACGGGTTGTCGCGATTAACCGCGTCACCAAAGTTGTCAAAGGTGGTCGTCGCTTTCGTTTTGCAGCCTTAGTTGTCATTGGTAATAAACAAGGTCAAGTCGGTTTTGGAACGGGCAAAGCCCAAGAAGTACCTGACGCGATTAAAAAAGCCATTGAAGATGCGAAAGCAAATATTATCACAGTACCTAAAGTTGGGGATACCATTCCTCATCAAATTACAGGAACGTATGGTGCCGGCAAAGTCTTTATGAAGCCAGCATCCGAAGGGACTGGAATTATCGCTGGTGGAGCGGTTCGTGCTGTTTTCGAACTCGCTGGTGTCAACGATATCTTATCCAAAGCAATCGGATCACGCACACCCATTAACATGGTTCGTGCAACCTTTGCAGGACTTAAGGAATTAAGAACTGCTGAACAAGTAGCAGCCCTTCGTGGTGTTGATTTGGCGGGGTTAAAATAATGAAACTGCAAATCACACTGAAGAAAAGCTTGATTGGACGCAAGCCCAATCAGGTCAAAACAGCACACGCACTCGGACTCAAGAAAATCAATCAAGTCGTTGTTAAAGAGGCCAATGAGGCCATTAACGGAATGGTAAAAACCATTTCTCACTTGATCGACGTTCTTGAAGTCGAATAAGGAGGATAAGCCGATGTTAAACGAATTAAGACCTGTTGAAGGGGCTAGAAAACCAAGAAAACGTCTTGGAAGAGGCCCGGGTTCAGGATTAGGTAAAACCTCTGGTAAAGGACATAAAGGTCAGCTTGCTCGTTCGGGCGGCGGCACACGTCCTGGCTTTGAAGGTGGACAACTTCCATTCTTCCAAAGAATCCCCAAAAGAGGATTCAAGAACATCAATCGCAAAGTCTATGCTGTTGTTAACTTAGCGGACCTCAATCAGTTTAATGAGGGTGAAGTCGTCACGCCAGAAGTCTTGGTGGCTCGAAACGTTTTGAAAAAAATCGAATCAGGCGTCAAAATTTTGGCCAACGGAACACTTGAAAAGAAACTAACCGTCAAGGCCCATGTGTTTTCAAAAGCGGCAGAGGCAGCCATTGTTAAAGCCGGTGGAACAGTCGAGGTGATTTAAAGTGTGGATTCGGATTAAGAGAATTCTAAGTAACAGAACCGTGATGTTGAGACTCGCATTCACGTTGCTCATCCTATTGGTTGTTAGAATTGCCAGTCATATCACCGTCCCACTTTTTGACGCCAATGCCATTAAGGCATTTATGAGTGCTTCAGGTAGCTTTGTTGCTATCTTGAACAATTTCTCCGGACAAGCCCTTGAACGATTCTCGATCATGGCGCTTGGTATTTCCCCCTACATTACCGCATCGATTGCGATCCAATTGCTGCAAATGGTCATTCCCACGTTTAAAGAATGGAGCGAACAAGGGGAATCTGGAAAACAACGATTAAACCAAATTACCCGGTATCTTGCGATTGGTCTTGCTTTCATCCAAGCCTTTGCTTTGATTCTCGGTATTAGCGTTAGCGGAAGCATTTTGGTTCCAAGTCTAGAAGCGGCCATCGCAGACCGTTTCCGCTATTTCTTCTATGTGTACATGGCGCTTGTCATGACCGGTGGAACAGCGTTGGTTATCTGGTTAGCGGACTTGATTACGAAAAAGGGAATTGGTAACGGAACATCCATGATGATTGTTGCAGGGATTGTGACCAGTTTACCAGCGATGTGGACCACCCTTTGGACCAAGTACATCACCAATGGAACCGGTGGATGGGACATTGTGTTCTTCATCTTGATTATGGCGCTTTATTTCGCGATTCTACTCGGTGTTGTTTATGTCCAAATTGCGACAAGAAAGATTCCCGTTCAATACGCGAATCGTCAAGGCAAATCGGATTCAAACATCCCAATGAAGATCAATAGCGCTGGCGTTATTCCTGTCATTTTCGCTCAAACGATTTTATCCATCCCCTTATCCGTTATCGGATTTACTGGAGGCGGACAAGCAAACAGCGGATTTGCTTTATGGATTAACAACATTTTCAATTATCAACAACCGATTGGTTTCATTTTATACGTCGGGTTAATTATCATCTTCTCATTCTTCTATTCGTTCCTCACCATTGATCCTGAGAAGATTGCTAACAACTTGTCTAAATCCAATGCGTATGTTCCTGGGATTAGACCGGGCGAAGACACCAAAGACTTCATTGCCCGCCTTCTCTTTAAGATTACGGTGATTGGGACCGTGTACTTGGTCGTTCTAGCGATCTTACCGATTTTAACATCCATCGTTTTCGGTTTCACAGGAACCGAAGCACAAGCCATTACACTTGGCGGAACCAGCTTGCTGATTATCGTCGGGGTGGCGATTGAAACCACACAACAGATTGAAGCAGACGCGAGTCAATCCGAGTATACCGGCATTTTCAACAAGTAAGTGAGGTCCGAAATGCGAATTATTCTGATGGGTCCCCCAGGAGCTGGAAAAGGGACTGCAGCTGAATCTCTCATCAAGCATTATCATATCCCTCATATTTCAACAGGAAATATATTCAGAGAACTCTACAAAGACCGCACCAAGGTCGGAAAAATTGCGAAAGAGTACATAGAACGAGGCGAACTGGTACCCGATGATATTACCAACGAGATTGTTCGCCACCGCTTGTCTCATAGCGACGTCAAAAAAGGATTCCTCTTTGACGGATATCCTAGAAACCTTGAACAGGCAGAAGCACTGGATAAGATGCTTAACGACATGGGTTGGACCCTAACAGCAGCCATCAATTTCAGTGCGCCTGATGAGGTCATCATTAAACGAATCAGTGGACGCAGAGTGTGTGAGACATGTGGGACAGTGTACCATGTGACCAACAAGAAACCTAAGGTTCCTGGCGTATGCGACCACGATCAAGGCCGTTTGATTCATCGTAACGACGATATGGAACATACCGTTAGACGTCGATTAAAGATCTATTTAAACCATACAGAACCCGTGATCGGTTATTACCGAGAGAAAGGGTTACTGATAACGGTTGATGGAACACAGTCGATTGAAGAGATCGATCAAACGCTTAAAAAGGTTTTGGGTGAGAAAACGTGATTCAGATTAAGTCACAACGTGAAATCGAGTTGATGCGGGAGGCAGGCCACATCTTAGAACAAACCAGACAGATGCTGATTCAGCATATTAAGCCTGGCGTATCCACGCATCAACTTGACACACTCGCCTTGAATTTTATAACTCAACTTGGAGCGACACCCTCATTCTTGGGTTATCATGGCTTTCCAGGATCCATTTGCGCTTCAGTCAATGAAGTGGTTGTTCACGGCATTCCTTCAAAAAAGAAAATCCTGAAGGAAGGGGATATCGTATCGATTGATATCGGTGTTCTTTATAAAGGGTATCACGCGGATTCAGCCATCACCGTTCCAGTTGGAAAGGTGAGTCCTGAAATCGAGAAACTATTGAAAATCACCGAGCAAGCGCTTTATGTGGGTCTCGAAAAAGCCAAACCGGGGAACCGTGTCTCAGACATTTCCCACGCCATCGAATCCTTCATCCAACCCTATGGGTATGGGATCGTCGAAGAATTCACCGGCCACGGCATTGGCACATCGCTTCATGAAGAGCCGTTTGTTCCGAATTTCGGTAAGCCCAACCAAGGTGCCATCCTTAAACCAGGCATGACATTTTGTGTGGAGCCGATGATCAATTTAGGCACGAAGCATGTTAAGGTCCTAGCGGACAATTGGACAACGGTCACCTTAGATCGCAAACCCAGTGCGCATTTTGAACACACGATTGCAATCACAGAGACTGGATATGACATTTTAACCACACTTAAAAAGGAGTGAATCTATGGCTAAAGACGATGTAATTGAAGTAGAAGCTAAAGTCATCGAAATATTACCCAATACCAAGTTCAAAGTTGAACTAACCAACGGCCATGTCGTATTGGCCCACGTATCTGGTAAAATCCGTATGAACAACATACGCATTTTACCTGGTGATAAAGTCACAGTCGAATTATCACCATACGATCTAACCCGCGGTAGAATTACCTATCGCCGCAAATAAGGAGGCACGCACATGAAAGTAAGAGCGTCAGTTAAAAAAAGAAGTGAAGATGACATCATTGTTAGACGTAAAGGCAAAGTGTACGTCATCAACAAGAAAAACAAAAGACATAACCAAAGACAAGGTTAACAAGGAGGAACTATGGCAAGAATAGCAGGTGTTGACATTCCACGCGACAAGCGCGTCGTGGTTTCGTTGACGTATGTATATGGTATCGGGCTTGCAACCAGCAAAGCCATTTTGAAAAACGCCGGTGTCAATGAAGATACCCGTGTTAAAGCATTGACAGAAGATGAATTAAACCGCATCCGTGAAGAAATTAAAGGCTTTGTGGTAGAAGGGGACTTAAGAAGAGAAATCACCTTAAACATCAAACGTCTAATGGAAATCGGATCCTATCGTGGAATCCGTCACCGCAAGGGATTGCCAGTCCGTGGACAAAACACCCGGAACAACGCACGCACCCGCAAGGGCAAGCCAAAGGCAATCGCCGGTAAGAAGAAGTAAGGGAGGAATACATCATGGCTAAAAAAAGAACAACCAAACGTAAGATCAAGAAGAATATTCCCCTTGGTATCGCACACATTCATACAACCTTCAATAACACCATCGTCACCATCACTGACATGGATGGCAATGCCATCGCATGGAGCAGCGCCGGTGCCCTTGGTTTCAAAGGGAGTAGAAAGTCTACGCCTTTTGCTGCGCAAATGTCAGCTGAATCCGTTGCCAAGACCGCTATGGATAATGGCATGATCAAGGTTGAAGTCTCTGTCAAAGGACCTGGTCCTGGTAGAGAAGCAGCGATTCGTTCGCTGCAAGCAGCCGGTTTAGAAATCACCGCGATTAAAGATGTGACACCCGTTCCACATAACGGATGTAGACCACCGAAACGCCCACGTGGATAAAACCTTTAAGGAGGGTAACTTGTGAAAGATTTAAAGTTTGAAAAACCAACTGCAATTGAAGAAATATCCGTTGACGGTCATAAGGGACGTTTTATCATTAAACCCCTAGAACGTGGCTATGGCATTACCCTCGGTAACGCATTGAGACGCGTTTTGCTGTCTTCATTGCCAGGTGCCGCCATCGTGAATATTAAAATTGACGGAGTCGAACACGAATTTTCCACCATACAAGGCGTTTTCGAAGATGTCATGGGAATTGTTTTGAATCTGAAAAAAGTAATCTTCAAAGTTGACTCCAATGATCCAGATTTTGAACAAAAGCTAGAACTTTACGCTGTGGGTTCAGGTAAGGTGACTGCACAAGATTTCAATCGCGTGGATGGCGTCGAAATCATCAACCCCAATCAAGTGATTGCCCATCTTTCTGAAAATGGCCGTTTGTCCATGGAAGTCACGATTCGTCGTGGCATTGGCTACGTCAACGCGGACAAAAACAAGCCATTCTCACGTGGCGAAAAGAGCATCATTCCCATTGATTCCATCTACACACCCGTAACCCGTGTTTCCTATCATGTCGAAAAGACCAGAGGCGATGCGGATGAACTGATGATGGAAATCGAAACCAATGGCGCAATTGCCGCCAAAGAGGCGCTTGCGTTAGCATCAAAGATGCTGATTGATTATTTGAGTGAAATCGTCAAGATCAGTGAACAAGCGTTGTCCACTGACTTCATCTATGAACACGAAGAAGAACCCACCAACAAAAAGCTCGAGATGAAAATTGAACAACTTGATTTATCTGTCCGTTTATTCAACAGTTTGAAGCGTTCAGGGATCTACACCGTTGGACAAATCATCCGCTTAACTGAAGAAGATGTCATGCGTTTTAGAAGTTTAGGAAGAAAATCGTTCAAAGAATTGAAAGAAAAACTTGCTGAACATGGACTGGAATTCGAAACATCTTCCGGCAGAGATTCAAAATTTATTTTTGACGATGAAGATAAGGAGTAACATATGGCTTACAGTAGATTAAGAAGAACAAGCGATCAAAGAAAAGCTTTGCTGCGCGACCTTGTGACAGATATCATCATCCATGAACGCATCACAACAACGGAAGCAAAAGCGAAAGAGTTAAAAAAATTAGCGGACAAGATGATCACCTTGGCCAAAGAAGATACGTTAGCAACCCGTAGACAAGCGGCAGAGACCGTCCGTTTTGAAGACGTTAAAGAAGGTCAAAACGCCCTTCAAAAGTTGTTTTCTGAATTAGGACCTCGCTACAAAGATCGTAACGGCGGCTACACACGCATCATTAAGACCATTCCTAGACGCGGTGATGCTGCGCCTATGGCGATTATCGAATTTGTGTAATGGATAAACAAGCTCCGGCTTGTTTTTTTTATGCAGCATCCCTCTTGACAAATCATGAAACAAGCGATAAAATAAGGGTGAATTAGCACTCATATCAATTGAGTGCCAAATAGAAAAGGAGGAATTATGATGTTTGGATTAACCCCATTCAACAAAAATCAAGTCAGAAGAACCGATGACTTGGACACATTCTTGGATGACTTCTTCTCTGATCGACTCTTTCCATTAAGAAGCCTGCGCCATGATACCTTCAAGCTGGATGTCAAAGATGAAGGGAACGCGTATTTCGTGGAAGCCGAACTGCCAGGGATCAAAAAGGAAGAAATTGAACTCAACTATCAAGACGGTATCTTAAGCATTTCTGTCGTTCGAGAAGCATCGAATGAAGAAGAGCAAAAAAACTACATCCACAAAGAAAGAAGAGTTTCTAAGATGTGTCGAAGCCTCAGATTAGGGGATATCAACATGGAACAAGTTGAAGCCAGTTTAAAAGACGGTATCCTTGAGATCAAGGCTCCAAAACAACAAGAAGTTGAACAAAAAACGCGCATCATGATTAAATGAAGATGAAAAGAATCGCTTCTCTTGAGCGATTCTTTTTTTTTACTTAGTGTTATACTAAAGGTAATAAAGGGGGATTTCTTATGTTGGAAATCAAAAATGTCACGAAGACATACGGACAGTTAGTGGCGTTAAGTGACGTCAGTTTAACCATTGAAAAAGGAGATATCTATGGGTTTGTTGGTCATAATGGGGCAGGGAAAACCACCCTATTAAAAGCAATAGCAGGGATTCATGGCATCCAAAGTGGAACCATCATGGTGGATGGATTTTCCATTAGCGAGCACCCTATAGATGTTAAAAAGAGAATTGCCTATATTCCCGATAACCCAGATATTTATGAAACATTGACAGGATCAGAATACTTGGCGTTTATCGGAGATGTGTTTAAACTTGAACCGCATGAACGGGAAAGAAGCATCGAAAAATACGCAACCCTATTTGAGATCATTGACCGACTGTCTCATCCCATTTCTTCATATTCCCATGGGATGAAACAAAAGTTAGTGATCATCAGTGCGCTTATTCACAAGCCTAAGCTTTTATTGCTTGATGAGCCCTTTGTTGGATTGGATCCGACAGCCAGTTTCAAACTAAAAGAACTATTCAAAGAGATGTGTCAAAACGGATCCGCTATTTTCTTTTCTTCGCATGTCCTTGAAGTCGTTGAAAAATTGTGCAACAAGGTTGCGATCATCAAAAAAGGAAAGATTGTGGCGCAAGGGTTAACCAAAGATGTGGTGTTCAATAAGTCGCTTGAAAACATCTTTATCGACATTCAACGGGAATCCTAATGGTTAAGATTCTCACCAAACTGTTTATCAAAGATCAATTCTCCATTAAGCGACTGATGGGTTTTGAAACCAAAAAAGAAAAGGTGAAGACCGTTTTGATTGGGTTAGCGATTGCGTATGCTGCCATCACCTTTTTTGGGTTATTTGGTTACATGTTTTTTGATTTAGGGAAAACACTCTCTCAGATGGGTCAGATTGAACTCATGTTGAGTTTTCTTGCGGTTTATGCCGTTGGACTTACGCTCATCTTAGTTTTGTTTCGAGCGCAAGGCTACCTGTTTCATTATCGTGATTATGAAATCTTAGCGCCTCTTCCCATCTCTTCTCGAACGTTGTTGTTATCCAAAACGATTGTGATGATGCTGTTGCTTTATGTTTCGAGTTTTCTCTTTACAATTCCGATCGGTGTTTCCTATTTTTATCACAGCGGATTAGATGGATTGAAAATCGCGATTTACCTCATTTCATTTTTGTTTTTCCCACTCATTCCTGTGGTATTCATGTCGTTGATTTCGTTAGGAATCACGAGTATTACGTCTAGGTTTAAGCATAATAAAGTGCTCAACATTCTCTTTTTATTTGCTATTTTCATCGGGTTTATGTTGGCATCGTTTTCCTTTTCTGATGCCGATATTAATCCATTAACGGGACAAATTGAACTCTTCAAGCGTTTTCAAACGGTATATCCTCCGATTAAGTGGATGATTGAAGCGATTGATCAAAAAAACCTACTGAGTCTCTTTCTTTTAGTGGGATCAAACACTTTAGTTTTTGGAGGTTTCATCTATGGCATTCAAGGATTCGTGAACCAAGCCAACCAACGCGGCAACAAGCAAAATGTCTCTTGGAATACGAAAAAACTGAGTTATCACGAACGTCCTTTAATTTGGATGATGATCATTAAAGAGTGGAAGAAGTTCATTGGGGTTCCCATTTACGCAGTTAACGCTGGATTTGGGGCTGTCATCTTATTGGTTGCCTCCATCGGAAGCCTCTTTTATCAAGAAGGACTCAAAGATATTTTGGGTCAAATGGTGGGCGTTGGACTAGCGATTGAACCGATGCTTCTCGTTTTAATTGCGTTTTGTCTAGCGATGGCTTATACACCGGCGATTAGTTTATCCTTAGAAGGAAAAAACCTATGGGTGATTAAAAGCTTACCGATTGAACCTAAACAAGTGATGACCTCTAAAATCCTTTTCAACATGCTATTGGTCATTCCTGCAGGCATAGTGAGTGTTCTTTTGTTTGGCATTTCCTTTCAGCTTCCTTGGATGAATCAAGTGATCATCCTCTTACTTGTGGTGTCTTTTTCAACCTTGATCTCCTACTTTAATGGGGTGATCAATTTGCTCGTCCCACGGTTCGATTTTAAAAATGAAGTCGAAATTGTTAAGCAAAGCATGGGGGCATTGTTTGGGGTCTTTGGTGGGTTTTTCTGGATTTCCTTATTGGGTGTTCTCTATTATTTCTTAAGTAAAACACTAGCAACCACTTGGGTTCTTTTCATCCTTTTTGCTCTTTCACTCCTTTTGATTATTCCGTTCTACTGGATCATCGAAAAGAAGTCGGCGCAGTTCTTCAATAAATATTAAAGGGCTCAATTGAGCCCTTTTTCATGGGTTTATCTGAATAACACGGTGAACCAGTTCAATAGGGACTTGACGGTGAGAGGCAAGAATAATGGTCTTATTTTTAAGTTTGGATAAAGCGCGATAGATGGTAAGTTCTGTTAAATGATCAAGGGCTGAAAAGGCTTCATCTAAAATCAAGATCGGCGCATCTTTAAGAAGGGCTCTTGCAATAGCAAGACGTTGAAGTTGACCTTCCGATAACCCTAGCCCTTTTTCACCTATATAGGTATGATAGCCCAGAGGAAGTTTTTCGATATCCTCATGAATCGAAGCGATTTTTGTGGCTTCTATCACGGTTTCTATATCCACCCATCGACCAAAGGTTAAATTTTCGAGTAAGGTACCGGATAGGACAAAATGGTTTTGTGGAACATAGGCAAAGAGGGGTCTGGTTTGTTCATTAATAGGATAGCGGTTTTTCTGTTGGGTCACCCATAAGTGTCCATGCGTGGGCGAACAAAGGCCTAAAAGCAGTTTAAATAAGGTGGTCTTTCCTTTTCCGCTTTCTCCTTGAATGAGCACAGTTTCACCTTTTTTGATGCTTTGATGAAGGTCATGAATAACGGCATCATTGTCGTAGGAGAAACCAAGATGATCCATTTCAATGGTTGAGAAATCTTGGAGAGTTAAAGGGTCTTTGGATTCTTCGCTATAATCATCCATGCGCATGATACGCTCAGCGGATGCGATCATCTGATAGTATTTAGGAATGAGTTGCGCAAGCCCTCCAAAAGGCGATTGGATATGGTTAACCAGTTGAATAATCGCAACCAACGCCCCAAATGAAAGAACCCCATCCACTAGGCGAATTGAACCTAAAATAATGGCAAGCCCGTAACCGATTGCAAAAAACAAAGTCAGTCCGCCTTGCGTGAAAACAGACAGGAGGGCTTTTTTAATCAAAGCTTTGAAGAACCCCATTTGTTTGGTTTTAAGGGTATCACTAAGATAAGACTCCGCCTCATACGCTTTAATGAGCGGGATATGGTCAAGCGATTCTTTCATCACCGCTTTGACAGAGGATTCCGCTTCTTGATAGCGGTGATGCCTTTTCTTGATTTCGGGACCTAAAAGTCGACTCATCAAAAAGAGGACAACTCCCAAAAGGAGTAAAACGGAAGCTAAAAGGGAATCTAAAATGAATAAAAAGATAAAAGCGCCAAAAAAAACGGGAAAGATAATAGATGAGTCTCGGCAAGAGATCAAAGGAACCTTCAGCGATTTCTTTAAGGTCGCTTTCAAGGTGGTTCATCAAATAGCCGGTATGGTGTTTAGAAGAGTCTTTGAGCGAAAGCCTTAAGAACCGTTCAAATAGTCGGGTTTGTAAACGCAGTTTAGATTGTCCAATGACATAAGTCTTATAAAGGTTTGATAAAACGGATAAAAAAACTTGAAAGAAAAGAAGGAGCGCTAAGATCCAGGCGGATCTTGCTAAAAGCCCCATGTCTTGATTGACAGCAGAGTCGATGGTATTTTTAGAGAAAAACGCGAAAAAGATGGCTGTCAAACTCGACAACAACGAGAGGATGGATAATCCGATGAGCGGTATGATGATGGGCTGATTGGTACGAACAATCCAAGAGCGTGTAGGATGGGCCATAAGGATACCTCAACTGCGTTTCTTATAGTTTATCACGACTCGCCTTAAGATGTCTTAATCAAAAACTATGATATAATATAGGACAAATGAAGAAAGTGAGTTTGAGTGAATGAAGACCTATTCGATTTGTGGCATTCGGTTCAATCTTTCTTTTTGCTACGAGACTTTTTTAACCCATAACATTGAACGGTATGAAACGCTTTGTTCGGATGATATCGATGCTACCATTGAATCCAAAATCGTAGAATGGATTGAAGAACCAGAAGGCATCCTAATCAAACCAAACAACCCATGGGTCAAACGGGATGGCGTAATCGAATACGTTTACGCCAAAGATAGCAATCAATCCATTAGAGCCCTCTTTTATCACGATCTAGACTATAAAAAAAGCACAATCTTGATTAACCCCTCTAAATGCAAAGACCCAGCCGAAACGGAGTATGTCATGATGTCCATGATTTTCATGGAAGTCATGATAAGAAAAGGCTTCTTATCGCTTCATGCCTCAGCTTTTTCTTATCACAATCAAGCGGTCTTGCTATCCGCTCCGTCACAAACCGGAAAATCAACCCTGTTTAGACACGTTCAATCCATTTACCCAGAAGCGATGATTATCAACGATGATAAACCGCTCATTCGAAAAGAAAAAGAGATGATTTATGTGTATGGGACCCCTTTTAGCGGGCATCAAAAACTGAATCATCCGATTGTTGTTCCGATGTCTGCCTTGGTTTTCCTTAAACAAGGGAAACAAAATGTGATAACCCCTTTAGAACCAGACAACATCTTGACTGAACTTATTAAAAACATGTATCGTCCGATGGATGATGCCCACTGGGATACCATGTTAGCCCTCTTAGAAGACATCATTTTCCATGTTCCCATCTACCAGATGACAGCAACCAACAGCGTGGAAGCCGCCATCACATTAACAAGCACCCTATTTGAAGGAGAAGCCGCATGAAAATCAAAGACAACTATGTGCTCAAGCACATATCTGGGAAAGCGATTGTTGTTCCGATTAAAGAAGAAGCCCTCAATTTCAATGGCATCATCACGTTAAACGAGACCAGCGCGTTTTTATTTGAACGGCTTAAAAAAGACATCACGCTACAAGATTTGGTCACCCAAATGATGGAAACTTATGAGATAGACCCTAAAACAGCCTTAGCGGATATCAAAGATTTTATTCAAGCTTTAAAAGAACGAGGATTGATGGACCATGAAGAGTGAGACTTTAAAAAATGAAGACATGATGGCGTTAATCCGTGACGCCATGGAAAACAATCAAAAAGCCATCATGCGTGTTCAAGGAAGCAGCATGTTTCCCTTTTTGTGGCACAACAAGACCAACATCACGTTGATTCCAAAAGAAGGCATGAAAAAAGGGGATATCATTTTGTTTAAATTAAACGATCGGTATCGCCTTCACCGAATCATCAAAATGAAATATCCCTATTTGATTGCTAAAGGAGATGCGCTTGTCTCAAAAGAGTTTTTAGTAGCAGACGATGTGATTGGGCGGGTTGAATCCTATGAAATAAACAATAAGGTGAGAAACCCCCGATCATGTTCTCATAAACTCTTACTGATCGCCTGGCGTTTGATTAAACCGCTTTACGCTTATCCAAGGAGACTTTATGCCTGCATTCGAAAAACAGATCTTTGAGGTCGTCCAAAAAGCACTCAACAAAGAAACGTATCAAAACCCCCTATTAGATGAGAAGCGCTTTTTTGAAGGCATCTACGAAAATGGTTTGATTGGATTATGCTATGGCGCTATCCAACCCGATAAAGTATCGAATACCTTCTGTTACTAGTGACCTGACATTACGAACTTCTTATGCCGGTAGAACAATTGAGTGGGTATCCAATACACCAAGTGTCATCACAAACTCGGGTGTTGTTACTCGACCAGTAGACGATGATGCAGCTGTAGTTATGACATATACGCTTAAGAAGGGTGAGACAGTTCTTGATACTGGGGACGTAAACTATACTGTTTTAAAAGTTCCTGAAGCAGCAACACCAACAACCTATGAAGAAGATTTTGAAACGGCAACCGAACTACCCACAGGGACCAATTATGGTGCTGGAACATTTGTCGGAACATCAGGATTAACTTGGACATATTCACAGGCTCAAACTTCAGGGATTTATTCTATTAGTGGTATTGGAGTTCTATTAAGAAGAGCATCGGACTCATATCTTGAAGTTACAATTCCAACCGGATTGAGCAGTTTTAGTTTTGAGTGGAGGAAAGGATACACTGGCGGAGATACTAGAAGGGTGCAAGTTCTTATAAATGGAACTGAGGTATATGATTCTACTAGCATTACTGTTGGTTCTGGCGAACAATCTTTTGCTTACACTGTTAATTTAATAAACCTTTCTTACACAGGATCGACTACAATCAAAATAAAAATTTGGGGAACTTCTACTTCAAACTCACACATTGTTATTGACAACGCAGTTATAACAAATAATCCGGAGTAACCCCCCCTATTGAAGACACCACAGCCCCAGAAATAACACCCCACATTGGGGTGTCTTCTTTCTCAGTAGGGGATCCTAATCCCACCATAGGCTGCACCGCGATTGACCCAGAAGATGGAGAAATCAAGTGTGACTGGACAGGTACTATAAACACAAGCCTCATCGGTGAATACACCATCATCTATGAAGCAACCGACTCTTCGAATAACACAACAACCCTAGAAATGACCTATGTTGTTCTAAGAGATAACACCTTATTATCAATCGATATGAGTGCTTATTACAATAATGCAGAAGGTCTTTACGGCCAAGCCCTATTAGAAGCACTAAGAACCATCATTCAAACAGGGGCTACCATCAACTCGTATGATGCAGCCATAACCATCTTACAATCATCAGATGAAGATCCCGATAATTCAAACAACATTCTCTTGGTTTATTCAGGATACTCTGTTCCTAAAACCTGGGATGGCGGAGCGACATGGAATAGAGAACACGTTTGGCCTCAATCGCTTCTTAATGGAGCAACAGCCAATGACGCTCATAACCTAAAACCAGTCAATCCTGGTTTTAATTCATCAAGAGGAAACAAGTATTTTGATGATGTAGGAGGAACTCAAAGTTACGTCCCAAGGGATGAAGTCAAAGGCGATGTTGCTAGAATCTTGTTCTACATGATTGTCATGTATCAACAACTGGAACTCATCAATGGAACCCCCATCGATGGACAAATGGCGATGTTAGACACATTAATTAGGTGGCATGAAACCGACTTAGTCGATATATTTGAACAAAACCGAAACAATGTCATCTTCTCTTTCCAAAACAACCGAAACCCCTTCATTGATTATCCCCATTTGCTTGAACTCTTATTCTTTGATAATCCTTATTATCAAAACTTAATTTCTTAAATTCTCACATATTTAAGGGCTAATCCTAGCCCTTTTTGTTTTATTCTTGTTTATGGCTTTTCAAGCGTGTATAATTTGAATTAAGGAAACGAGGTATAAATCATGAAATTCAATGACTTTACGTATGAAAGACCCAATCTTGAAATCGTTAAATCCGAGATTGAAAAACAGTTAGAACGTATTGGAACCGATCAACCGTATGAGGTAGAACATCAAGCCATCTTAGAGATGTTTGCTATTTCTGATCGTGTGAATACCATGGGGACGTTAGTCTCTATTCGTAACAGCGTCAATACCAAAGATGAGTTCTATGAGAAGGAACAAGAGTTCTTTGATGAAAATGGTCCCCATCTTCAACAATTTCAACACCTTTTTATCGAAAAGGTCTTAGCATCCAAGCATCGTCCTAAGCTTGAAAAAGCGTTTGGTGACTTGCTCTTTAAACGCGGTGATTTAGAGAAGAAGACGTTTAAACCAGAAATCATCGAACACCTTCAAAAAGAAAACAAGTTATCAACCGAATACTCGAAACTGATTGCGTCTGCTCAAATCGAATTTAAAGGCGGGACTTATAACCTAAGCCAAATGGCCCCTTTTGTTCAAGATAAAGACCGTGAGACTAGACATCAAGCTCAATTGGCTGTTTCTGGCTTTTTTGCTGCCAATGAAGAACAGTTTGACCGAATCTATGACGATTTAGTTAAAACGAGACACGAAATTGCTTTAAAACTTGGGTATGAAAATTTCGTTCAACTCGGGTATGACCGTTTCGGCAGAACCGATTACGACTTTATAGACGTTCAAGGGTACCGGAAACAAATCCTAGAAGTCATCGTTCCGCTTGCTGCTGAACTCACCGATCGAAAAGCGAAACGCTTAGGGATTGAAAATCCAAAATCCTATGATTTAGCGCTTTCTTTCCTTTCAGGAAACCCAACCCCTAAAGGCGATCGTGCATGGCAAGTCTCTAAAGCTAAAAAGATGTATGATGAGATGTCACCAAAGACCTCTGAGTTCTTTAACTTTATGCTTGATCAAGACCTTCTTGATTTAGATTCAAAGCCCGGTAAACAAGGCGGTGGGTATTGCACCTATCTTCCAGAATACCGTGCCCCCTTTATCTTTGCTAACTTCAACGGAACCTCACACGACGTAGACGTTTTAACCCATGAAGCCGGACATGCCTTTCAGGTTTATTCATCCAGAGATCAAATCCCTGAATACAGATGGCCCACCATGGAAGCGGCAGAAATCCATTCGATGAGCATGGAGTTCTTGGCGTGGCCATGGATTCATGAATTTTTCTTAGAAGACACCGCTAAATATAAGTTTAGCCACTTAGCAGGCGCCATTTCCTTTTTACCCTATGGGGCGTTAGTGGATCATTATCAACACGAAGTCTACATGAACCCATCCATGACACCCGATGAGCGAAAACAAACGTGGAGAACATTAGAAAAGCAATACCTTCCTTATAAGGATTATGGCGATGATCTCTTCATGGAAAAAGGAACCTTTTGGTTCCGTCAAGGTCATATCTATGGAGCCCCTTTCTATTACATCGATTATACTTTGGCACAAGTCGTTGCTTTCCAATATTGGGTCATGCATCAAGCGGATCCTAAACAAGCCCTTGATAGTTATTTAGCGCTTTGTCAATTAGGTGGATCAAAGAGTTTCTTAGGGTTACTGGAATCAGCGAACCTCAAGAATCCGTTTGTGGATGGCACCATTGAAGCGATTGTAAAACCGATTAAAGCTTATTTAGATAGCGTGGACGATCAAAAACTGTGATTAACAAACGGTTAACCTTGCTGCTTCTTGATTTGGTGATCTTTGTTCATTTCTTTCTTCCCATCTTTCATCTATCGAAAATCAACGTGACCTTAACCGGATTTCAAGGATTACTGAACCCGAACCTTCTTGTACTCGGTAACATCACCCTTTGGGTGTTGTTGCTTGCTTTAGGGGTTCAAATCCTCTTTCGAGTGTTAGGATGGATAAGAAACGAAACGAAATGGAATGATGTAACCATCATGACCACCAATCTGATGTTGATTTCAGGTCTTGTCGTTGTGACCTTCTTAGGAACGTATCTTAACTGGATCGGAATCATCATGATTGGACTCATCGTTCTTGGAACCTATTTAAATCATAAAATGAAGTAAAAAAGAAGACCTTGTCCGCGCGGGACAAGGTCTATTTCTTTAAATAATGCATGATGGCATAAGAAGCAGCAATCCCATCATAACTCGCTTTTGGAATTTGGAGTTTTCCACCAATCGCATCCCCTGCAGCAAACAAGCCTGGGATGTTGGTTTGATAAGATGAGTCAACCGCAATGCTTTGATTTTCGGTCATTAGACCAAGCTGAGAAGCAAAGGACAACAAAGAAGGAGAACCCAAGGCCAAGAAGACACCGTCTACGGGGTAAACCCCTTGATCGGTTTTAATCTCACGAAGTTTTTTATCGCCTTTAAACTCAAGAATCTTATCAGGTATGATTGGAAAAGGTAAAGCCTTATCGTTTGAAAAGATCAGGATATCATCGGTTAGTTTCTTTAGATGCTCCAGTTCATGAAGCAGGTAAGCGCCATGACCGATTAAAGCGATTTTTTTCTTTCGAAAGAAGTAGCCGTCACAAGCCGCACAGAGACTAATGCCTTTTCCAAGGTAGGTTTGATAACCCGGGACATCCAAAGGAATCCGCGTTTTACCGGTTGCAAGCAACACTGTTTGAGATGAATACGTGTTTTGGTCCGTTTTAACCAAGAAACCGCCTTCGATTTCTGTGATGGATAAAACATTTTCGAACACATAAGAAATACCATAATAGGAAAGTTGGGACAGTCCAATTTGATAAAGATCCTGTCCCTTAATCGGCATAAGGCCATACACATTTTCGATTTTTCCAGGATAAGCCCCAAGCGCGCCGCCATCCTTACCAATGACCAAAGGTTCGATTCTATTTCTTTTGAGTTCAATGGCCGCTGAAACGCCTGCAGCACCTAACCCAATAACGATGACCTCTCTCATAGTTTCAAGAGTTTTTTTAGAGCTTCTTTGGTTTGGACGCCCAACAAAACATCGTCAATCTCTCCGTTTCTAAAAACGGCAAGTGTAGGGATTGAAAGTATTTCATAAAAGTCAGCGAGTTCCACTTGATCTTCCACATCAAGCTTGCAAATTTTGGCACGTCCTTTTAATTCTTGATCAAGATCCTCAAGGACAATAGCAAGTTTTTGACAAGGCGCACACCAGTCTGCCCAAAAATCCACCAAAACAGGCACATCGCTGTTTAAAACGACGGATGAGAAGTTGCCTTCATGTAAATCGATAATCATAGCCAAAGCCCTCTCTTTTCTAGGGTGATTAAGATGCGGATTGGCCAATCGCCTCGATTGGCTTATTTCATCTTTAAATGCATTTTATCATGAATTTTTTAAATCTGAATTTCTTATGCACCATTACGCTTTGGTGAACCAAAGAAGTTATGATATAATGGTTTTTGCACACAAGGAGTGATTCACGATGAAAAAATGGCTCTTAACGGGATTTTTATTGATCCTATTGATTGGAACGATTTCTGTTTTTGCAAACACCCCCACTCGACGATTAAGCACCGCATTTGATAATCAAAACACCCTCATTATGGACATTCAAGAAAGCCATTCTTTTTCGTTTGATCACAGTGTTCTAAGTCAAAACGACTATTCTTTTTTCGCATGGTTAATCGATGGAAGATTGTCCGATCTGCCTTTTGATCACACGTTTGAGTCTGGAAGCGATCCATCGATTCAAGCCATCTTTTACCCAAAAGATCATTATGTTGCGTTATTTTTAGATCATGAGGATCAATTTTTAGGTCTTGATTATGTTCAAAAAGGCCATAGCGCCAATGATCAAGCCATCACCATTCCCCGCATTCCCTTTCATGTTGTTTCCAAGGATAAGTGGGATCACCCCCTAACGATTAATGAGCACACGATTTTTCGACCAGTGCATCTATTTAATACCCAGTATTTCTTTGAAATTTCCACTCAAAATGGATCGGGAGAAGGCCTTTATAAGTTCTTAAGCCAGGTTTCGCTTCACGCTTCAAACGATTCCCTAACCCACAATTTTGCGTATTGGACGCTAAATGATAGGATCATCAGTTACCGAAGAAATCCGATGATTTCAGTGACCGGACAACATCATTATGAGGCGGTTTATCAAGCTACCCCCATTATGCCATTGCCGTTGATTCACTTAAGTGAGGGATTTCGAATCGATGAATCCAACTTAACATATGTAATCCATATAGAAATTCCTACCGGTTTCACTCAAGTGGCTCAAGGTCTTTTAAGATCCACTAAGCATCCAACAACCACCTTGGGGTATCACGAAGGATTAACAGATTTATCATCACATCAAGAAGGGATTATCGATGTTCAACTTCCTTTTGAGGAAGGGGTTTATTACACCGCCTTTTTAACGGTTCAAAACGCGATTGGAGAAACCTTTACCGTTTACTCTCATGAGGGACTCATGACCCATGAGACCCAGGTTTTTTTTGGAAAAGATGAAAAGTCCAATCCAGCCACCACCGGTTACCCTTTTGAAGCCATCGCGGTAATCCCCCATCAACATCATTGGGTACTCACAAACGCTCAAAGTGTAGCTCAAACCGAGCTTTATCAAGGGATTTCAGAGTTTAACGTGACGTTTAGAAAATCAGGAACATCAAACAGTTTAAGAAGACTCTATGTTGAACTGATGGATTCCCATCAAACCGTCACGCGATTCAGTTCAGAAACGTTCGGAAACAGAACCGGTAGTGATCCTACCATTTACACCCTTTCAGCCCGTGATTTAGCACTTGAAGGCCTCATCCAGGTCCGCATTGGCATCGATTTTGAAGGGGTTTTAGAACGCCCCATAGAACTGATTGATTTTACCTTTTCAACCCATGAATATGCGGGCATTAATGGGCACCTTGTTCAAGTCGAGTCAACCCTTGATCTTTTGCCCGATATCACGCCTAAAGGGCCATTTTATGCGCCTTTAAGCGAGATTACCGTTTATGCACCAGAGTCTTTCACACATCGTTTCGTTCACTGGATGGATGCGGTAACACAAACGCTTTTAAGCACGGAATCCATCTATACCTTTACCTTACTCGAACACAAACATCTGATTGCTGTTTATGAACCCGTTCCTTTTTATACGCTTTCTCTAGATGCCAATATTGACGTTCCCATTGAGGTTGAACCTTTTGGAACCTCCTTTAAAGAAGGGACGGTGTTGGAATTATTTGCTCCCGATCAGCCGCAATACCAATTTACTCATTGGTTGAATCTTGATACCGGGATGATTCAAAGCACGGATAACCCTTATGAACTTGATTTAAATGCCTCATTTAGGCTAAGAGCCATTTACCAACAAACGTTAACCTTAACCGCTTATCGGGTAGAAACCTACCTTCAAAACATTGAAAACAACGAGTACACATTAGCTGATTCAGAAATCATTTACGCCAATCATGGGGACTTGATTGCGCTTAACCCATCCCGTTTCGGATTTACCATTGAAACTAGTTTAAGTGTTTTAACAGGGACAGTCTCCAACGAAACACCCCTCGTGTTAACCATTTTTTATGACCGAAACATCTATGATGTTACCTTCTACTTAGAAGGACTGATTCATATGATTCAACAGGTGAAGTATCAAGGGTTGGTTAGTGAACCTCAAGCACCCAGCATTTTTGGAAAAACCTTTAGTGGATGGTCACCTTCAAATCAAGGTGGAACTTTCTACACCTTCAATGCCCCTGTGACGGCGAATATGATGTTATACGCCATTTTCAATGGTTCCGATGAAATAGTCTACGAAGGGTATTATGAAGGTGCAGACGGCCTAGAAGGACAAGCACTGGTCACGTTCCTTAGAAATCTGATCACCCAAGGGTATACTGGAATTACTTATGGTGATGCGCGTTATTTTTTAGGCTTTGCCGACCGAGATACCAGTGTCACCGGCATGGTCAGATTGATTTATGATGGCAGACTCGTCAGTCCAACATGGGATGGAGGAATCACATGGAACCGGGAACACGTTTGGCCACAATCCAGAATGGGAGTCAACGTCAACAACAGTTCAATCAATATTGGTTCAGATTTACACAACCTAAGAGCATGTACACCCTCGGTTAACTCCAGCCGAGGAAACAAGAATTTTGATTGGGTGACAACCGCAACCAGTTATTATCCGGGTGATCAAGACCGAGGCGATGTGGCTCGAATCTTATTTTACATGGTGATTCGTTATCCACAACTGAGCCTCGTCTCTGGAAATCCAACCGATAACACCTTGCAAATTGGAAACTTAGATGCACTCCTTCAATTCCATCTTTTAGATCCTGTGGATGATTTTGAACGTCAACGAAACGATCTCATCTATTATGGATATTTTGATACAACCGTAAACCGATTCTTAAGACAAAACAACCGAAACCCCTTTATTGATCATCCAGAGTTTGTTGAAAAAATTTGGGGAAACATCACATTATCCAATGGATCGTCCGTTTATATGGCTTTAGAGGTCACCCCTTTTCAACAAACGTCCGTTATGGTCTTTGATGTTCAAGCCCATCGTGTTATCATGTAAGAGAGGTAGAAAAGCATGAAAAAACTGTTAATCATCTTCATCATCGTCTTGACGCTAGCAGCGTGCAAGAAACCCGAAATCGATTTTGAACCCACCGATCAAACCTTTGTCTATTCCATTCAGTCATCGTTCGATTTAAAAATTCAGGACTTGCCCAATGACTTAAGCGTAACAGAAGTTAAACGCGGACAAGAAATGCTGACAAGCGCCATCTTTATCCATGATAAGAGTGAACTTTTCTTAAAGTCCAGTTATCTAAAAGGACTTTCCTTGGGTGAGCACGTGTTAAGTTTTGAAACCGAAAAGGGCATCTTTTCCATTCGTCTAAACATCATTGATACAAATCGCCCATACATGATTTCATCAAGCACTGTCTTCACCGATTTTTCAAAAGACGTGATTGTTTTGTTTGAACTCTTTGGTGGATCCATCCAATCGGTTTCCGGAAACGACATCACAAGCAGTCATTACAGCATTCGAAACAATCAACTGACCATCAAAAAGGGCTTTATTGAACAATCGTTTACCCAAAACCCTGATCGGGAAACCTTGATTATTGGGTACACGCTTCATGTAGATTCCCATGTGGTCATCGGGTATCTCTTTATCAAAAAAGCGACAACCTAATCCTTCTATCCTTCTGGACACCCAGAAGGATTTTTTATGATACAGAAACGTGTCACTTGTCTTTTTAATTCATTTTATACATGATATAATGTATAAGTACGAAATGGTGGTGCATTCCATGATCAAAGTCAATGACTTGAGCTTTTCATATAACCTAACCGATGAAGCGTTGACCCATATCACCTTGTCCATTAAAAAAGGATCTTGGGTGTCGATTCTTGGCCATAACGGTTCTGGAAAATCAACCTTATCCAAACTCATGGTGGGACTTTTATCGCCTTCTGAAGGTGAGATTTTTATCAATAACCTCAAATTAAATGAAGAAAACTTATCCAAAATCCGGAAAATGATTGGCATCGTTTTTCAAAACCCAGATAACCAGTTTGTTGGTGTCACGGTGCGACACGATATCGCGTTTGGCTTAGAAAACCAGTGCATCGCGCACGATCAAATGGTTGAAAAAATTCATCATTACGCCAAACTCGTGGGCATGGAAGATTACTTAAATAAAGAACCACATCAACTATCGGGTGGCCAAAAACAACGGGTCGCCATTGCCGGTGCGTTAGCGATGGAACAAGATATCTTGATTTTGGATGAAGCCACCTCGATGTTAGACCCTGAGGGAACCGCTGAAATCATTCGTTTAATTAAGAAATTAAACACGGAACTTGGGAAAACGATTATCACGATTACCCACGATCTTTCTTTTGCAGCTCAAAGCGATCAATTGATTGTTTTAAAAGATGGAAAAATCATCTTAGAAGGCCCCCCAAGAGACGTCTTTGAACAAGAAGATTTGCTTAAATCGTCTCACTTGGAGTTGCCTTTTGGGCTTTCGCTTTATAACGAGTTAAAAAAGGATTCATCCGTGAATCCGGATGTATTGGAGGCACTATGGGCATTCAATTCAAAGATGTAAGTTACACCTATCGTGGCCTCAAAGTCGATTACGATGCCATCAAGAACATCCATTTATCCATCCAAGAAAAAGGCGAGTTTATCGCTATTTTAGGGCATACAGGGTCAGGAAAATCAACCTTAGTTCAACACATGAATGGCTTACTGTTACCTACACAGGGCGAAGTCCACGTGTTTGGACAAGTCCTTCCGCCTTTAAGAAAACAAAAGATCAATCATTTAAGACAACGAGTCGGTCTTGTTTTTCAGTTTCCAGAGTACCAATTGTTTGAAGAAACCATCATCAAAGACATCATGTTTGGACCGCTAAATTTCAAATCATCTTATGAGGAAGCCCTCGCTAAAGCGAAACGAGCAGCCCACATTGTCGGAATCGATGAAGCCCTCTATGAACAATCGCCTTTCCGCATTAGCGGTGGGCAAATGAGACGGGTAGCCGTCGCCGGTATTTTGGCGATGGAACCGGATATTTTGGTCTTAGACGAACCCACACGGGGACTTGATCCTAAAGGAAGACGGGATTTGATGGCCATTTTTAAGAAAATTCACGAAGAAGAGAACAAAACAATCATTTTGATTTCTCACGACATGGATTTGGTTTCTGAGTACGCCAAACGCATCATCGTGTTAAATGAAGGGGCTCTTGTTTTTGATGGCACGAAGGAAGCACTTTTTGAACATCCCCATTTTGAGTATTTCCATTTGGATTTACCAACACCGCTTAAAATCATGCGTCACATGAGTGAAACGTTAAACATTCCTTATGTGCCCAAATACGATTTTGCAAGCCTTGCTTCCTATTTGAAGGAGGTGTCTTGTGAATAACATTACCTTAGGCCAATACATTCCAGGGAACTCGTGGCTTCATCGGTTAGATCCACGGATGAAACTGATCATTTTAACGATCATGCTGGTAGCTACCTTCATCATCCCTGTTTCTGCAAAAGCCGTTCCGCTAGGCACCATGATTTTCATTTTTGTGGGCATTCTTGTTTTAATCTATTCAGCGGATATCCCGTTAAGAAAAGTGTTTAATGGGCTACGCCCGATTGTCTTTTTGTTGGTGTTTACGTTTTTCATTCAGCTCTTTTATGTCAAAACAGGCACCTTGATTGAAACGTTTAGGATGCATCTATCCCTAACGAGCATTCTTTCGATTATGCTTTTTGTTTATCTTTATAACATCACGAAAAAATACATCAAAACCCGAATTCTTTATTTCTTTTTCGCGGTTTTCGTCATTTTCTTTTTGCAGTGGCTCTTGCCGTATGTTGCGATTTATAGTTACGATTTACCTATCTATAGCGATGGCTTGCTGCGCGCAGGGTTTATTTTCCTTAGAATCACCAACATCATCATGATGACCTCGCTTCTAACGTTTACCACCATGACCACCGATTTGAACTTTGGAATTGAATCGCTCCTTAGACCACTCAAAGTCGTTAAAGTACCGATTGATGTGATCGCGATGATGCTTTCCCTTACGCTTCGCTACATCCCCACCCTGTTAGGAGAAACCGAAAAAATCATGAAAGCTCAAGCGTCACGAGGCGTTGATTTTAAAGAAGCTCGGTTTAAAGACAAGGTGATTCAAATCATTTCATTGTTAATTCCTGTGTTTGTCATCTCGTTTAAACGCGCCGAAGATTTAGGCAACGCAATGGAAGTCAGAGGGTATGTGATTGGGCAAAAAAGAACCCGAATTGATGAATATCAGATTGGCTTTAATGACGTGATGGCGTTAATCGTTTCGATTGGGCTATTCGCATTAATTCTCTATTTTAGAACCCAATTATGAGGTATAAAGCGGTGGTTGCCTACGATGGCACCAAGTATCACGGGTTCCAAACCCAAAAGAACGCTGAAGGCATTCAAGACGTGATTGAAAAAGCCTTTCGTTTGATGACCCAAAGCACGATTCGCATCCATAGCGCAGGACGCACCGATAAAGGCGTTCACGCCATCGGTCAAGTGTTTCATTTTGACACGAAAATCGATTTAGATGAAGCCACATGGCTTCGCGTGAATGAACGATTGCCGCTTGATATCCGAATTAAAAGCATCAAAAAAGTAAAACCCGATTTTCATGCACGGCATTCAGCTCAATCCAAAGTGTACCGATATGTGATTGCGAAAAGCCCGTCTTCTGTCTTTAATCAAAACTACGAGGTCTACTTAGGCCATCTTGATATCAAACGGATGGAAGAAGCAGCCAAGCAGTTTATCGGCACCCACGACTTTAAAGGGTTTTGTCAACACGTTAAAGATAAACCGACCATTAAAACCATCTATTCCATTCATGTCAAAGAAACCCAAAAACACGTGACCTTCACCTTTTTTGGAAACAGTTTTTTAAAATACATGGTGCGGTCTATGATGGGAACCCTCATTCAAATCGGGCAACACAAAAAACCGGTTTCGATCATTCAAACGATCTTAGAAACCCAGGATCGGCATTTAGCCGGAAAGACCGCCGAAGCACGAGGCCTTTATTTGGTTAAGATTAATTACACAAAATAAGATAAAATAGGATTAAGAAGGAGTGGATTGCATGTTCATCACATTTGAAGGCGGAGAAGGAACCGGTAAAACCACGTTAATCAAAGAAATCGCCAAAGCACTTTCTTTAAACTATCCTGTAGTAACGACGCGTGAACCAGGCGGCAGCATGATCACTGAAGCCATCCGCGATATCATCCTCAATCCTAAATACCAAGGCGTAACCCCCTATACAGAAGCTTTGCTTCTAGCCGCTTCCAGAGCGCAACATTTAGATGAAGTGATTTTGCCTGCACTTAGTGCGGATAAAATCGTTTTATGCGATCGGTATTTGGATAGTTCCATGGCTTATCAGGCGTATGCCAGAGGACTTGGGTTTGATTTTATCTTAGCCATCAACGATTATGCAGCAAGAAACATGCCAGATTTAACGTTTTATATCGATTTGGATCCCGAAATTGGGCTTTCGCGCATCGCCAATCGAACCAAGTACGACCGTCTTGATCAAGAAACCTTTGATTTTCATCAAAAAGTCCGACAAGGGTATTTGGAATTGGTTAAGAGGTACCCCAATCGCATGCTGTTGATTGATGGAACCGAATCCCTTGAACGAATCACGGAAAAGATGATGAAAGAAATCCGTGCCCGAGTATGAAAAGAGCGTACCATTTTTTCAAACAAACCATCCAAAAACAACGACTCGCGCATCTCTATTTAATCAGTGGCCCTAGAGGCAGTGGGAAATCCCAGTTGGTCATGGATGTGGCTTACTTGATTTTAAACCAGAATAAACCGGAATCCCCGTTGTTAAAGCTCCAGATTAAAGAGCGAAAACTCGCGAACTTAGTCATCCTTGAACCGGACGGACTCACGATTAAAAAAGAGCAAATCTTGATGTTGCAATCCGAGTTTTCTAAGTCCTCTTTGGTCAGTGGACCCCGGATCTATGTGATTAAAAACATTGAAAAAATCAGTTTAGCCGCAGCCAACTCCTTGCTTAAATTCATGGAAGAACCCACTTCAAAACAGGTGTATGGGTTCTTATTGACCGAAAACTTAGACGACTGTTTGAAAACCATCGTTTCCAGAAGTCAAGTGCTTCATTTAAAAGGCATTGATGAAAAAGATTTGGAACAGGAACTTCTCACCCTAGGTGTGGACGCTAAAATTGCTTCATTGGTCCCATATATCACGAAGGATTTAGAAGAAGCCACCAAACTATCCGAAGATCCGAATTTTCATCAACTCATTGAGTTTATCGAAGAAGTCATTAAAAAATGGTTCAAAAAAGAGGACCCCTATCCCCTTCTTTTTTCCAAAAAAGCCGGTTTTTTGACCCAAGACCGCGATTTCTTTAAATCGTTTTTAGAACTCTTACTGCTTTATTTTCTAGACTTGGTCCACTACAAAGCCCATCAGGAGATCACGTATCAGTTTTTAAGAGAACAGATTCAAATTCAAAGCGACCGTATGGACATTAAAGACATTAACGATATCATCAAGACGCTTCAGCATGTTTTGCAAAAACAAACGTATTTCATCAATCTCGAATTGGCATTGGATGATTTATCGTTTGCTTTAGAAAAGAAGAGGTAACCCCATGAATGTTGCATTAATTCAATTCAAGTCCGCAGGAAAAAAGTACTTTTTTTCCTATGAAGGACTTCCATTAAACCATAATGATCAGGTGGTTGTTGAAACCACACGTGGCATTGAAGTTGGAAAGGTCTACGCCTTTAAAGATGTAGAAGCATCCGATTTGATTGCCGAGCTCAAGCCTATTCTAAGAATAGCGACGCCTGAAGATATCAAAGAAAACGACTATAACGCCAGTTTAGAACCCGCCGTGGTTGAAAAAACAAAAGGGCTTGCGCATAAAAACGAGTTAGATATTAAGATCTTGAATGCTGAGTACACCCTTGATCGTAAACGCCTGGTGGTGTATTTTGAATCGGAAAACCGCGTGGATTTTAGAAACCTGGTTAAAGATTTGTCCGATTATTACCATACACGAATCGAACTGAGACAAGTTGGACCCCGCGATGCCGCCAAAATGGTTGGCGGGATTGGACCGTGTGGCTTATTGCTTTGTTGCTCGACCTTTATTGGTGAGTTTGACACGGTTTCCATAAAAATGGCTAAAAACCAAAACATCGCGTTAAACCCTCAAAAGATTAGTGGGGTTTGCGGGAAACTCCTTTGCTGCATTAAATATGAAGATGACCTTTACACCGAGTACCGTCAATTAATGCCAAAATATGGCGATATCGTTGAGTCCGAAAAAGGCATTGGAACCGTCACAGACACCAACATCATAGCCCAAAAAGTGAAGGTTCACTATAAGGAAACGAGTGAATACGTGTGGACCAAACTGTCTGAGATTAAGATTAAATCGACATGAAACGCACCCTTTTGGGCACATCGCTATGGATTGATCAAACCCCCAATCAAGCGTTTAATCTAGACACCCTTTTATTAGCCGATTTTATCCAAGTCCCATACCGGTTTAAACAGATTGCTGATTTTGGAACAGGCGCTGGAGCGTTAATGCTTAGTCTTTCCCAAAAAACAAAGGCGAAGATCATCGGGTTAGAAATTCAAAGTGAGCGTTATGAAAAAGCCTTAGAAAACATTCGGTTAAACCAATTGGAAAACCAACTTAAGGTCATCCATCAAGATGTGAAACACCACACGTTGCTTAATTTGGATATGGTCGTTGGCAATCCCCCCTTTTTTAAGGTGACTCAAAAGGGACACCTCAACCAAGATTGGGATGAAACCATTGCACGCCATGAAGTGCTTTTGGATTTACCAACATTTATTCACGCAGCCAAGCGAGCACTTAAATACGGAGGCCATCTTTATTTTATTCACCGCCCCGACCGATTGGGAGAAATCGTTGAAACGTTAAACCGGTATCAGTTTCAAGTTAAACGCATTCGTTTTGTCCATCCCTACGGGAATAAACCTGCAAATCACGTGCTCATTTTCGCGATTAAAGATGCACAACCCGGTGTGATCATCGATCCCCCTTTCATTCTTTATGAGAAACCCCATGTCCTCAGTCAGGAGATGGAAGAAGTATACGGAGGTAGAAGTTATGTTGTTAAGCCTGTTGAATCGAAAAGAAAAACTTAAGTTTCTTGATTTGGCCATGCACATGGTCTCTATCGATGGGAAACCCACTGAATTTGAGCAACGATTGCTCAATATCATGCTAGCGGAAGTCGGAGATGGGATTGTTTCTGAGTACACGTTCTCGCTTTCTTCCAACATGGATCAAACGTTAAAGTACTTTGAAAAAGCAACCGCAACCGTCAAACACATTGTTTATCTAAACTTACTTAAAGTGGCGATGAACGATGATTTTTACAACACCGCCGAGCATGAACTTTTGGAAATGATCCGAAAAGCATTCCAAATCGGAGACATGAAGAAAAAGCAATTGATGAATTTGGTTTTCTCTGACCGCGATTTAAGAGAACGCGCGAAGCGCATTGTTTCAAGTTGATGCAGAAAAGCTTTAAAGAAACCAAACCGACATTATATGTGGTTTCAACACCGATTGGAAATCTCAAAGACATGACCTTAAGAGCGTTAGAAGTCCTAAAGGAAGTGGACTTTATTTTAGCTGAAGATACCCGTAAATCTGGCGTGTTGTTGCATCATTTTTCCATCAAAAAGCCCATGAGAAGTTATCATGAGTTCAATAAAAGCGAACAAGAAAACATGATACTTAATGCGCTTTCCGAAGGAAAAAGCATCGCGTTAATCTCGGATGCTGGAACACCAGGAATCAGCGATCCAGGATTTGAAATCATCAAAAAAGTCAGTGAATCAGGGTATCATGTGGTTCCAGTTCCTGGAGCATCCGCTATTTTAGCGGCGTTGGTCACTTCGGGACTCATCATCCAACCGTTTACATTCATTGGTTTTTTACCCAAAAAAGTTGGAGAGATGACCGAACTGCTTTCATCCTATCAAGGACGTAAAGAGACGCTAGTCATCTACGAATCGCCTAACCGGATTGAAAAATCCATGAAAACACTTTATGAATGCTTAGGTAACCGAAAGATTGCGATTGCACGTGAACTGACCAAAACCTTTGAGACGATCATTCGAACCGATTTAAAAGAGGCCCAAACCATGGAACACGCAACCAAAGGGGAATATGTGATCGTCATTGAAGGAACCAAAGAGGTCCCTATCGTTTATCATGAAACCCTTAAAGACCATGTTATTCGCTTGATTTTAGCCGGAATGGATGAAAAAGAAGCCATTAAAAAAGTGGCTAAGGACCGCGGTTTATCCAAACAAGAGGTTTATCGCGCTGTAAAAATCGATGAGGACGCTTTCATCGAACCTTAAGGTTGAATTTTTAAATATTTCGCATATAATAAAAGAGTACAACATCATTGGCGATGAGAAAAAGAGTAATCGAAATGTTGGAGAAAAAGAGAGACTGTGGGTGGTGCAAACAGTCCTAACATTCGATGAAGATGGTTTTTGAGCCTTTTGACTGATAGGTAAGTCAAAACGTCTTCCGCGTTAAGGAATAGAGGGCTAAAGGAAACTTTAGAACTAAGGTGGTACCGCGATCATTCGTCCTTAGCGTTTTTTAGGGACGATTTTTTTATTAAAGGAGATGAACCCCATGGAAAAGAAAAAATACTATTTAACAACAGCCATTGCCTACGCATCCGGTGTTCCGCACATCGGAAACGTGTATGAAGCCATTTTGGCAGATGCCATCTGCCGCTTTAAGCGACTGGAAGGATACGATGTCTTCTTTCAGACTGGAACCGATGAGCATGGCCAAAAAATTGAATCCAGAGCCAAAGACAATGAACTAACCCCCAAAGTCTTTGTGGATACGATTTCAAATGAGATTAAACGAATCTATGATTTGGTTCATATCGACTACGATCAGTTTGTTCGGACCACCGACTTAAGGCATATCGCATCCGTTCAAGCCATTTTTAAGAAGCTTTATGACCAAGGCGACATCTATCTCGGGGAATACGAAGGCTGGTATTCGGTTTCCGAAGAATCGTTCATTTCCGAAAAAGATATCGTGGATGGCAAATGCCCTAATGGCGATATTCCTGTTTGGACCAAAGAAGCGGTCTATTTTTTGAAGTTATCCAAATACCAAGAACGCCTGGTTAAACACATTGAAGCTCATCCAGAGTTCATCGAACCCGAATCCAGACGAAACGAAATGATTCAAAATTTCCTTAAGGAACCCCTTCCCGATTTATCGGTTTCTAGAACCTCGTTCAAATGGGGCGTTCCTGTTGATTTTCATCAAGGGCATATCGTCTATGTTTGGATTGATGCTTTATCCAATTACATTACCGGACTGGATTATCATCCAAACCGCCCATTAACCGAGGCGTTTAAAACCTATTGGCCTGCGGATGTCCATTTGATTGGAAAAGATATCTTACGGTTTCACACGATTTACTGGCCCATCATTTTGATGGCTTTAGGGTTAGAACTTCCCAAACAAGTGTTTGGGCATCCATGGATCTTAGTCAATAAAGGGAAAATGAGTAAATCGGTAGGCAACACCCTTTATACCGATGACTTAGTGAACTATTTCGGAGTCGATCCGGTTCGCTATTATGTGCTTCATGAGATTCCGTTTGCACAAGATGGAAACATGACGTTTGAGCTTCTTATCGAGCGAAACAATTCGGATTTGGCCAATACCATCGGCAATCTGGTGAACCGAACCATCGGTATGGCGCATAAATACCGCGAAGGTGTAGTCAAACGGACGCTTCTAAACGAGCCCTTTGAGTTAAGTTTGAAAGAAAAAGCGCTTGAAGCGCTTCCTCTAATGAAAGCCTTGATGGATGAACTGAAAGTTTCGGATGCACTTGAAGTGGTGGTTCAACTGGCGCGTTATGCCAATAAATACATCGATGTATCAGAACCATGGGCCCTTTTTAAGAACGCTGAAAAACAAGACATCTTAGACCACGTCTTATACCACTTATTGGAAACCATTCGCTTTGTTGCTGTTTTGTTACAAGCATTCATCCCTGAGACCGCCCAAAAGATAGCAAAGCAAATTGGTGTTTCAGATTTGAGTTTTGAATCCCTTGAAACCTTTGGGCACTACCCAACCACGACGCTTGATAAGCCCGAAGTGCTTTTCACGCGTTACGATTTAGAAAAGAAACTTGAAGAAATCCTAAAAGACCGAGGCGAATAACATGAAGAACTTTTTTTCATCGAATCGCTTTAAAAACCATACAGTCTTGGAAATGCAACGTATTCTTGCTGTGATTCTTTCGACATTGATCTACGGGGTGGGGATTGCTTGGTTTTTAGAAGCCTCCATCATTCCACTTTATAGCGGTGGTATTCCCGGAATCGGACAGTTTATTCGAGATTTACTTTGGGTATGGCTTAAACTGGATCTAGGAAACGCCTTTTTAGGGATCTTTGTTTTTGTCGCCAACATTCCGCTTTTAATTTTAGGATGGTTTGGTGTTTCCAAACGGTTTGCTATTCACTCCCTAATTTCCGTTGTTCTTCAAGCGATTGTTCTTAGCGTTTTTCCTGTGGTCAACATGGGATTATCCGAACGAAGCGACGCGTTAGCGGCTGCGGTCTTAGGGGGACTTTTGGTTGGATTAGGCGCAGGCCTTGCGCTTAAATACGGAACATCCACAGGGGGCCTTGACATCATTGCCCAATACGTGTCGTTGAAAAAAGGCAAATCGGTTGGGTTTATCACACTCGTTATGAACATGACGGTAGCACTTTTAGGGGGCTTGGTGGTTGGAGGACAAGTTGGAGCAGACGGTCTTGTGATCTCAGGGGGCGTCATTGTCTCTTATACGATCATCCGAATTATCATTACGACCGTGGTCGTAGATCGGGTTCATACGTCTTATCACTTCCTTTCGGTGGACATCATCTCGCAAACCCCACAACCGATTGTGGATGAAGTGTTAATCAAGGTGTATCGTGGGGTTACTTTGATGAAAGTAGAAGGTGCTTATTCACACCATGAGAAAACCCTCATTTATGTGGTTATCGCCGCCTATGAACTTCATACGCTGCTTCAACTGGTTAAACGTGTTGACCCGAATGCGTTTATCGTGACTCAGCCCGTTAAAAACGTCTACGGGAATTTCAAGAAAAAAACCATTGCCTAAACGTCAGTCTAACTGGCGTTTTTTTTCATAAACTTACGGATAATGTGATATGCTAAGAGAGAAGAAAAAAGACATTTGGGAGACAATATGGACATGAAAGACTTAATCAATCACCAGCTGATTGATTTGGATTTGGCAGCAACCAATAAAGCGACCGCTTTTCAAAAACTGGCGGATCTGCTTTATCAAGAAAAACGAATTTCATCGTGTGAGGGTTTTCTAGATGATATCTATCAACGTGAGCTCATCGATACCACGGCGATAGGCTACAAAATTGCGATTCCTCACGCCAAATCAAAGCATGTGACGACACCTTCTTTGGTCTTTGCGCGATCCAATCAAGGCATTGACTGTCGCGCGCTTGATAGCAACTTGACGCATCTCTTCTTTATGATCGCGATGCCTGAAGAAAGCATTAACATGCACCTTAAAGCGCTAGCCATGATCTCAAGAAAACTGATGAAGGCGTCTTTTAGAGATGAATTAATGGAGGCCCAGACCAAAGACGCCATTTTAGCCCTTCTCTATCAAATCGATTAAGAATGGATTAAGGCTAGATTAGAACGTCTCTAAAATAGAAGAATGCGTGTTTTTTTCTTGGATTAACTATTTACTTTGATGTTTGAAATTTGCTATAATGAAAAAGTATTCGAAGTATCATATAATCGACCTAATAAGGTGGTCAAGTTTCTACCGCAGAACCGTAACAGCCTGCGACTATGGTGCGAAAGCTATTTTTTTGTTTTCGTGTAGAAGACCACATGACTATGTGGTCTTTTTGTTTGATGACTGGCGAATAACACACTAAACAAAAGGAGATAAGAAGTGGAATTCATTAAGAAGTTCTTCAAGATTGAAGAGAGAAAGTCTTCAGTACGTACAGAATTGATTGGCGGCTTAACGACGTTTTTAACGATGGCGTATATTCTGTTTGCCAATCCAGCCATCATGGGTGGCGTTGTCCAAGGGGACACAGGTCCTTTCCAATTGGTTGCTGGTCTTGATTTGAAAGCAGTCTTTCTAGCGACAGCACTTGCTGCTGGTATTGGCACAATCGCCATGGGCCTTTATGCTAATTTGCCGATTGCATTGGCTCCAGGAATGGGCTTAAACGCGTTTTTCTCATTCACCATCGTTGTGGGTATGGGGTATTCATGGCAAGAAGCATTAGCGGCTGTTTTGGTATCCGGTGTTCTTTATCTGGTCATCAGTTTGACAGGGCTTAGAGCCAAAGTCGTTCGCGCGATTCCACAATCGTTGAAGTTTGCGATTGGCGCAGGGATTGGGTTCTTCATTGCGTATATCGGTTTGGTCAGTGTGGGCATTATCGTTCAAGGCGTTGGGACACCCACTTCATTAGGCGATTTAACCAATCCAGTGGCTTTATTGGCGTTGTTTGGCTTGTTCTTAACCGTTATTTTATTAGCACTAAAGGTACGCGCTGCTGTTTTCTTTGGTCTAGTTGGAACCGCGATAGTTGGAATTATCTTAGGCCTCTTAGGCGTAGCCAATATGCCTTCGTTCACCGATTTTGATGGAACCCTTCCTACACTATCTACATTTGGTCAAGCGTTCACAGGATTGGATATTATGTTGAAGCCAGCGGGTTGGTTTGTTGTCTTTGCATTCTTGTTTGTGGATTTCTTCGATACATCTGGAACATTGATGGCAGTTACCGGTCAAATGGGTGATGTCAGTGAAGAAGAACTTCAAAAAGCGAACGTTGTTGACTCCTCTGCAACGGTAGTTGGTGCGATTTTAGGAACCTCAACAACCACCTCTTATATTGAATCATTAAGCGGTGTTGGCGCAGGCGCTAAAACCGGTTTAGCCAGTGTTGTGGTGGGAATTTTATTCTTGTTATCCATTTTCCTTTCCCCTTTACTTTCTGTTATTACCCCCAGTGTCACAGCGGCAGCTTTAATCATTGTTGGGACCATGATGGCGGGTGCAATCAGTAAAATCGAGTGGAGTGAATGGCAAATTTCGCTTTCCGCGTTTATCACGATTATCACCATGATTTTGACCTATTCCATCTCTGATGGTATTGGATTTGGATTTATCTTTTATGTGCTTGCGATGGTCGCCAGTAAGAAGGGTAAAGAAGTGAGTCCACTGCTTTATGCGGTATCTGGATTCTTCGTGCTTTATTTGGTCTTGTTACACGTTCTTTAAGATTTAGCGAAACATAAGGAGCCAGCTTGGCTCCTTTTTTGTTATAATCGTATCAAAGGAGTGATTCTATGCAAGCGTTTATTTTACTGATTTTAATCGGGGTTTATGCCTTAAGGTTGGTGGTTGAACTTCTCAATTTCAAGTACCGCAACCGTCCTTTAGCCGAACAGGTTAAAGACATCTACGACGATGAACGGTATCAAAAATGGTTAAACTATTCATTGGATACCCACCGCTTCTCGGTTTTTAAAAGCGGGTTTAATCTCGTGGTTTTAATGTTATTGCTCGTTTTAGGTGGTTTTGGATGGCTCGAAAGCGTGAGTGCGCCCTTAAGCGGTTCAGTCTTGATTCAAAATCTCATTTTCTTAGGGATATATATGGTGTTTACCATGATCATCAGCATTCCCTTTGATTATTACGACACGTTTATTATTGAAGAGAAATACGGATTTAATAAGACCACAAAAAAGACGTTTGTTCTTGATATCATCAGAAACGTGGTTTTACTGGTAGTTTTAGGTGGAGGGATTGTCTCGTTTCTTTATCTTCCCTTTCATCTTTTTGCTGGTTCATTTGTGTCCATGGTCATTTTTACTTGGCTTGGCGCTATTTTAGTGGTTTTCGTGATTATCGGAGGGTTAAACAAACTCTTGGTAAGACTTTTCAATAAACTGACTCCACTTGAAGAAGGAAGCTTAAGAACGCGGATTGAAAGGATGGCTCAAAGCGTTGGTTTTAACTTGAAAAACATTTTTATCATGGACGCTTCTAAGCGTTCCACCAAGCTCAATGCGTTTTTCAGCGGCATGGGGAAACTTAAAGAAGTGGTGCTTTTCGATACCTTAGTCGATAAGATGAACGAAGATGAGATTGTTTCTGTTCTTGCTCATGAATTAGGGCATGCCGTTTTCAAGGATACGTTTCGGATGTTTATTCAACAAGCCCTTGTTTTTGCACTTTATGCGTTATTGATTGGGTTCATTTTCCAAAGCGACGCTTTGGCCACCGCATTTGGGTTATCCGGTGTTCATTTTGGTTTTGGATTGGTGCTCTTTTCCATCTTGATATCCCCCATCAACCTGTTATTGGGTATTCCACTTTCTTATCTGAGCCGAAAGGCGGAATATAAAGCCGATGATTTCGCACAAAAACTAACCAATCCCGAGCATATGATTTCCGCACTCAAGGTGTTAGCAAGAGAAGTGCTGGTCAATTTAAATCCCCATCCTTTGTATGTCCTTCTTTATTATTCGCATCCCCCTATGAAAGAGCGGATTCAAGCACTGGAACTTAAGAAATAAAAAAAACACACCGAAGTGTGTTAGGAAACGATCGAATGCTATCGGTCGTTTTTTATTTTTTTGAACCCAATTTCTCAAGCAACAGGATAAACTGATTGAGCACGATACCGATGATGGCAGCAAGACTCATTCCATCAATCTTTGAGACTCCTGAAACGATAGGAATCACGGCACCACCCAACCCGATAACCAACATGGCAGAGACAATGACCAAATTTTTCATTTGCGACAAATCCGTTTTATCCTTAATTAAAATCTTAACACCATTGGCGGCAATCAACCCGTATAACACGATGGTCATCCCACCAATAACGGCCCAAGGAATGCTGCTAACAAACGCTTGAACGTAACCGAAGAAACCGAGCAAAACAGCGAAGCAAGCCGCAAGTCCAGTGACCCAGACCGATCCAACGCGTGTGACTGCAACAACACCGGTGTTTTCACCGTAGGTGGTGTTAGCGGGTCCACCGATGGCCGCTGAGACAAAGGTGGCAATTCCATCGCCCAATAGCGTTTTATCCAATCCTGGATCGGTGATAAAGTCTTTATCACAGATTTCTCCTAAAACGGTATGATCGCCTATGTGTTCAGCAATGGTTACAAACGCAATAGGAGCAAACATTAAGATGGCGCTAAAATCAAACGGATAGGCACCTACAAACGTGAAGTTAGGTAAACTAAGGAAAGAAACGCCCTTAAACGATTCGGCGAGATTCACCACGCCCAGAATGACCGCAAACACATATCCGACTAATATAGCAACAATGAATGGGACAATTCTCAAGAAGCCTTTCGCTTTAATCGAAAGAATAACAACCGTCAAGAATGTCACAAAGGCCACTAACGGGATTTGCCATCCGGATTTTCCATCAAAACCCGCTGTTTGAATCGCCACAGGGGCAAGCGTCATCCCGATGATAATAATCATAGGACCAATCACGACAGGTGGAAGCAATTTCTTGAGCCATCCCGATCCCGCAAAACGAATGATAAACGCGACGATCACATAAATCAAGCCCACCACCATCAAGCCAAGATAAGCCGATCCGGCACCAGAGGCTGATGCAACAGCAGCACTGATAGCCGGAATGTAGGCAAAACTACTGCCTAGGTAAACCGGTACTTTTGCTTTGGTGCATAAAATGTAGATCAAGGTTCCGATACCGCTTGCGACAAGCGCAACCCCGACATCAAGCCCTGTGATGATGGGAACCAATACGGTTGCTCCAAACATCGCGAACACGTGTTGTAAACTTAAAACGATCCATTGACCAATACGACTTGGCTTTTCCTGAATCCCAACAATCAAACCACTTTTTTCCATAACGTTCTCCTTCTGTTTTTTGAAAGGTCGCTTCATCAAAAAAGGACACATTGGTGTCCTTTATATGCGATAAGAAAGTGAGTTTTTGACTCCTTGCTATGCTCACGGGCATATCTTAAAGGACCTATTCTGTTACAAGTATATCACAGATTTCCCATGAATCAACCGTAAATTTTCATAAAAAGTATGATATCATGAGTCTGGTGATACCATGAAAGAAATGATGAATCAAGAGCAACTCTCACGAACGCTTAAACGCATGACCCACGAAATCATTGAAAAGAATACAGATCTCAACGACCTTGTTTTAATGGGGATTTTAAAAAAAGGATTCCCCGTTGCTCAAATCCTAAAAAACAACATCAAGCAATTTGCTGATATTGATGTTCCTATTTATGGATTGGACATTACGAAGCACCGCGACGATATCAAAAAAGAAGAATTCAAAAGTCTATCTCTTTTCCCCATTGACGACAAAGTGGTGGTTCTTGTCGATGATGTCCTGTTTACAGGACGCTCGGTACGAGCAGCCATGGATGCCTTATTGGATCATGGAAGACCTAGACGGATTGAACTGGCTATCCTTATCGATCGAGGGCACAGAGAACTCCCTATTCGTGCGGATTTCATCGGAAAAAACATTCCAACAAGCAAGCACGAACGCGTCTTAGTGGACATTCAAAAGATGATTGTTTCAATCGAGGAAACCTAAGAAGAAGAGGGCCTCGATTTTTTTATTCTCTTTAAAAAATTCGTGCGTGTTTCCATCATAAAATGATTGACATTTTTAGGGATATATAGTATTATCATATAGGTACGTTTTAAATTTTTATCCACTTAGCCCTTAATTCAAAACAAGAATATAAGGAGAATCACACATGAAAACAATGATGGCAAACGCACAAACCGTCACAAGAAAATGGTTTGTTGTCGATGCAGAAAACAAGACTTTAGGTCGCTTAGCCACCGAAGTCGCATCCGTATTGAAAGGTAAACATAAGCCCTACTACACTCCTCATGTAGACTGCGGTGACTATGTGATCGTTGTCAATGCAGAAAAAATTCAATTGACTGGAAAGAAATGGAACCAGAAAAAGTATTATAAGCACTCCGGATATAACGGAGGGTTGTCAGAAACCGTTGCTAAAGATCTTATGGCTAAATTTCCAACACGTATGGTAGAAAAAGCAATCATCGGTATGTTGCCGCACACCAAACTTGGCAATCAGATGGCTGACAAATTGTTTGTCTATGCAGGTCCTGAGCACAAGCATCAAGCTCAACAACCTGAAGTATTGGAGGTATAAGACATGGCAAAAGCAAAAGCACAATATCTCGGAACCGGTCGTCGCAAGAGTTCAGTCGCACGCGTCATTTTATCAAATGGCAAAGGCGTGTTTATGATCAATGGACGCACATTCGAAGATTATATTCCATCAGCAGCTGTTCGTCTTGACGTCTTACAGCCCCTTTCCTTGACAGAAAGCGAAGGCAAATACGACATTTCTGTTAACGTCTACGGCGGAGGAATTTCCGGACAAGCCGGAGCCATCCGTTTAGGGATTACTCGCGCCCTTCTTGAAGTCAATCCTGACTTACGTCAAACCTTGAAACCTGCTGGCATGATCACCAGAGACCCTCGTTCTAAGGAACGCAGAAAGTACGGTTTGAAGAAAGCAAGAAAAGCATCACAATTCTCAAAACGTTAATCGAGAATCGGGTCCTATTATTAGGGCCTTTTCTTTTATTTTGAAGGGTTTAATAGTATAATGGGTGTAAGTTTTAATGAGGAGAGCACATGAAGCTTAATTACCGTCAAATCTTTTTCATCGGACTTATTTTTTTCTCCATTTCACTTTTTTGGCAAACTTATGATGTCATGATCTCACGGACATTGATTGACAAATACGGATTAAATCAGTTTTGGTCCGGAATCGTCATGGCATTAGACAATGTCATGGCCGTGATTTTATTGCCTCTTTTTGGTGCGCTTTCCGATAAAAGTAACGCAAAATCCGGAAGAAGAACACCCTACATCATGGTAGGAACCATCTTGGCAGCGTTTGCCTTTATGGCGTTATCGTTTACCGATTACCGCCAAACGCTCTTAATCGAAGAGACCGATATTGCTTCGACTCATTATGATTACGCGTTTGGAGCAGATAAAGATTCTTATGATGCCAAGCACTGGCAAATCGTTATCAACCGAATGGATGAAGAACGTTCAGAAAGTTACATGGCAGGAAACATTAGTCACCGCAGTTACCGCCAGTTTAGACAAACTATTAAAGAACCGATGCAACTCATCGTTGATCAAAACATTCGATTAGACAATCGAGAATTAACCACCATAAGAGAAATCTATTACCGGTATTTAAGTGAACGGGCTTGGGAAGTCACCGTCACCACCCCTTCGAACATCATTATTTTTTCGATTATCCTTTTTATCGCGGTGGTTTCCATGTCCATTTACAGGTCTCCAGCTGTTGCGTTGATGCCGGATGTGACCATTAAACCTTTACGAAGTAAAGGAAATGCGATGATTTCCCTAATGGGGGCGATTGGTGGGGTCATGGGCATTTATGCGATCTCGATTACAGGCCTCAATAAAAACGAATACGATCACTACGCTTCAGTTTATCTGTTGGTCGGTGTGATTATGCTTATTGCATTGGCTGTTTTCCTTTGGAAAGTTAAAGAGCCTAAATGGGTCAATGAACGAATTAAATTGGAAAAAGAACTGAACATCTACGAAGATGTCACCTCAAAAAAAGCCAAACAACGGATTCGCGAGATGAACATCAAAAGACGCTTATCGCTTTATTTCTTACTCGCCGGCATTTTCGCCTTGTTCATGGGCTACAATGCGGTTATGAGTAAAATTGGAGACTATTTGCCAAAGGTCTTGAACATTAACTTGTTTGATTTGCCCTTGGTGATTGCTCAAGCTCTGGTGATTGCAGCGATTTACCCCATTGGGATTTTATCAACCAAGATCGGTAGAAAGCCAAGCGTCATTCTTGGAATTGTCATTTTATCGCTTGCATTTGGTAGCGTCTATCCAATATCATTGTTGCTATCGGAAAACTTAAGAATCATCACAGCTTTGGTGATTTTCTTTGCTGGAATTGGCTGGACAATGATTTCCATCAACATTTATGTGATGGTTGTGGATTTATCTAAAGGTTCGGATTCAGGGCGATACACTGGATTTTATTATTCCGCATCCATGTCTGCCCAAATCATTACCCCGATTCTATCTGGGTATTTAATGGAAACCCTATCCATCGGCAAGATGGCTGGACGATTGGTGTTGTTTCCTTATGCCGCATTCTTTATTCTTATTTCCCTTTTATTTATCACGTTTGTTAAGCCAAAAGATATGCTGCTTCCAGATGGAGTGGAGGGATCATCATGAAGATTATGGTTATCGGGTATTCAGGATCAGGAAAATCCACGTTTTCCAAACGGTTAGCATCGGTTTATCGGCTTCCTGTTTTGCATTTGGATCGTATTTTTTTCGGACCCAATTGGGTGGAACGGGATAAACCCACAGTAGAAAAGGAAATCCGATCGTTTATGCAGCAAGAAAACTGGCTGATTGATGGGCACTACCGGCATTTGGCCAAAGAGCGGTTTGAACAAGCAACGACCATCTATCTCTTTGATTTCAATCGGTTAACCTGTCTTTTTGGCGCCATCAAAAGACGCATCAAATACCACAACCAAAGTCGAGATACCATTGCTGATGGCTGTAAAGAGCGCTTAAATCCTTCTTTTATCTGGTGGATTTTGTGGACTGGACGCAAAAAAGACACCAAGATGTTATTGAAGCAGTATCAGGTCCAATATCAAGGGAAAATCGTGGTTTTCAAAAATAGAAGGCAAGCCAATCATCATTTACGATCGATAGGCTATAGCGGACCACTAAATTATGAATAAATTCATAGAATCGTTGTGAATGGTTCTAAAATATCGTATAATGATTTTGCATGTAAGGATGGGATAAAATGGAAAAAGTACGCGTTAGATACGCACCCAGTCCGACAGGACTGCTTCATATCGGAAACGCTAGAAGTGCATTGTTTAACTACCTTTTCGCACGTCATTTTGGCGGCGATTTTATTGTTCGAATCGAAGATACGGACACACAAAGAAACGTAGCCGGTGGCGAACAATCTCAATTAGACAATTTGCGTTGGTTAGGGATTGAATGGGATGAATCGACCGATGTTGGAGGTCCCTATGGTCCATACCGTCAGTTAGAGCGTTTAGAATCCTATCATTATTACGCCAATATTCTTTTGGAAAAAGGGTTGGCCTATAAGGAGTTTAAAGAAAACAGCCATCGCTACGCGATTCGCTTCAAGGTTCCACAAAACGTTGACTACGTTTTCGATGACATGGTTCGTGGAACGTTAAAATTCAATAGCAAAGATGTTGAAGACTGGATTATCATGAAAGATAACGGCATTCCGACCTATAATTTTGCCGTAGTTATCGATGACCATCTCATGAAAATCACGCATGTTCTTCGCGGCGAAGAACACATCACCAACACACCCAAGCAAATCATGATTTATCAAGCGTTTGATTGGGATATCCCTTTATTCGGACACATGACGATTATCGTCAACGAAAAAAAGAAGAAGTTAAGCAAAAGAGACACCTCCGTCATTCAATTTATCTCCGAATACAAAGCGATGGGGTATCTCCCAGAAGCAATGTTTAACTTCATTTCGTTATTAGGCTGGTCTCCTCTTGAAAATCAGGAAATCATGGACCGAAAGACCATCATTCAAGCCTTTAATCCATCCCGATTATCGAAAGCTCCTGCCATGTTTGATAAAGATAAGCTTGCTTACATCAACGCGCGTTACATTAAAATGCTGAGCCATGAAGCCTTAGCCCAAATGGCGCGCCCTTATTTAGAAACTTCAGGTATTTCAATTCTAAGCGAGGCATGGTTGAAGACCTTGGTAAGCCTATTTCAAGATCGGATGACGCACATCGGCCAAATCCAAGCGCTCTATCATGCGTTTTTCCACGATGAGTTTACACTCAAAGAAGACTGTTTAGCGTTTTTATTGGAACAACAAAGCCAAGACGTCATTGAAGCATTTAAGCAACACATCGATTCATCCGAGTTTAACCAAATGACGATTGAAACCGCCATCAAGAATGCGGGAATTGATACCCAAACCAAAGGCAAACCCCTCTTCATGGCGCTTCGCATCGCAACTACAGGGGATATGCATGGTCCTAGTCTGCCGGTTTCCCTTGAACTTTTAGGAAAAGAAAAGGTGCTAAACAGACTGGAAACGACATTAATGAAAATCAGAGGAAACGAATCATGAAAAAATGGTCTACAGTTCTCATCTTGTTCTTAGCGCTCTTCATGCTAGCAGGATGTAAGGAAAAATCCGAAGTAACCGCACAAATCGATATTTTAGATGTGGATTTAACGACAATTACGTTTAACGTCATTGTTGAAGATCCCAAAGATGAAATTACGGGTCAACTGCTTTTGAAGCTCTATAACGCGGACGGCGTTTTGGTTCAAGAAAGAGAATATGAGCAATTGGTTGATTTAATCGGCATTAATATTTCCAGATTAGATAACAGCGTTACCTACACCATCAAGATTTATGCTACATTAAACCGTGAATCCAAATTGATTGCCGAACGGACGTTTCAATTAGCATCTCAGGAAACGATAGAAATCAAAACCCCTGAGGATTTCATTAACATGAAAAACAATCGCGCAGGCAATTATGTGCTAGCCAACGATTTGGATTTTTCAAATACCGCGTTTGAAATTCCGTTTAACGCAACCCGCCAATTCTCTGGAACCTTTGATGGAAAAGGATTTGCCCTTCGTAACATTCGAATCACCATGGTCTCTGGTCAAGTCGGTGTTTTTGGTCATATTTCTTCCGGTACAGTTTCCAATGTCCATTTAGAAAACATCACGATTGGAACGGTTCAAGAACCGCTTTCCACCAACATCGTTTTCCGTGCTGGACTGATTGCCGGGTATGTTTCTGCAAACACAGGAAAAATAGAAAATGTTCATGTCAACGGGGGAACCCTTCATATCATTTCAAGTTTTTCTTCTACCGCATCTTTGGTGTACATGGGAGGCGCTGTTGGTGAATTAAGAGGCAGCATGACCGATGTGTCCGTTACCGATGTCAAGGTGATGATGGAAGCTACTGGATATGCTGGCATTCGTTTAGGGGGCGTGGTCGGATTAATGTTTGATGATGCGACCCTAAAAAACATTGAAACAAACGCATTAGTGGAACTTTATTTCAATGGCAATCAAATACGAAACCGAGATCTGACAATCAATGTAGGAGGTCTTGTTGGACAAAATAAAGCAACCAATAAGAGTCGTTCCATTGATAATGCCTATAGCGTGGGCGATTTAGATGTCCGATTGAATTTTGGAACAACATCGGATACGACAACAGGCAGTTATACCGTTTCGATTGGTGGCATTGCAGGAAACACATCCACGAGCGTTCACCAAGCGTTTTATGGTGGAAACATCTATGTGAGTCATCAGGCGAGCATTTATGAAGGAAGTGTCCATAAAGAGATTTCTGTAGGCGGCCTCTTTGGTGTCTACACCGGCAATAGAACCACACAAAATACCGTTCGAATCAACGGAAAAATCGAGGTGGATATGCCAAACGATGTGGTGCTCTTTGTCTCGTCAACGATTGCGAAACGAGCCACAGCCATCACTCAGCACGTTTACCGATTCCATGCACCGGCCCTCTTTATCAATGGTGTGGATGAGACCGATTCAGACACCTCCTCGATGACGGTTTCGATCTTCGAGGTGCTCACCTCTGAATGGATTAAAGAAAAGGTTCAACCGCTGATCAGTTAGTTCGATAAAGCCTATCAGAGCATAGGCTTTTTTTATGCGTTTCGTGATAGAATAAAGACGAGGTGGAATCATGAGGCTTTCGAAAACTCGGTTTATCAACTTTATCCGATGCAACCGTTATTGCGCGCTTGAAGAAATCTATAAAGAACGCGATAAAGCGGTCGTTTCATTCATCGAAGATCCTGAACTCGAAGATTTGATGAGCGAGGAAAATCGCGATAAGAAGCGGTATTTGCTTGATGATATGGAAGATGAGGAAGGCGAAAGCATCCTTAAAATCGAAGACAAACAGATGGAAACGATGCTGCCTTATTACAGCAAGATTGAGATGCTTGCTGGGGAGACCATCAAAAAGCGATTCAAAGGCAACGTTATTTATTCGATGGACACGTACCAACAAAAACGATTTGAGTTTGAGCATGAAGGCTTTCGTTTTTACTGTTTCTTAGACGGCTATCAAGAAGATGAAACAAGCATCCGAATCTTTGAAGTAAAAGCAACGACATCTAAAAAATTTTTGGAGATGACCTACCGAAACAACGAAAACGAAAAAACACGCCTTTTTAACGCATCTCCTTCTGGAATCATGATGTTACAGGAAGACTTAATGGGCGATGTCAACGACGACTACCATAAAAAAACCGCAACCTTGAAGAACCGACTTTCCAAACAAGGGCGTTACATCTACGATGTTCTTTATCAACGATTTGTTTTAGAGCACGCGTTGAAAACCAAAAAACCTATTTACTATTACTTGGTTGTCTTAAACAGCGATTATGTTCATCAAGGTCAAAAGCAGTCCGATGGTTCAATTGTTTATGGCGACGACCTGATTACGTTTTTTGATGTGACACGCTTAACAGAAAGCATGATGCCCGTCATAAAAGAAGACGTAAAAACGGTCATTCATCGATTGAATACCATGCAAGCAAGTCCAGTTTCTTTAGGGGTACATTGCCAAAGAAAAGATGCGAGACAATGTTTCTTTTACCCGGTTTGTTACAAACATGTTCCAGAAGTAAACAGCTTGTTTGCTTACCTGGATGGCCATCATGGATTCAAAGATGAAAACAACGTTCGTCGTGAACGATATGATTTGTTAAACGAAGGGTTTATCCATATGACGGATATTCCACACGCATGGCTAAATCGGTTGAATAACCGAATTCAACGGCAAGTCATTGATGCGGAGACTCCTTACATCAATGCATCAAAAATAAGAGACGGACTTTCTGAAATTCGCTATCCAGTCTACCATCTTGATTTTGAGACTTTTCCATGTCCTTTACCAAGGTTTAAAGGAGAAAAACCGTATAGCCAATCCCTTTTTCAATTCTCTGTTCATATCGAAAGAGAACCGGGTGTCTGCAACAAAGACAGCGACAACGTCAGTTTTATCGCAAAAACACACGATGATTTGCGTCAAGAACTGATTGAGGCGCTGTTACAGGTGATAAAAGACGATCAAGGAACCGTGATGGTCTATAACGAGTCGTTTGAAAAAACACGGTTAAAGGAAATGGGTCAGATCTTTCCGGCGCACAAAGAACGGTTGGATGACATGGCTTCTAGACTGTTTGATTTGATGGTTTTAGTGAAAACCAATTCCAAACTGTATCAGCGATTAGGGTATGACGAAGAAGAGGCTAAAGCCATCAATTATTACCATCACGATCTCAATGGGTCTTACTCCATTAAAAAAGTGCTTCCACTTTTTTCACCGCTTTCCTATAAAGGAATGAGCATCGGGAATGGAACCCAAGCCCTCATGGCTTATGCCAATTTTCCTAAGATGGATCAAGCGACATTCGAACAAACGTATAACGATCTTTTGGCCTACTGTAAACAGGATACCTGGGCGATGTTCGAAATTCTTAACGGGTTAAGAAGTCTCGTTGAATGACGGTCAAACTCATCTTTAAAATATCGCATAAGAAGGCGTTTTAAGTTGTGTTTTTATCAAATTTTGTTTATAATAAAACAAAGGAGGACATGGATATGCTCAAACTCTACAATTCACTTTCACAAACCCTTGAACCATTCAACCCCGTTGATCCCCATAAGGTCTCGATGTATGTCTGTGGTCCGACTGTTTATGGCGATATCCATATCGGAAATGCTAGACCTGTCATTTTTTTCGATATGTTGAAACGCTATTTTACGTTTATTGGATACGATGTGACCTATGTATCTAATATCACCGACATCGATGATCGCATCATCGAAAAAGCGAAACAAGCCCAACTTTCTGAAACAGAAATTGCACAGCGGTATACCCGTCATTTCATTGAGATGACCCAAGCGGTTGGAAGCATGCTACCCGACCATATGCCCAAAGCAACCGACTATATCCCAGGCATGATCCGTTACATTGAAGACTTAATCCGACAAGAAGCAGCTTATGTTCGTGATAGCGGGGTCTATTTTCGGGTAAAAAAAGCGGTCAACTACGGCATTTTAAGCAAACAAAACATTGAAGAACTTGAAGAAGGGGTCCGCATTTCTCTTGATGAAACCAAGGAAGATCCGAGAGATTTTACGTTATGGAAAACCACGAATGAGGGGATTAACTTTGATTCGCCTTGGGGGAAGGGTCGACCCGGATGGCATACCGAATGTGTGGTCATGAACCATGAAATTTTCCAAAAAGAAATCGACATCCATGGCGGGGGTGCGGATTTAAAGTTTCCGCATCACGAAAACGAAATCGCTCAAGCATGCGCCCATGACCATCATCGGATTGCTCGATTTTGGATGCACGTCGGAAGACTCAATGTGGATTCCGTTAAAATGAGCAAATCATTGGGCAATATCACCTTAGTGAAAGACCTTATCGTAGACGTTGATCCTTTGGCGTTTCGCTATTTCATCCTTGCCCAGCATTATCGTCAACCCATCAACTATTCCCATGAACTGATGGACCAATTTTCAAAAGAATATGATAGAATAAAACGGAGCCTCAAAAAAGCGTTTCTCGTTTTGATGACAACTAACCAACCGTCTATTCGTGTTCATCAAGATGATATCGATCTTTTTAAATCCATCATGGATGATGATATCAACACGCCTAACGTGGTCACCCTCATTTTGGATTTGGTTAAGCGCTTGAACAAAGAAGCCGATCCCAAATCGTTAGCGACGCTTTACCACACGCTTGTGATGATTTTAGATGTCTTAGGCCTTATGCCCCGGTATGAGTTAACCGATGAGACCTTGTCCATCTATCAGGATTGGCAAAACGCACGATCCAATAAAGACTTTGAACGAGCTGATCGTTTGAGACAAAAACTGAATGACCAAGGATGGATTTGACGTTGAATGGATTGACCCTTGCCTACATAGGCGACGCCTATTACGAGTTAGCGATACGCACCTATTTGATTGATAAACGGTTAACGTCCGTTAATCAGTTGCACCGACAAGCGATTCGGTTTACATCGGGGATTGCCCAATCCCAAATCATGGGACACCTGATGGAAACGCATCAGGTAACCGAATCAGAAATTGAACTTTTTAAACGCGGAAGAAATCAAAGTGGACCCGGAAGAAAAAACACTTCCGCGAAGGATTATCATCAAGCGACAGGTTTTGAAGCGTTGATTGGCCATCTTTATTTACACCAAAAGGATCGCGCGGATCAATTGATTGGTTTAGCGATTGACTATATCGAGAAAGGAGATACACATGGAAAAAGCAGTGGACAAAAAGAATAAAGGAAGTCAAATCCAGTCCCTCTTGGACGATGAGAAAGAGATCTCCAAAAGACAAAAAAGAGGACCTAAAACCGTTATCAAAGAAACATTGATCACCTCCAAAGGGGATCCTTTGGGCTTGCATGTTCCACTGGATGACGAACCTCAGGAAACCTTTAATGTTAAAGAACGCATTAAATCGAAAGATGAAATCGTCGTGGAACGGTACAACCCGGAGATTGCTTTAGGGTTGACAACCGATGAGGTTGAACTGCGCCAAATGGCCGGCATGGCCAACACGTTGGATACCGGAAGCACCAAGTCCATTCCTAATATCATCGGGACCAACATCTTAACGTTTTTTAATTTGCTTAACTTTTCGATAGCACTTTGGCTATTATCAGTCGGTGCACCTGCTCAAGAATTCATTTTCATGATTATCATTACCGCGAACATTACGATTGGGACATTCCAAGAGATTCGGGCGAAAAAAACAATTGATAAGCTCTCGCTTTTATCCGCTCCAACCGCCATCGTCATTCGTGATAAGGGCGAACAGGAAATCAGCATTCAAGATGTGGTGATTGACGATATCTTGTACCTAAGTACTGGAAAACAAATTCCAGCAGACTCGGTTGTTCGAGAAGGCACGATTGAAGTCAATGAATCGTTATTGACGGGTGAATCGGATCCCATCATCAAACGCAAAGGGGACACGCTTTATTCGGGTTCATTTGTGGTTTCTGGAAATTGCTATGCCCAAGCAGCCGCGATTGGAAAAGACATTTACATTCATAAACTCACAAACCAAGCGAAAAAATACAAAAAACCCGAAAGCGATCTTTTAGGTTCTTTAAGAGCCATCATCCGTACGGTTGGTGTTATTATCTTGCCGCTTTCTGCTGTTTTGTTTTACATGCAGTTTGCACGAGGCACAGAAACCTATAACCAAATTGTTTTAGCCACCGCTGGAGCGATGATTGGGATGATTCCTTCTGGATTGTTCCTTCTTACATCGATGGCGCTTGCGGTGGGCGTCATTCGACTCGCTCAAAACAACACGTTAGTACAAGAACTTTACTGCATTGAAATGCTTGCGCGCGTAGATACCTTATGTTTGGATAAAACAGGCACCATCACCGATGGAACCATGACCGTCAAATCCATCATTGAGTTCAAGCATGACACCGGTCTTCCTTTAAAACATGTGGTCTCCGCGATGATGAACGCACTAAACGATCAAAACCTAACATCCGATGCGTTGATTGAGCGTTTTGGAACCGCTAAACGAATTAGACACAAGAAAACCATTCCTTTTTCGAGTTCACGAAAATTCTCTGCTGTTCAGTTTGACCGATATGGAACCTACCTATTGGGTGCACCTGAGTTTGTCCTAAAGGACAGTTATGATCAAATTGCCAGGGAAGTCGAAAAGCAATCTGCAGAAGGCTATCGTGTGTTGGTTGTGGCCCATACGGAAGGCGAAATCGAAGAAAAAACGGTTAAAGGCACGATTGTACCGATTGCCTTAATCATGATTGAAGACACCATTAGACCGGATGCGATTGAGACCATTGATTATTTTAAATCCCACGATGTGGATGTCAAAGTCATCTCCGGAGACAATCCGCTCACGGTGTCTCGGATTTCCCAACGAGCAGGAATCGCAAACGCAGACAAATACATCTCTTTAGATGGCATGAGTGACAAAGATGTCGTTCGAGCCGCGTCTAAATATTCAGTCTTTGGCCGCGTATCCCCTCAACAAAAGAAAATTCTAATCGAAAGCTTGAAGAATAACGGAAAAACAGTGGCGATGACGGGTGACGGGGTTAACGACATCTTAGCCCTCAAAGAAGCGGATACATCGATTGCGATGGCATCCGGAAGTGAAGCGGCAAGAAACGTCTCCCACCTCGTGCTTTTGGACTCAAATTTCAGTTCAATGCCTAAAGTGGTTTCCGAAGGACGTCGTGTCATCAACAACGTTCAGCGCGTCTCAACGCTCTTCTTGACAAAGACCATCTTTTCATTCCTGTTGGTCATTGTGGCGATTGCTAGACAAGGCATTTACCCCATCAAACCCAGCCAACTTCAACTCATTGACTTCTTTATCACAGGGATTCCCTCGTTTTTCTTAGCGCTAGAAGCCAATAACAAACAAGTCAAAGGTCGATTCTTATGGAATGTCCTCAAAGCCGCTCTTCCGGGTGCGCTTGTGGTCATGATTAATAGTTTAATTATCTTCGCTTTTGAAAAACCACTTGGCATGAGCAGTGTCGAAGTCTCAACCTTAGTGGTCATTTCAGCAACCATGGTTGCTTTAACCGTACTCTATCGCGTGTGCACCCCCTTTAATAAGATGCGGACTATTTTATTTGCTACTATGACTGGGATTATTATGTTTGTTATCATCATGCTTCCCAACCGATTGGACTTTGCACCGTTTTATCACCAAGAGATTGATATTTATCAACCGTTAGCGATTTCCCATATTTTACTTCTGATCGTTCTTGCCCAAGCCACTTACCCAATGATTTACATTATTTCCAACATGGTTGGGTGGTTGAAGATTATGGCCAAAACCATTATTAACAAGTTGGCTGATATGCAATAATAAAGGACGAGTTCTCGTCCTTTTTTTCAAAAGTTTTTCGATTTCTAAGCCCGTCCAATTAGAATGAGGCCAGGAGGGATAAACCATGATTATTTATGGAAAAAACGTTATAAAGGAAGCCATCTTTGCTAAAAGACCCATGTATGAGGTATGGATTGATGAAAAAATGAACGATACCGCGTTCATCCGTTTTTTGATGGATAAACACGTGAGTTATCAGAAGGTTTCCAAAGATACGCTAAACAAAATGACCCATCAGCAACTTCATCAAGGCATAGCTGCTCGCGTTAAACCCTACGGGTACCAGGAACTTGCAGATTTAATCAACGATCGGCATCAACGGTTTTTGATATTAGATAGCATTGAAGACCCCCATAATTTGGGCGCTATCTTAAGAACAGCAGAAGCGGTTGGATTAGACGGAATCATCATGAGCAAAAAGGGTCAAGTCAGTTTAAACGCTACGGTTGCTAAAGTTTCTACGGGTGCCATCGAACACGTTCCGGTTGCGCTTGTACCCAACTTAAATGCCGCCATCGACTATTTGAAATCCAAAGACATTTGGGTGATTGGAACCGATGGGTCAAGCACCATGCGGTATGACGAAATTCCTAAAGATCGCTCACTGGCCATCGTCATGGGCAACGAAGGGGAAGGCATTAGGCCTTTGATTAAGCGGAATTGTGACCTGTTGGTTCATATTCCAATGAAAGGAAAAATCAATTCCTTGAATGTCAGTGTGGCCGCAGCCCTCATGATGTATCAAACCATGATCTAACATGCGCTACGTGATGAATGATTATGAACTGGTTTATCTCATCCAACACGAATCCGATGAAGTGGCTTTGGAATACATGTTCAAAAAGTACCACAAACTCATCTGGAAACATGTTCATATCATGAATCTATCGCACACCGAACACGATGATTTTTATCAAGAAGGCTTACTTATCTTGAATAAAGCCATCGTTTCATTTAATCCGGATAGAAACAAAAGCTTTACCCGCTATTTTGAACTCATCTTAAAAAGGCATTTGAACCTGATTCGATCGCGACTGCCCCGATACACGTTATGGGAAGATGCAAGTTTCGTTAAAGGTGCCTCTTATATAGAAGAAGAAGCCATAGAACTTGTTTTAAGTTCAACCATGGAAAAAGAGATTTATGAGGCGTTTTTCATCAACCGCATGAAAATCAAAGACATAAAAGCCCAATACCCCTACGGGATTAAGCAAATCTACAACACCATTTATCGAATTAAGGAAAAATATAAAATTGTGATATAATGACATAGATAGTTGACTAAGTCATGGTTAAGTGTTAAAATACACTTGCTAATGACCACAAGGAGTGGTTTTTTAATGCGCGAGAAAATAATATTGGTCTGTTCTGAGTGTTTAAGTCGGAATTACACGACCACCAAAAACAAAGCAACACAAAAAGAACGCATCCAAGTGACCAAGCATTGCAAAAAATGCAACCGTCATACCCTGCATAAAGAAAGTAAATAGGAGGCCTTATCATGGCAATCAAACAAAAACAAACCGAACAACAAAGCAAATTGATCCAGGTTTTAACAACCGAATACAAATGGGAAAACCTGTTACTCGGAATTTTAGCAACCGTATCAGCCGCACTGGCACTTATGATCATCAGTGGAAACTCTCTTTTAACGATTAATTCAGATTTTCCAATCTTAGGTCAAGGGAATAACGGCATCATTTTCGCATGGGTCCTCTTTGCTATTTCCATCTTTGGCCTTGTTTTGGTCATTTACCCCTTCTTTGTTCCCGCGATTCCAGAACTTAAGAAAATCACGTGGCCAACGCTACCCAAGTTCATTGATCACGCCGTTAGAACCCTTATCTTCTTATTTTTCCTTGCCGGAATCATTTTGATCTATAACATCTTAATTACCAATCTCCTTGTTGGGAGAATCCTATGAGTCCAGCCGTCAGATGGTATATCATTCAAACCTACTCGGGTTATGAGAATGCTGTCAAGGAAGACCTGGAAAAACGTGTAGCAAGTATGGGAATGAACGAGTACATCTTTCGAATCGTCGTTCCTGAAGAAACCGTTATTGAAAAAAACAAAGACGGAAAAGAAAAGGAGAAAATCAAGCAGATTTTTCCTGGTTACGTATTTGTTGAAATGCAGGTTACCGATGAGTCGTGGTATGTGGTAAGAAACACACCGCGTGTCACAGGATTTCTCGGCTCCTCAGGCGGAGGAACCAAACCGGTTCCACTTCCACCCGATGAAATCAACCCGATTTTATTGAAGATTGGTGTCATTAAAAAGCCCACCTATAATCACTTGATTGGTAAAACAGTTGAAGTGATTAGTGGACCATGGAATGGCCTTAAGGGGAAGGTTGAAACCGTGGATAACGATCAAGAAAAATTGATTTTAAACCTTGATTTGTTTGGCCGGGCAACCCCAACCGAAATTGCTGTTAGCGATGTGAAAGAAATCTAAGCCGAAAGGCTTTTTTCTTTTCATTCACGAATAAAATGAATAAAAACAAATCCATCTTAAATCATTACAATTGTATTAATTTAAAAAAATGGTATAATTTTTTTGATATTCAAAGAATTAAAGGAGGATGCTGTGAAGAAGAATGTATCGCGAAAGATCATTTTAATACTTATCTCTTTTTCATTGCTCTTCACATCGGGCATGTCTTTTGCCTATTGGGCATCCCAAGTTTTTGGTAATTCGAATCAAAATACCGGCAATATCCAACTCGGGCAATGGCCTTGGGGAACCCCTATTTATACGGTTAACGACTTTGTTACCGCTGTTACCACAAACCAAGAAACCCCACAAGATTATTTTTTAGCCAATGACCTTGATTTTAACAATGTCATGCCAGGAAACTGGATTGAAAACAACGAAATCCTGTTTAAAGGCACGCTCGATGGGAACGGCAAGACATTGTACAATGTTGTTCTTACAGCAAGAAGAGGGATTATTGGTGTTTTAGATGGGGGAACAGTTAAAAACCTAACCATTCATAATGCCAATGTCACCTATAACACCTCCCAGTCAACCACAACCGGTATTTTGGTAGGAAGAATCCAAGGCACCGGCGCATTAATTGAAAACGTGATCATCACCAATTCATCGGTTTCAAGTAACGTTTTATCAGGAGGACTCGCTGGACTCATCCAACCCGCAACCGGAGGAAGTCCGGGAACAGTGACCATCAATAACGTGTCGATTACTGGAACAACCGTATCCGGTGCTGGTTCATTTGATGCCTATGGGAATGGCGGATTTGTAGGCACGATCAATAACATGAGTGTTTCCATGAACAACGTGACCGCCCAAACCAACACGACAAGCACAGGAACAGCCAGTGCAGGCGGTCTTATTGGTGCACTTAGAGAGGTCTCTTCGGTGACCATTCAAAATGCCACTGTCACCAACTCAACTGTCACAACCTCCGCAGCGAACACAGTTATTGGAACGGGTGGTGCGATTGGACGTTTGGTCGGAACCGGCAATGTTTTAAATGGCATCACCGTCAGTGGAACAACCGTCACTTCAGGAAATTCACCAGCGGGTGGACTGATAGGAAACGCGGATCAAACCGGTGGGTCACTCTTCATCACAAATACGACGTTAGCATCAACCCAAGTGAACAGTGCGTTAAATAACGCAACCTTCGGTAATGGGGGCGTCATTGGAACGCTTTCAGGCTACGCATTAACCATGAATCAGGTGAGCGCTAGCGCCAATGTCACCAACTCTTCGGCATCCAATGCGGGCGGTATCATTGGCTATGTTGCTAGTGGGTCCATCAATCTTACCGATACATCCGCGGCATTTGCTACCGTCCAAATCAATGGAACAGGGACCGCACTGGGTGCGGGTGGTATCATCGGACAATTGAGGGGAACGGGTCATCAGTTTACTAAGATTCGTGTCAACCAAATGACGGTCAACAGCGCATCTGCATCCGGAGGCGTAATCGGATATGCCACTCAAGCGAGCGGAACCGCTCAATTCAACAACATCAAAGTAACAGGGGGCAGCATCAATAGCAGCATCAATAACGCCACTGTGGGTACTGGGGGATTAATCGGGCATACGTTGAGCTATACCCACACCATCAACGATCTATATGTGGAATCCAGCCTTTCAACCAATAATGCTAACATCGGTGGTGTCATCGGTTATATCGGTTCAGGATCAGCCACCATGAATCGGATTGTTGTTTTTTCTGATCTTATCATGACCAATCCAGGTAACAACACCGACCGAGGTGCAGGCGGCATCATTGGAAGAAACTCAAGCGGAACTCAATCCTCTGTGACAGACATGTTTTATAGCGGGAAAATGAGAGCCCGAATTAATCAAAATCAACCCCACATCGGAATTCTTGTGGCTAAAAACAACAATTTAGCAGGCAACAGACAATTTTCAGCAGGGGTTTATTATTGGGTTTCAACATCAAACCCAGAGCAACTCGTAAATACAAGTACACTTTATGATCGTATGCGGGGACAAAGCCCAGGTTGGGCGACGCATACCGTTGATTTGTCTAATTTCGATTGGAACAACTTAACTAACATAACGGGATCAACGCTTTGGACTTATGACAGCGTCCGAAACATCTATTATCTGATTTAATCATCACCCTCACGTGAAGCAAAAATGTGCTATGTGAGGGTTTTTTATTGGCTTTCATCTATGGTATAATGGCGACAAGGATGTGACATAGATGATCATACTGGTCGGCGCAAGCGCAAGCGGGAAAACAGAAATCGCTAAAGTCCTTTATCAATTTCATGGGTATCGAAAATGCATCACGACCACCACTCGCCCACCAAGACTTCATGAAACTGATGGCATTGACTATCGTTTTTTGGATAAGGAGACCTTTTTGCATCTTGAAAAGGAACAAAACTTTCTTGAAGTTACCCATTATCAAGACCATTTTTATGGAATTCAACGGAAGGATGCCAACATCAACGGTGTGGTTATCTTGGATCCAAATGGCGCGAATACCCTCTGCAGGCTTCTTAAGCGAGAAGTTTTTATCGTTTACGTGGATACGAAAGAAGAGACTAGAAAAAAACGCATGATGCAACGCGGTGAAACAGAAAAAACGATTGAAAACCGGCTATCCAGTGATCGTCATGTTTTTCTACCCGAGCATCTCCTTAGAATTGATCTTTTGGTCAGTAACGAAAACGAGCGGCTTATTGATCAAGGCCTTATCATTCATCAAGCCTATCAGGCCTATATTAAAAAGCATCACTTACATTTAAAACCCAATCAAGAGGCAGTGTGATGTTGGCTTTTTTAGGAAACATCATTTGGTTTATTTTTGGAGGGGCCTTAATGGCGTTCATCTGGTTTATACTCGGCCTCTTGTTATCGATTACCATCCTTGGAATCCCCTTTGGCATGCAATGCTTTAAGTTTGCCCGATTAACGCTTTTTCCTTTTGGAAAACGGCTTGAGACCCATTTTGATAAACATCCCATCATGAACCTCATATGGGCCCTTTTATTTGGCTGGGAACTGATGATTGCTCACCTCATTTTGTTCATTTTGTGCTCCATCACCATTGTTGGGATTCCCTTTGGAAAGCAGTGGTTTAAGATGGCCATGTTGGCTTTAATCCCCTTTGGAGCGACGATTCGATAGCGTTCCTTTTTTATCGGACGAAAAGATTGTTTTTTATTGACAAAGCCCAGTCTTAATGATAGAATTATATCGCGTGTGAAAACACACCATAGTGGAAGAATGTTATTCATACCACATACTTATGTAAAGAAGGAGGTTGTGTCTCATGGCAAAAAAAGTTGTAAAAGTCGTTAAATTACAGATTCCTGCAGGTAAAGCTAACCCAGCTCCACCAGTCGGTCCAGCACTTGGTCAAGCGCAAGTTAACATTCCAGCATTCTGTTCACAATTTAATGAAGCAACAAAAGACCAAATGGGCTTTGTCGTTCCAGTGATTATCTCGGTTTATGATGACCGTACATTCTCATTTGTAACAAAAACCCCACCTGCAAGTGACTTACTTAAGAAAGTTGCAAACATCAAATCTGGTGCAGCAAATTCTAAGAAAGACAAAGTAGCAACGATTACTCGTGCTCAATTAAAGGAAATTGCAGAAAGAAAGATGCCTGACTTAAATGCGTATACTGTCGAAGCAGCAATGAATATTATCGAAGGTACAGCACGCAATATGGGTATCACAGTAGTAGACTAATTTAGATCGCTAGCTATCTAAATTGTGGGAGGATATCCCGCTAGACCACATTTTAGGAGGAAGAATATGAAAAGAGGAAAGAAATACCTTGAAGCAGCTAAGTTGATCGACCGATCAAAGAACTACGCTGCCATGGACGCTTTTGAGCTCGTCAAGAAAACCTCGTTCGTTAAGTTTGATGCGACTGTCGAAGCAGCATTCCGTTTGAATGTTGACCCAAGAAAAGCCGATCAAAACTTAAGAGGAGCCATCGTATTGCCTCACGGTACCGGCAAGGTATCTCGAGTTGTTGTTATCGCACAAGGCGAAAAGGCGAAAGAAGCCGAAGCAGCTGGTGCAGATTATGTTGGAGACCAAGAATTGATTCAAAAAATCAGCCAAGGCTGGTTTGAGTTCGATGTGATGGTGGCGACTCCAGACATGATGGGACAACTTGGAAAACTTGGACGTTTATTAGGGCCAAAAGGCTTAATGCCAAACCCTAAAACAGGAACCGTGACGATGGACGTTGCCAAAGCCGTTAAGGAAATCAAACATGGTAAGATCGAGTACCGCACCGATAAAGTTGGAAATATCCATGCACCTATCGGACGGATTTCATTTACAAATGAACAACTCGTTGAAAACCTGAAAACCTTATACGATCAGCTTGCACGAATCAAGCCCACCACCGTCAAGGGAACCTACATGAAAAACATAACCGTCACATCCAGTATGGGACCTGGTGTTCATGTAGAGGAAGACTCAATCAAAACATTGAGACTTTCATAATTATTAAACAAGTACATGCCAAAGACAGTAGGGGCGAAAGCTTAATCATCCTACCGAGGTGAACATCTATCCGATTAGATTATTCTCTCTTTTGTCTTGGCATAGAGAGAATTTTTTATTCAAACAAGGAGGCATTTCATGCAAAAAGCAGTGATTGAACGTAAAGCCGATGCTGTACGTGAATTAAGCGAAAAGCTTGGACGTGCTACAACCGTTGTCAGCTTTGATTACCCCGGATTAACCGTGGCATCATTCACAAAGCTGCGCAGCCAACTGAGAAACGCTGGGTGCGAAGTCACCGTTTTCAAAAACAACATTTCAAGAAGAGCTTCCATCGCCGCTGGATACGAAGCATTGGCCGATTCATTAGTGGGTCCCAAGGCTTTGGCGATTAGTTATGATGATGTTGTTGCACCTGCGAAAATCATTTATGATTTTGCTAAGGAAAACAAGGTTGTAACCATTGGTTCAGGAATTGTAGAAGGCAGAGTTGTCGGCGTTGAACAAATCAACGAATTAGCAACGTTGCCATCAAGAGAAACGATGTTAACAATGTTAGCAGTCGGCATGTTGACACCTGTTCGCGAACTTGCGATTGGTTTAGACATGATCAGTAGTCAAGAATAAGATAAAACGGAGGAATAAATCATGGCAAAATTAACTAAAGCAGCTTTTATTGAAGCGCTAAAAGAAATGACATTATTAGAAATCAAAGATTTGGTTGATGGATTAAAAGAAGAATTTGGAATCGACCCAACAGCAGTAGCTGCAGCTCCAGCAGCAGCACAAGCCGCAGTGGTTGAAGAACAAACCGAATTCAATGTTATCTTGAAGAGTTTCGGAACGAACAAGATCGCTGTTATCAAGATCGTTCGTGAAGTCACCGGACTTGGATTGGCCGATGCTAAAGCATTGACTGAAACTCCAGATGCGTTGATTAAAGAAAAGATCAAGAAGGAAGATGCAGAAGCGTTAAAGCAAACTTTGCAAGATGCTGGTGCAACTGTTGAAATCAAGTAACCGCTAGGTAAAGCGATTTAGACCTGAGAGGACTCTCGGGTTTTTTCGCCGTTTGAGGGGGACACATGAGCCACTATTATATTCATGACCCGAACTTGGATCATGACATCAAGAAAATCGAGTTGGAAATCGATGGAATCTCACTTGTGTTCTACACAGACAAAGGGGTTTTCTCCAAAGATAAAATCGATTTTGGCACCCTATTATTGATGAAATCCGCCCAGCTGATCCATCCTGAATCGAAGGTCATCGATGTCGGATGTGGGTATGGCCCGGTTGGGATTTTTATCGCGAAGAAGCACCCAAAAGCTTCGGTCATTTTGGTTGACATCAACGATCGAGCGCTCGAACTTGCTCAGAAAAACCAAGCCATTAATGACGTTAAAAACGTCGATGTTAGGCATTCTAACGGGTTAGAATCGGTAAGCGAAAAAGCGGATCTCATTTTAACGAACCCCCCGATTCGAGCAGGCAAAGAAGTGGTGTTCAAAATCTATCAAGAAGCCTACCACAGATTGAATGCCAACGGTCGCCTTATGGTCGTGATTCAAAAGAAACAAGGAGCACCGTCATCCTTTGAAAAGATCAAAACCCTTTTTGGGAACGCGGTGGTTTTGACCAAGGATAAAGGCTATTGGATCCTTTTAGCGGAAAAAGAAGCATAAACGATTGACTATTTACAAACAATATGATAATATTGTAAAATGCATGAGAATGTTTTATATTTTAATATAACGAGATTTTTAACGTGGTTATCCAAAGACGATAGGAGTGTGGATTATGGGATATCGGAACGTCAAATACGGCAAAAAAGCAGAGCGCAGGAACTTTTCCAACATGCGTTATGACATTCAGTTGCCGAGCCTCATCGAGATTCAAACCAATTCTTTCAAACAATTCATTGATGAGGGGATTCGGGAACTGCTTGATGACATATCACCCATCGAAGGTCACAACGGAGACCTCAAGTTATACTTTGAAGAACACCATCTCACAGAACCTAAATACAACATCCATGATTCCAAACTACGAGATGTCAATTACGCGAAACAGCTTTCGGCCCGAGTCAAACTCGAAAACGCCATCACCGGTGAGGTTAGAGAAAGTGTTGTCATGATGTGCGAAATCCCATTTATGTCGCCAACAGGGACTTTTATCATTAATGGCGCTGAGCGTGTTGTGGTTTCTCAAATCATCCGTTCAGCTGGGGCCTATTTTACCAGCGAACTCGACAAGAAAATTAATCAAATGCGTTACATGGCCCAAATCATTCCGACCCGTGGTGCCTGGATTGAATATGAACTTGGATCCAAAAACATCATGTATGCCAAGTTGGACCGCTCCAAGAAAGTTCCAATGACAACGATGATGCGTGCCTTGGGTCTTTCTAAGAAAAAAGATATTATCGATGTATTTGGTAAATCACTTTACTTGGATGCGACCTTCGAAAAGGATGAAGCCAAGAATGCTGATGAAGCCGTTATTGACCTTTATTCCAAATTAAGACAAGGTGAAAAAGTACCAGCAGATGCCGCTCGTGAATTCATTCGCATGCGTCTTTTTGAACGCAGACGTTACGATTTAGCGTCGGTCGGTCGCTACAAGTTCAATAAGAAATTGGACATGTTTGCTCGTCTTTTGGGGACATACACAGCAACCGATATCATTGATCCTGAAACAGGAGAACTTTTGATTCCTGAGAAAACCAAGATCACCAAAGATGTGATCACTAAGTTAAAGAAGTACCGTCATATCTTCCGCAAGGAGATTATTTCTAAGGAAGATTCCCTTCAAAATGAGACACCCGATGAAATCCTAGCCAAGCGTTTACCCGATGGGGATGACACCTTATACACCAAAGAAAACATCGCGAACATTCGTACCGGTGAAATTTTGGTGGCTAAAAACACACCGGTGACCGATGAGGTCCTTTCCATCCTTCGGAGAAATAGACATTCACTCGATGATAAAGTCATTAAATACTTTTTATCCACGGACATCTATCAAAAAGAAAAGAATCGTGAAGGTGTTATCGCTGAAGTTATCGAAGTCACCGTCAAAGATCAAGAGACCGATCGAATTTACGCCATCAAAGTTATCGGAAACGACCAACGAGAGACAAAAGAGTATATCACGGTTTCCGATATTGTTGCTTCAATGAGTTATTACTTGAACCTATACGATGGTGTTGGAACAACAGATGACATTGACCATCTGGGAAACAGACGCCTTCGTTTGATTGGCGAACTTTTGAAAAATCAATTTAGAATTGGATTGGCGCGTGCTGAAAAGAACATCAAAGACAAGATGTCAACGACCACGTTTGCCGATGCAACGCCATCCAATATCATTAACATGACACCACTGGCGGGCGCCATCAAGACCTTTTTTGGATCGTCTCAGTTGTCTCAGTTCATGGATCAAATTAACCCACTTGCAGAGTTGACTCAAAAACGAAGAGTTTCTGCTTTAGGAACCGGAGGACTTGCTAGAGATCGTGCAGGGGTTGAAGTCCGTGACGTGCACAACTCGCACTACGGAAGAATTTGTCCGATTGAAACACCAGAAGGACCCTCTATTGGTTTGATTTCATCCTTAGCAACCTATGCCAAAGTGGACCGCTATGGCTTTATCCAAACGCCTTATCTTCCCATTGATTATTCGAAGGGTTATCCTGTGGTAACTGATGAGCCCATTTATTTAACAGCCGATGAAGAATACGATGAAATCATCGCATCCGCAGCCACATTGCTCGACGAAGAAACAGGCCGCATCATCGATGAAAAAGTCATTGGAAGACACCGTGGAGAGACCTCCATGTTTGAACCCGATGAAATCACCTATATGGACGTATCGCCTAAGCAAATTGTGTCGGTTGCCACCTCAACCATTCCATTCTTGGAACACGATGACGCATCCCGTGCCCTAATGGGCGCGAACATGCAGCGTCAAGCGGTGCCTTTGTTAAGACCAGAATCGCCAATCGTAGGAACCGGAATTGAATACCGTGCAGCTAAGGATTCGGGCGCTGTTATTGTTTCAACCGTGAGTGGGTATGTCACCCATGCAGATGCTGCCAGCATTACCATTACGCCAGAACCAAAGGAAAAAGTAATGGTAGGCAACCAAGTGTTGTACGATCCAGCGAAAGGGTACACGTATGAAAACGCCAAAACACTGCATGACTATGGCATGGGCGATGATGTGACCTATTCATTAATCCGCTTCATGCGTTCCAACCAAGACACATGCGTGCTACAAAGACCGATTGTCTCCGAAGGAGAGTTTGTTGACCAAGGCGATACCATCGCGGATGGTCCATCCACCGATCAAGGCGAATTGGCACTTGGACGTAACGTAACCGTGGCATTCATGACATGGGAAGGCTATAACTATGAAGACGCGATTGTCATGTGTGAAGACTTAGTGAAAGACGATGTTTATACATCGGTTCACATTGATGAATACGAAATTGAAACACGGGAGTTAAAAACAGGAACAGGCCGTGAGGAAATCACTCGCGAAGTTCCCAATGCTTCCATGGAAACCCTTAAAAACTTAGATGAGCGCGGCATCATCATTCCAGGATCTGAAGTTAAAGAAGGCGATATTCTTGTGGGTAAAATTACCCCTAAAGGCGCATTTGAACCCAGTCCATCGGAAAAATTGATTCACGCGGTTATTGGTGAAAAATCCCGCGAATACCGGGATTCATCCCTTCGTGTGCCTCATGGCGGTGGCGGGATTGTTCAATCCATTCAAGTCTTGAATAAGAAAAACGGAGATCCACTGCCCAGTGGTGTCAACGAAGTGATTAAAGTTTATGTGGCTAAAAAACGGAAAATCTCCGAAGGAGACAAGATGGCAGGACGTCATGGGAACAAAGGCGTTATCTCCAAAATCCTTCCAAGAGAAGACATGCCCTACATGGCCGATGGAACCCCTATTGACATCATGCTTAATCCGCTTGGCGTTCCTTCACGGATGAACATCGGTCAAATTTTGGAAATCCATTTAGGGATTGCAGCTAAACGGTTAAACATTAAGATTGCAACCCCTGTTTTTGATGGGGTTGATGATGCGGAACTGGCAGAAATCATGCGCGAAGCAAACATCGACAAAGATGGGAAAACCCAACTTTTTGATGGACGAACCGGTGAACCTTATGAAAACCGAATTTCCGTTGGCGTCATGTACATGATTAAACTGTCTCACATGGTGGATGATAAACTTCATGCCCGCTCAGTTGGACCCTACACCTTAGTCACCCAACAACCGATGGGAGGAAAAGCCCAAAACGGTGGTCAACGTTTCGGAGAAATGGAAGTATGGGCGCTTTATGCTTATGGAGCCGCTCATACCTTGCAAGAAATGCTGACCGTCAAATCCGATGATATGCTTGGAAGAAACAAAGTGTATAGCGCCATCACTCATGATCGCGCCATTCCTCAGGCATCCATCCCAGAATCATTCCGCGTTTTAACCAAAGAACTTCAAGCACTCGGGCTTTATGTCGAGTTGATTGACGCAAACACCGGTGAAAACGAAGCAGTCAAATCTCTGGTCGATTATAGCCCAGGTAAAAAAGGAGGGTTTCGTTAATGGCTAAAGAAAAACTAACGCTTCATGTTGAATCCTTGAAATTATCGGAAGAAGCCCTCAAAGCCCTGAAATTGTCAGGGATAGATCAACTTGAAGATTTTAACACCTTTAATCTTAAAGAACTCGGCATGCTTTTAGGAGACACGTTCGAAGAAATCAAATCGATTTTAAGACGTTACCACTTGCCACGGTCTTTAGAGAATTTAAATTTAAGCGATGAAACCATCAGCATCTTACAACAAACAGCGATTGAAGATTTGCGTCAACTTCTTGAATTTGATCGCCATCAACTCTATCATTTGTTTGAAGATGATGAGTTCTTACGTCAAGAAATTAATGGTATTTTAGAACTTTATGGGTTTGATGCGCTTAAAGAACACAAACATGAACCCGTCATTCCTTTTCAGGAAGCGGAAGTTCTTGCTCCAGAGATGGATCAAATCGATCTTAAAGAGCGGATTACTCGCCATATTGCCCCTATCCGAAAAGGGTATGGAAGCCGAACGTTTTCGCATTTAAAGATTCGTTTAGCCTCACCCGATGAAATCAGACAATGGTCTTATGGGGAAGTCAAAACGCACGAAACCATCAACTATAGAACATCTAAACCCGAAGAAGGCGGATTGTTCTGCGAACGCATCTTTGGACCTACCCGCGATTATCAATGCGCCTGTGGGAAAAAGCAATCCGGCAATAAAGGTCAAATTTGCCAAAAATGTGGCATTGAAATCACTGAATCAAAGGTTAGAAGAGAGCGGATGGGACACATCGAGCTTGAAGCACCGGTTGTTCACACCTGGTATTTAAAAAACTCACCGTCTCGCCTCGCCATCTTACTCGGTATTAAAGCCAAAGCACTAGAGGAAGTGGTCTACCATGCGGCCTATATCGTGACCGATCCTGGAACGGCACCTCTAATGAAAAAGCAAATCTTAACCGAACAAGATTACAGTGCACTTGCTGAAGAATACGGTTCACGCTTCCAAGCATTAACGGGTGCAGAAGCCGTTAAAAAGTTGCTGCAAGAATTGGATTTGGAAAAAGAAGTTAAATCGTTAAGACGGAAACTTAAAACCAGTTCTAAACAAAAGCGAGATCGCATCATTAAGCGGCTTGAAGTGGTTGAAGCATTCAACAACTCAGACAACAAACCCGAATGGATGGTCATGGATGTGATTCCTGTCATCCCACCGGATCTTCGTCCCATGGTGGCCCTAGATGGTGGTCGCTTTGCAACCACCGACTTAAACGATTTATATAGACGGATTCTAAACCGGAACAACCGGTTAAAGAAACAAAAAGAACAAATGGCGCCTCGCCTCATCATGAAAAATGAAAAGCGGATGCTTCAAGAAGCGGTTGATGCGCTATTTGACAATGCAAAACGGGGCAAAAAAGCCGCTGTTGAGCGAAACAGACACTTAAAATCGTTATCCGATATGTTGCGTGGTAAACAAGGGCGTTTCAGACAAAACCTGCTTGGAAAACGGGTGGATTATTCGGGTCGTTCGGTCATCATTGTTGGACCAGACTTAGAAATGTACCAATGTGGAATTCCACGTGAAATGGCGATTATCTTGTTTAAACCGTTTGTGTTAAGGGAACTTCAAAAAATGATGGGAACCGAATCCACGGCCAACGCCAAGAAAAACGCCAATGGCAAGTACGATAAGATGGACGATGATGTTTGGGCAGCTTTAGAAAAAGTGGTTAAAGAACATCCCGTGCTATTGAACCGCGCGCCCACCCTTCACCGTTTAGGCATTCAAGCCTTTGAACCCAAGTTGATTGATGGAAAAGCCATTCGTCTTCACCCATTGGTCACGCCTGCGTTTAACGCCGACTTTGACGGTGACCAAATGGCGGTTCACGTGCCTTTATCCAATGAGGCACAAGCAGAAGCGCGTCTCTTGATGCTTGCGTCAAACAACATTTTGAACCCTAAAGATGGTAAACCCGTCGTAACGCCGTCACAAGACATGGTTTTAGGGAACTACTATTTGACCATTGAAGAACCACTAAACCGGATTTTTACAGGGGATAAAGCGGCAGAACGTACAACTGCCCATCAACAGAAACACTGCAATGAGGGCATGTTCTTTGTCAACTTCGATGAAGCGTATCTCGCGTATGAACACAAACTCATTGGTTTGCACACACGAATCATTGTGGATCCTCGATCCATTAATCAACGGTTTACCAAAGAGCAAAAGGACATGTATTTGATTACAACCCTCGGTAAACTGATCTTTAATCGCATCCTACCAGAAAGTTTCCCTTACTTGAATGAACCCACCATTGATAACTTGGAAATCAAGACACCGGATAAATATTTCGTCAAAAAGGGAGCCAATCCGAAAGAGATGTTAAAAGAGTTACCAGCGGCTTCTCCGTTTAAAAAGAAGTTCCTCTCACAAATCATCGCACAAGTGTTCAAGGAACTTCAAATCAGCGAAACCTCAAAAATGTTGGACAGACTTAAGGACCTTGGTTTCCGTTATTCAACCGTTGCGGGTATCACCGTTTCGTTTGCTGATATCAACGTTTATTCCGGTAAAAAAGACCGGATTAGAGTGGCTGAAGAACAAATTGAAGAAATTCAAAACTGGTATGAAGACGGCATGTTGACCGACAAAGAACGTCGCGATCTCGTTATCCAACAGTGGCAAGAAGCGCGCGATGATATTCAAAAAGGACTGATGTCAGAGTTCGACCAAGATAACAACATCTACATGATGAGTGACTCAGGTGCCCGCGGTAACGCATCTAACTTTGCTCAGTTAGCGGGAATGCGGGGTCTGATGAATAACCCGAAGGGGGAAATCATCGAAGTGCCTGTTCAGGCATCGTTTAGAGAAGGGTTAACCGTTTCGGAATTCTTTATTTCCACCCACGGTGCCCGTAAAGGTTCCACCGATACCGCGTTAAAGACAGCGGAATCTGGTTATTTGACCAGACGTCTTGTCGATGTTTCCCAAGATGTTATTGTCGTTGATGAAGATTGTCAAACGGAACGCGGCATTGTGATGCAATCCATCATGGATGACACCAAAGAGATCGTACCACTTTATGACCGTATTGTTGGACGTTATGCATCCAAAGATGTGATTCACCCTAAAACCAAAGAAGTCTTCGCGAGAAGAAATGAACTGATTACCGAAGAAATCGCTCACGCCATTTTAAAGGCCGAGATGAAAGCGGTTGAAGTCAGAAGCAATTTGACATGCAACTCCGATAACGGGGTTTGTGCGAAATGTTATGGACGAAACCTTGCAACCAATACCCGTGTTGAAGTGGGTGAAGCGGTTGGTGTTGTTGCGGCACAATCCATTGGAGAACCCGGAACACAGTTGACCATGAGAACCTTCCATACCGGAGGGGTCGCATCAGCTTCCGACATCACACAAGGTTTGCCGCGGATTCAAGAACTCTTTGAAGCCAGAAACCCCAAAGGGAAAGCGGTCATCAGTGAAGTCGACGGCAAAGTTAAATCCATTGATCGCCAACGCGGTGGAATTTCAGTCATTACCGTCATGGATGCTCAAGAAAAAGAATTTAAGTACACGATTGATCCCAACGTTGAAGCATTGGTCCGTAAAGGTGCCTCTGTCAAAGCGGGTCAAAAACTGACCCCAGGATCGATTAATCCCAAAGAACTGTTACGTGTCGTCTCGACAGAAGCAGCGGAAACCTATATCTTAGAAGAGGTTCAAAAGGTTTACCGTGCCCAAGGGGTAGAAATTTCGGATAAACACATTGAACTGATTATTCGTCAAATGTTAAGAAGAATTACCGTCATCACCGAAGGGGATACGGAGTTACTCCCAGGAACAGAAGTTTCTGTTGCTGAGTTCAAACGTGCGAACAAGAAGGTCTTTAAGGAGTTTAAACGTCCTGCTGTTGGCAGACCCATTCTCCTAGGCATCACTCGAGCTTCTCTAAGAAGCGATTCCTTCTTATCGGCTGCTTCCTTTCAGGAAACCACGCGCATCTTAACGGACGCTGCCATCAAAGGCAAAACCGATGAGTTGCACGGGCTAAAAGAAAACGTCATCATTGGCGGACTCATTCCTGCAGGTACCGGAATTCTAAGAGAAAGTCATTTTGACTACGATCGCAGCAACACGTATCAAGAGGAAGAAGAACTCGATTATTAATTAAAGTGAAGGTGGATTCTTTAGAATTCACCTTTTCTTGTGCTATAATTGGAGTAATCAACGTTTCGAGAGGTTTATATGAAACAGATTTATGTGATTGGTGGAGCCGTTATTGATATTTTTTTGCACCCCTATCATCGGATGGTTTTGCATGATTCAAATCCGGGTTATGTGCATGAATCGTTAGGTGGAGTTGCAAGAAACATCGCTGAAAACCTAGCAAGACTTGGGTTTCAATGCACCCTCCTAACCGCCTTAGGAAATGATACGTATGGAACCTTGATTCGGCAAAGTGCTGCAGCCATCGGTTTAACCTTGGATGTGATTACCACCGAGCGAACACCAGCCTATTACAGTGTCATCGATGAAAACCAAGACGATTTAATTGGGGTGGCTGTCATGGATCAATTGTCATCCATTGACTCAAACATCCTTTTAAGTCGGAAAATAGACATTCAAAAGGCTGATTTAGTCATCATGGACACCAATTTAAGTGAAAGCGCCATGGAAACGGTCTTGAACCTAGCGAAAGCTCCCGTTGTCGTTGATGCCATCTCCACTCAAAAAGCGATGAAAATCCGTTCGATGCTGCCACGGATATGGGGTTTAAAGGTCAATCAGTTAGAAGCGGAAACCTTAAGTGGTTATCGTATTAAAACACCCGAAGATCTCATCAAAGTAGGCGCTTTTTTCCAAGAAAAAGGACTTCAACATACCTGGATTACCTTAGGAAAAGAAGGGGCTTATCACTTTCAACAAACAACCTGGGACTATCAAAAGGGACGTACCGTTCAGGTCATTAATCCCACCGGGGCAGGCGATGCCTTCTTATCGGGTGCGATTTTCGCTTATTTTCACGGACTTCCCATTTTACATACGGCGACAACCAACGCAGGTCTTAATTTGCAGTGCGAGGAAGCGGTTTGTCAACGACTAACCAAAAGCATTTTATTAAACGCGATGAAGGAGGATTTCTTATGACCCCCATGAACATGATAATCCATCCGGATGTTCAAAAAGCATTGAATGAAAAAAGACCCATTGTTGCACTTGAATCAACAATCATCAGTCATGGCATGCCCTATCCAGAGAATGTTAAGATGGCTAAAAATGTGGAAGCCATCATTCGAAATGAAGGCGCAGTACCAGCCACCATCGCCATTTTAGATGGCATTATCCGAATCGGATTAACCGAAGAGGAAATCGAAACACTAGCAACGTCAAACGATGTCCATAAAGTTGGACGGCGTGACTTTGCTTATGTGATATCTCAAAAAAAGCATGGAGCAACCACGGTAAGCGGAACCACGATTGTGGCTGAAAAAGTGGGCATTCATGTGTTTGCTACCGGAGGCATTGGAGGGGTTCACCGAGGCGCTTCTGAATCCTTTGATATTTCTCGTGATTTAGAAGAAGTTGCTCTTTCCAATGTGGCCATTGTTTGTGCAGGGGCTAAGTCCATTTTGGATTTGGGGCTTACAATGGAATATTTAGAAACAAAAGGCGTTGAAGTCATAGGGTATCAGACCCATCTTTTACCTGCTTTTTATGCCAGAACATCCAAACAAACGGTTCCCTTTCGATTGGATTCTCCACAAGAGATTGCCAATCTAATGACAGCCAAATGGCAGTTTGGTTTAAAAGGAGGCCTCATCATTGCTAATCCGATTCCAGAAGCCTATGCCATGGATGGAGACGCCATGGAACGCATCATCGAACAAGCACTTGAAGAGGCCCATGCCCAAGGCATTAAAGGGCATCAAGTCACCCCTTATTTGCTCTCAAAAATCAAGGCCATCACCAAAGGTGATAGCTTAGAAGCTAACATCGCATTGGTGCTAAACAACGCGCAGTTGGCTGCTCGAATTGCTGTCAGTTACCACTCAACCACTTAGATGAACGTTTTCATACCGATTTGTCTATTCTTTTTGGTATGAAAGCACGGAAAATCAATTATAATAGATTTAGGACTTTTTTAGAAAGAGGATTCTTATGGACGTATTCAAGAAGTGTTACCAGTACGATATCGCCAAAAAAGCCCGTGAAGCGGGATATTACCCCTATTTTCATGAGTTGACCAGTAAACAGGATATCGTGGTTGAAATGGAAGGCAAGCAAATGATCATGATTGGGTCAAACAATTACCTTGGATTGACCTCCCATCCTGAAGTGATTGATGCCGCAATCAAAGCCACCGAAAAATATGGAACAGGCGTATCCGGTTCCCGATTTTTAAATGGAACCACCAATCTTCACCGCGAACTAGAAGCCGAGCTTGCAAGCTTTTTAAATAAAGAAGACTGCACGATTTTTTCTACAGGATTTCAATCCAACCTAGGAATTATCGCCGCCATTGCAGGACGTAACGATATCATTTTCTCCGATAAAGAAAATCATGCAAGCATCTACGATGGAACGCGTCTTTCTTACGCTGAAGTGATTCGTTATGAACATAACGACATGGAAGACTTGGAGAAAAAGCTTGCCAAAGCACCCGATAACAAAGGAAAACTCATCATCACCGATGGGGTCTTTTCCATGAGTGGTGATATTGCGAAATTGCCGGATATTGTTAGACTAGCGAAACAATATGGTGCGCGTGTCATGGTGGATGATGCCCATGGTCTTGGTGTGATGGGTCCTTTTGGAAGAGGAACCGCAGAACACTTTGGATTAGAAAAAGAAGTGGATATCATCATGGGAACCTTCTCAAAATCGTTAGCGTCTTTAGGCGGCTATGTCGCTGCTGAGCATGACGTTGTCGATTATATCCGCCACAATTCACGCCCCTATATTTTCTCTGCCGCCATTCCGCCTTCCAATACAGCCGCTGCGCTAGCTGCCCTTAAGGTGCTCCAAAGAGAGCCTGAACGGGTTCATCATTTGCATGAAATCGCTGATTACATGCGCGAAGGACTTAAAAATAAGGGAATAAAAATTAAGGATTCTAGAACACCAATCATTCCGATTTATACGTATATGCCGCTTAGAACCATGATTGCTTGCAACACTTTGTTTGAAAACGGCGTTTACGTGAATCCAGTTCTCCCTCCAGCCACTCCAATTGGCGAATGCCTCATTCGGACCAGTTATACCGCCACGCACACGAAAGAACTGATGGATATCGCCATTGAGAAAATTGCATCTGTTCTTCATAGTTTAGAAGATTTAGAGGAATAACGATGAAAGTGTGTATTGTAACCGGAGCATCCTCGGGGATTGGACTAGCGATTGCCACGTATTTGGGTCAAAAGGGTCACCATGTTTATGGCATCTCGCGTTCAGCGTACTCAGACCCATGGATTAAGCATATCCAAGCGGATGTCACCGATTTGAACCAATTAAAGAAAGCCTATCAGGAGATCTATGAGATTGAAGGGCGCATTGATGTCTTAATCAATAACGCTGGCATGGGCATAAGTGGCAGCATCGAAGACACGGAAACCGATGATGTTCAAAAGATGTTTGATGTTAATTTTATGGGTGTGTTTCATTCGGTCAAAGCCGCTTTACCGTGGATGCGACTGACCAAAGAGGGACAAATCTATAACATTAGCTCCGTAGCTGGGGTTTTATCCATTCCCTTTCAATCGTTTTATAGTGCTTCCAAAGCAGCCATCAATGCGTTATCCGATGCACTTCATACGGAAGTTTCACCCTATGGTATTCAGGTATGTGCGGTGATGCCGGGCGACATTAAAACGGGATTTACCAAAAATAGACGGAAAAACAAGATGGACTCGGACATCTATAAAAAACGGGTTGAAAAAAGTGTAAAACTGATGGAACACGATGAACAAAACGGAATGGACCCCCTGATTATGGCCACCACCCTTGCCAAACTGATTCAAAAAAAACGTATTCCTTTGCGAATCACTGTCGGGTTTAAATACAAAGTTTTCGTTTTCTTAAGTAAGGTACTCCCCAACCGTTTGGTCAATCAACTCATTGGCTCCATCTATGGATTTAAAAAGATGAAATAAACGCTCACTTCGTGTGCGTTTTTTATCTTTTAAAGAGAAAATCATTGACAAAGAAAAGAAAAAAAGATATAATAAAAACGCTGTGTAAAACAGATGAAGCACACACGAGATTTATGGCTTCATAAAGCCGTAAATATTTTTTAAAACTAAAAATGAAACACTTGGGTATGTGTTTTAAGAAAGGAGACCTATCGATGCCAACAATTTCACAACTCGTCAAAAGTGGTAGAACCGACAAGGATTACAAATCGAAGTCACCAGCTTTAGGGTATGGCTACAACAGTTTGGAAAAGCACACAAAAGAGTATAACTCCCCTCAAAAAAGAGGCGTATGCACCCGTGTGACCACCATGACACCTAAAAAACCTAACTCTGCACTTCGTAAATATGCGCGTGTCCGTTTGAGTAACCAAACCGAAGTGACTGCGTACATTCCAGGAATCGGACATTCACTTCAAGAACACAGTGTCGTCTTGATTCGTGGTGGACGTGTTAAGGACCTTCCAGGGGTACGTTACCACATCATTCGCGGAACATTGGATACTTCAGGCGTTGCGAATCGTAAGCAAGCCAGATCCAAATATGGCGCTAAGCGTCCAAAGGCAGGCAAAGCCGTAGCCGGTAAACCTGTAGCAAAACCAGCAGGAAAGAAATAAAAATCAATCAATAAAACATACGAATTGAAAAGGAAGAAGGTGAACTCATGCCACGTAAAGGACATATCGTCAAACGAGATGTATTGCCTGATCCCATATATCATTCCAAACTGGTGACACGCGTTGTTAACACCATCATGGAAGAGGGTAAAAAGGGAACAGCTCAAAGCATCTTATACGGTGCATTCAATCGAGTAAAAGAAGTGACTGGCCGTGAACCAATTGAAGTCTTCAATGAAGCTTTAAATAATATCATGCCCATCATCGAAGTTCGTTCACGCCGTATTGGTGGACAAAACTATCAAGTGCCGACTGAAGTCAGACCGGCAAGAAAACAAGCACTAGGCCTTAGATGGCTAGTCAACTACGCGCGCTTAAGAAATGATAAGACCATGGAAGAAAAGTTAGCCAAGGAAATCATGGATGCATCTCAAGGTTTAGGTGCAGCTGTCAAAAAACGCGAAGATGTACACCGCATGGCTGAAGCAAATAAAGCATTTGCTCACTATCGCTGGTAAGAAGGAGAACGATTTATGCCTCGTGTATTTTCATTAGAAAAAACCCGCAATATCGGCATCATGGCGCACATTGATGCGGGAAAAACGACAACTACAGAACGAATTTTGTACCATACTGGTAAAATTCATCGGGTTGGTGAGACTCACGATGGTGCTGCTACGATGGACTGGATGGAACAAGAACAAGAACGCGGGATAACCATTACCTCCGCTGCGACCACAGCGTATTGGAAGGATTACCGCATTAACATCATTGATACCCCAGGCCACGTTGATTTTACAGTAGAAGTTTCAAGATCATTGCGTGTACTAGACGGTGCTATCACAGTCTTAGATGCGCAAGCAGGTGTTGAACCCCAGACAGAAACGGTCTGGAGACAAGCCACAGAATACAAAGTTCCACGCATTGTTTACATCAACAAAATGGACAAAATTGGTGCGGATTTCGAGCACGCTATCAAGACCATGCACAACCGTCTTGGTGTTAAAGCAGTAGCCATCCAATGGCCAATCGGCTCAGAATCTGATTTCAATGGAATCATCGATCTGATTAGCCGCAAAGCGTATCATTACGACGGCACACCCGATGAAGGCAAAAAAGAAATCCCAATCCCAAGCCATTTAAAAAATCTGGTTGAACAAAAGCGCATGGAGTTGATTGAAGCCTGTGCAGATTTCAGCGAGGACATCATGATGAAGTACCTAGAAGGTGAAGAGGTTTCCGAAGCGGAAATCAAAAAAGCCATTCGTAAAGGAACGCTACGTGTCGAATTCTTCCCTGTTGTTTGCGGAACATCCTTTAAAAACAAAGGGGTTCAATTGGTCTTAGATGCGGTGATTGACTATTTGCCAGCCCCAACGGATATAGACGCAGTTATCGGTCATGACAGCGATGGCAATGAAATCGCCAGACACGCGAATGATCAGGAGCCGTTTTCTGCCCTGGCATTCAAAGTGATGACTGATCCTTATGTGGGCCGAATCACCTTCTTCAGGGTGTATTCAGGAACGATTCAAGCAGGATCCTACGTAAAAAACACTAAAAAAGGCATCCGGGAACGATTCGGTCGTGTCCTTCAGATGCATGCAAACCATCGAGAAGAAATTAAAGAAGTATTCGCAGGGGATATTGCAGCCGTCGTGGGTCTAAAGGACACCACCACAGGCGATACACTCGCTATGGAAAACGATGATATCATTTTGGAATCCATGGTGTTTCCAGAGCCAGTGATTAACGTTGCGATTGAACCAAAAACCAAACAAGACCAGGAACGAATGGGGATTGCCTTGCAAAAACTTGCAGAAGAAGATCCGACATTTAAGACCTATACCGACCGTGAAACCGGTCAAACCATCATCGCCGGAATGGGCGAGTTGCACTTGGAAATCATCGTGGATCGTCTAAAAAGAGAGTTCAAGGTGGAAGCTAATGTTGCCGAACCCCAAGTATCCTTTAGAGAAACCATATCCGGAACAGCGGATATCGAGTCTCGCTTCGTCAGACAATCCGGTGGCCGCGGCCAATATGGACACGTGGTCATCAAATTCGAGCCGAATCCAGGTAAAGGATTTACATTTATCGACAAAGTCGTCGGTGGTGTGATTCCAAGAGAATACATTCCCGCTGTTCAAAAAGGTCTTGAAGAAGCGCTTCCCAACGGGATTGTTGCCGGTTATCCTTTGATTGATATTAAAGCAACCCTTCATTATGGATCTTATCATGAAGTCGATTCTTCGGAAATGGCGTTCAAGATTGCAGCATCCATGGCCATCAAAGAATGCGCTAAAAAAGCGGATCCCATTATCTTGGAACCCATCATGGACGTTGAAGTCGTTGCTCCCAATGATTTTGTCGGAAACGTAATTGGGGACTTAACGTCAAGACGTGGAAGACTAGAATCACAAGAAGGGCGCGGCAATGCCGTTGCCATCCGTGCCAGTGTGCCGCTTTCCGAAATGTTCGGATACGCCACGGCACTCCGTTCAAACACGCAAGGAAGAGCCAATTTCATGATGCAGTTTTCCCGCTATGAGAAAACGCCAAAGTCCATTATGGAAGAGATCATGAAAAAGAGGGGTTCACTCTAATCTTCTTGCAAAAGAACCGAATTTCATATACAATAGATATGGTCATTAAAAAAACATATCGAACAAAAATAAAACTCATTCTAAATTAGGAGGAAAAACCAAATGGCAAAACAAAAATTTGAAAGAACAAAGCCACACGTTAACATTGGTACCATCGGACACGTTGACCATGGTAAGACCACTTTGACAGCCGCAATCACCGTTGTATTAAGCAAACAAGGATTGGCAGAAGTGAAAGACTATGCATCCATCGATAGCGCACCAGAAGAAAAGGCACGCGGTATTACCATCAATACAGCGCACGTAGAATACCAAACTGCAGCTCGTCACTATGCACACGTTGACTGCCCAGGACACGCGGACTATGTTAAAAACATGATTACAGGTGCCGCTCAAATGGATGGCGCGATTCTTGTTGTATCTGCAGCAGATGGCCCTATGCCACAAACAAGAGAACACATTTTGCTTTCTCGCCAAGTCGGCGTTCCAAAGCTTGTTGTTTTCTTGAACAAATCCGACATGGTTGATGACGAAGAGTTGTTAGACCTTGTTGAAATGGAAGTACGCGAACTTCTCTCAGAGTATGACTTCCCAGGAGACGACATTCCTGTGATTCGTGGATCTGCACTTGGTGCATTAAACGGCGAACCTCAATGGCAAGACAAAGTCATTGAATTGATGGAAGCGGTTGATACCTATATCGACACACCTGTCAGAGAAACTGACAAACCTTTCTTAATGCCTGTTGAAGACGTCTTCACCATCACTGGTCGTGGCACTGTTGCGACTGGACGTGTTGAAAGAGGTCAAATTAAAGTCGGCGAACCCGTTGAAATCGTAGGAATTCGTGACACCCAACAAACGGTATGTACCGGTGTTGAAATGTTTAGAAAACTTCTTGATTTCGCTCAAGCTGGTGACAACATTGGCGCTTTGTTACGCGGCGTATCCCGTGACCAAGTTGAAAGAGGTCAAGTGCTTGCTAAACCAAAGTCCGTTAACCCACACTTCAAATTTGAAGCACAAGTATACGTTCTTTCTAAAGAAGAAGGCGGCCGCCACACGGCGTTCTTCTCAAACTATCGTCCACAATTCTATTTCCGTACAACTGATGTGACAGGTGTCATCACCTTGCAAGAAGGTACAGAAATGGTTATGCCTGGCGATAACACCGTCATGATTGTTGAGTTGATCCACCCAATCGCTATCGAAGAAGGAACGAAGTTCTCCATTCGTGAAGGCGGACGCACCGTAGGTGCAGGATCGGTAACTAAGATTCTTGAATAGGTAAAAAGATAAGAAGCCAATCCTCTA